>CAYPKX010000174.1:0-6120 GCA_964411395.1 uncultured Eubacteriales bacterium | reverse complement strand
GCCGCTTCCCCTCGCTTCGCCGCCAGGGCGGGCTTTCGGGTTTTCCCTCCCGCGAGGAGAGCCCGTTTGACGCTTATAACACCGGGCATGCTTCGACCGCCCTTTCGGCCGCGCTCGGGCTGGCCGTCGCCCGCGACATGAGCGGAGAGAAGTTCCGGGTCATCGCCGTGGTCGGCGACGGCTCGCTCACCGGCGGCGTCTCGTGGGAAGCCCTCAACCAGATCGGCCACCTCCGCCTCCCCTTGATCATCGTCCTCAACGACAACGAAATGTCGATCTCCCAAAGCGTCGGGGCCATTTCCAAATACCTCGGATACCTGACCTCGGGCCAGCATTACCTCCGGGTCAAGGACCGGGCCAAAACCCTGCTGAAATCCCTTCCCGGCGTGGGCGGCCCGATGATTCGAGCCGGCCGGGCCCTGGAAGAAATGATCAAGAAGACGTTCTTTCCCGGCCTGGTGTTCGAAGAGCTCGGCCTCCGTTACGTCGGCCCGGTCCAGGGCCACAGCCTGCCGTCGCTTGTCGAGGTGTTCGAAAAAGCCAAGGCCGTGACCGACGGTCCGGTCCTGATCCACTGTGTCACCCGAAAAGGCCGCGGATATATCCCGGCCCAGAACAGCCCGGACCATTTTCATGGCGCTCCGCCGTTCGACGTCGATTCCGGCGAGCCGACCTCGCACGGGGGCAAGCCCAGCTATTCCGAGATTTTCGGAAAAACGATGATCCGGATCGCCGGCGAGGACGGCCGGGTCGTGGCCATCACCGCGGCGATGTGCGAGGGGACGGGGCTTCTGGAATATGCCGAGAAGCGGCCGGACCGGTTTTTCGACGTCGGGATCGCCGAGCAGCATGCCGTGAATTTCGCCGCCGGCCTGGCCGTCGGGGGACGGCGGCCCGTCTGCGCCATCTATTCGACGTTCCTCCAGCGGGCCTATGACCAGGTCTACCACGATGTCTGCCTTCAGAATCTTCCCGTCGTTTTTGCCCTCGACCGGTCGGGCCTCGTGCCCGACGACGGTCCGACTCATCAGGGGATCAACGACATCGCCTATCTTCGGCACATGCCGAACATGGTCCTCATGGCCCCGCGCGATGGAAATGAAATGCGGCATATGCTGAAAGCCGCGTTCGGGTACGAACGCCCGGTCGCCATCCGCTTCCCCAAGGGCGAAGCCGCCGGCGGGGCGGCCGACGAAGCCTGGAGCGATGTGCCGCTGGGCAAGGCGGAAACGCTCAAAGCCGGAACCGATCTGGTCCTGGCCTACGGCAGCATGGTCGATCCGGCCCTGGAAGCCGCCGAGCAGGCCGAGGCGGAAGCGGCGGCCGAGGGCCGGTCGCTCAGCCTGGCCGTCGTCGACGCCAGATTCTGCAAGCCGCTCGATGAGGAGCTGATTCTCGGCTACGCCCGAAACGGCCGGGCGATCGTCACCGTTGAGGAAGGCGTGCTGGCCGGAGGATTCGGGAGCGCCGTTCTCGAGCTTCTCAATCGCGAAGGACTTCACGACGTCCGGGTGCGGTGTCTCGGCCTGCCGGTCGACATTTTCCCGATCGGCAAGCTGGCCGAGCTTCGCCGCCGCTACGGCCTCGATCCCGCCGGGCTGGCCGGGCAATTCCGGATGTTTTTCGAGGAGGGCGCGAAAGACGCGCCGAGCGTGGCGGGCGCAAAGGCCGCGGGTTTCAACGCGGCCTCCGAATCGAAATTCTGACCGGGCGCAAAAAGGGGACGATTCTTGCCGCGCCCGCCGAAAAAAATCCGGGCCGACCTGATGCTCGTTGAGCGTGGTTTGGCCGAATCCCAGGCAAAAGCCCGGGCTTTCATCATGGCCGGGCTTGTCTTTTCGGCCGACCGGCGGGTGGAAAAGGCCGGCGATTTCCTGGCCGCCGATGCGCCGCTTTCCTGCGCGCCGGTCTCGCCGTATGTCGGGCGGGGCGGGCTCAAGCTGGCCGAAGCCCTGGATGCCTTTGGGTTTTCGCCCGCCGGTCTGGTGTGCGCCGATATCGGCGCTTCGACCGGGGGATTCACCGACTGTCTGCTTCAGCGGGGAGCGGCCCGGGTTTTCGCCGTGGATGTGTCCACCCGGCAGATCGACGACCGCCTGCGCCGAGACCCGCGCGTCATCCTGGTCGAAAAAAACGCCCGGAACATCAAACCGGATGATTTCGGCGGACCGGTCGATGTGTTTGTCATGGATGTCTCCTTCATCTCGATTCTCAATATCCTGCCGGCCCTGAGCGGAGTCTCGGGCGGCGGCCGTCTCTTCTCGCTGATCAAGCCCCAGTTTGAAGCGGAACGCGGCCGTGTCGGGAATCGCGGGATCGTTCGGGACCCGGAGGTCCACCGCGACGTGCTGACCCGGATTGCGGCCGGGGCGAGGGCCCGGGGATTCGAGATGACCGGATTGGTGCGGCTCAAGGTTCGGGGACAGAAGGGAAATGTCGAGTTCTTCGGACGGTTCATTCGACGGGAGCCGGCGGTGGAACCTCTCCCGAAGGACGTGTTAGAATCGATAACCGCCGCCGTCGTCGAAACCGACGCCGGAGGGGGCGGAAACATGAAATCGGGCGAAGGATCCTCCGCATGAAGCCAGTTCGCCGGGCCGGTATCGTCATCAAGCCTCACGCCGCCGGAGTGGCCGAGCTCATCGTCCAGCTCGGCGAGTATTTTGCGGCCAGAAAAATCGAGGTTGTATTAGAGCAGGCGGCGGCGGAAAAAATCGGCCGGAAAGACGGCCGGCCGCGGCCCGAGATCGCGGCTGAATCCGACCTGATCGTCGTTCTCGGCGGCGACGGCACCCTGCTCAGCGTCGCTCACCAGGCCGCCCGGGCCGGAATTCCGGTGATGGGCGTCAATTTGGGAAGCCTGGGTTTTTTAACCGAAGTGCCGGTGGCCGAAATGACGCTTTCCCTGGACACCCTGCTGTCGGAGGCGAGCAACATCCGGCCCCGGATGATGCTCGAATCGACATTCCGGGGCGCGGCCGAGCTGATGCTGAACGATATCGTCCTCAACAAGGCGGCCAAAGCCCGGATGATTCAGTACGCGGTTTCGATCGACGGCCGGGAGATCGTCAAGCTTCGGGCGGACGGGCTGATCGCGGCCACGCCGACCGGGAGCACGGCATACTCGCTTTCGGCCGGCGGGCCGATCCTGCATCCGAGCATTCCGGCGATCATTCTCACCCCGATCTGTCCCCACACCCTGTCGTTCCGGCCGACGGTTGTTTCCTCGGCTTCGACAATTCGCGTCGAGCTGCAGACGCCCGGCGAGGAGGCTTTCCTGACGCTGGACGGCCAGCGGGGCGGCGAGCTTCGCGGCGGGGATGTCATTGAAATCCGGAAAGCCGCCGAGGTCCTCCATCTGGTGACCTCGCCGATGAGGAATTATTACGCTTTGCTCCATGAAAAGCTCCGCTGGGGATGAAACCGGCGGACGGGGCGGCGATTCCCCGGTTCGGCCAGGGGCGCAACCAGGCCGGAGGGGAGGGGAGCCGGCTTGATTTCCCGTATGAACCGTCCGCTTTTTGGACTGAGGCGACCGGGCCGAAATTGAGTGTTGAGTGAGGCGTCCCCATATATTAAGATGATGGTCCGCATGATGAGCAAACGACCGCGCCTTCTCCTGGTTTCGGCCGAGGCCTACCCGTTCACCGGGTCGGGGGCCGGGGAGACGATGCTGCCGTCCATTCCCGAGGCCGTCGCCCGGGAGGGGTTCGACGTTTCGCTCATCCTGCCGAAATACCGGCGTCCGGCGATTGAAGCCCTGGAGTGCGAGCCGGTCGTCGAACGGCTTCCCGTCCCGCTTGGGGAGAACAAGGTGCCGACGACGGTTTACCGGGCGGAAGCGGCTGTCGCGCCGTGCGTCCCGATCGATTCCGTCGTCGACCCCGAGGCGCCCCGCCGCCGGTTTCCCGTTTATCTGATCGAAAGCGCCAAGTACTTCGACCGCGAGAGGATTTTCGGCTCGACCGCCGCGCCTTATCTGGACAACGACGAACGGTTCGTGTTTTTCTGCCGGGCGGTCATGGAGTTCATCCGGAAAACCGGGATCGTCGCCGATCTCATCCATTGCCACGATTGGCCGACGGCCCTGATTCCGCTTTTTCTTCGCACCGGATTCGACGATCAGCGCCCGTTCAAGAAGACCGTGACCTTCCTGACCGTCCATGATCTTGCGGCCCAGGGCGAATTTCCTCCGGAATCCTTCGCCCTGACGGGGTTGAGCTGGGATCTCTTTCATCCGGATAAGCTCGCCGTCAACGGCCGGTTCAATTTCCTCAACGCCGGTTTTCGCTATGCCGACGGCTTGAGCGCCGGAAACGAGGCGGCGGCCGAAGAGATTCGGAACGGAGAAGCCGGGGCGATGCTTCGGGCCGTTCTGGAAAAGCGGCGGCGGGAAGAAGACGGCCGGGAGACGGCGGCGGCGAAAAAGAAGAAAGCCCGTCCCGCGGGAAAAGCGGAAGCGCAGCCCGACGGACGGTTGGAGCTTGCGGTCCCGGCTTCCGCCCGGGACTACGCCGGGTTTTACCGGCGGGCCATGCAAAAATCCAGAGGAGGATCTGATGTCTGATCATGTTCCGGCAATCACCGATGAGGCTTTCGAAGCCGAAGTCCTGAAGTCCGAGCTTCCGGTGCTGGTCGATTTTTCGGCGGTCTGGTGCGTGCCCTGCAAGATGGTCGCCCCGATCGTCGACGCCCTGGCCGTCGAGATGCAAGGCAAGCTGAATGTCCGGATGATGGATGTCGATGCCAGCCCCAAAACGCCGGCCAAATACGGCATTCGCGGCATTCCGACGCTGCTTCTGTTCAAAGGCGGAGAATTGAAAGAAACGCTTGTCGGGGCGGTGTCCAAGGACAAGATCCTCGCCGCGATCAACAAGCATATCTGAATCTCCGGGCCGGGTTCCTGAGGGAAATCCGAACCCGGATTTCTCGAATAAATCGCCGCCGCCGGCCGGGAATTCCCTTGAAGAATGCCGGAAAGCGGCGTATGGTGTTCGCATTGTTTAGGACTCGAGGCAACCCATGAATATTCATCAGAAATCGGATGTGGTGATCATCGGAGCCGGTCCGGCCGGCCTGTCCGCGGCCATCTACGCCGGACGGGCCCGCCTTTCCACCGTCGTTTTGGAGAAGTGCCTTCCCGGCGGCCAAATTCTGATCACCGACTGGATCGAGAATTATCCCGGGTTCCCGGACGGCATTTCGCCCCTCGTCCTGATGGAAGGCTTCCAGAAACAAGCGGTCCATTTCGGGGCCGAGATCATCACCGACGAAGCCGTGGAGATCATCCCCGATCCCGAGTCGAGCCGCCCGAAGGGCTGGATCGTTCGCGGGCGGAACGGCGATTATCCGGCCCGGTCGGTCATTATCGCCGCCGGCGCCCAGTACCGCCGCCTCGGGCTTCCCGAGGAGAGCCGGCTGGTCGGCCGCGGCGTGTCCTATTGCGCCACCTGCGACGGGGCGTTTTTTCGCGAGCGCCCGATCGCCGTCGTCGGCGGCGGCGACACGGCTTTAATGGAAGCCGTCTACCTGACCAAATTCGCCAACCGGGTCCACCTGGTTCATCGGCGGGACAAGCTTCGCGGGGCGAAAATCCTCCAGGAACGGATTTTCAATAATCCGAAGATCACGGTCGAATGGAATTCCGTCGTGGCCAAGATCCTCGGCGGCGACAATGTCGAGGGGATCGTCCTTCGGAACACGGCCGATGGATCGATGCGTGAAATCAAGGTCGAGGGCGTCTTCGTTTCGATCGGGATGGACCCGCAGAGCGAATTCGCCAAGCGGCTTCTCTGCGTCAATGAATGGAGCGAGATCTGCGTCGACGTCCGGATGGCGACGGACAAGCCGGGGATTTTCGCCGCCGGCGATGTGGTCGATGCCGCGCCGCACCAGGTCGCCACGGCCGCGGGCACCGGCGTCACCGCCGCCTTGAGCGTCGGCGAATACCTGTCCGAATTCGAATAATAATTCGGGGCCAGGTTACTCAACTCCCGAACTCATAGCCCTCCTGGCCTCATTTTATCTTATAATAGGGGGCGGAGGCCGGGATGAACATCACGGTTAGGGAACTTGCGGAAAAGCTCGGCATAACATTTGAAGGCGACGGCTCGATCGAAA
>CAYPKX010000173.1:0-6139 GCA_964411395.1 uncultured Eubacteriales bacterium | reverse complement strand
CCGTGATGTTGCCCGTTCTTTCCTGGGCCATCGCCGCAAGCGGCAGGGCCAGGCACAGCAGGGCGAGTAACAACTTTTTCATTTCTGTCTCCTCGTGGCGCTGTTGCGCGTGCATTCTCTCGCGAACCATTCTCTCTCTCGGGGCTCAGTCTGTCGTATTTTTTCTGAAGAGCGTCCTCCTTGATTTAATAAAAATATTTTTTTGCCCATGGCGCTCTTTTCTATTGCCAAATTCATGCCAGAAATGAAATCCTTGTAAGTATGGTTAAATAAATAAATTAAAGAAACTTATTCAACACTTTACAATTCAATTCCATGGATTATTCTTCGGATTCCTGGATACGTAAAAACATTATTCGATGTAAAAAAAATAATTTACACACGGAGCGGCGATATCGAACGCACCGGCCGTTTACGGACGCCGCCGTATCGGGAGGAGGCGAGGCCCGGGCCGGCGTTCCGGCTCAACTTATGACGGATGCGGCCGCGTCCGCTTCTTGCGGGCGAGGATGGATTTCGGAGATTCTCTCTTTGTCCGTACGGCCCCATCCTCATTTAAAGAACTGAGGCTGCCCCCGCCGGAATTCGAACCGCCGCGAGTTCGGATTTGATTTTCGCGGCGTGATTCATTATAAATAGGCGTTTTTCAATTCGTTCGCGAAGGGAGCGTCCTTGAGCCCACGCACCGCACCCCGTCAACCCATTCCTCAGGACGATCCGCGCGTCATCAAAGGCTGGGTCCGTTACGACTGGGCCAATTCGGTTTACCAGCTGACCATCTCTTCGGCCATTTTTCCGATCTACTACAATCAGGTCACCCGGAGCGGCGACAACTTCACGGTCGATTTTTTCGGCCTCCCGGTCATCAACACCGTCCTCTATTCCTGGGCCATCGCCGCGGCGTATCTTCTGGTCGCATTCCTGTCGCCCTTCCTCTCCTCGATCGCCGACTACACCGGACTCCGCAAGGGATTCATGAAGGGCTTCACCTGGATCGGAGCGGCGGCCTGCTCGGCCCTGTTCTTCTTCGACACGAATACGATCGAGCTGGGGGTGATTTGCTTCGCCCTCGGAACCATCGGCTACGGCGGCAGCCTCGTCTTCTATAATTCCTTCCTTCCGATCATCGCCTCGCCCGGCCAACAGGACAGAGTCAGCGCCCGCGGCTACATCTCCGGCTATCTGGGCGGCGTCGTCCTTCTGATCATCAACCTGATCGTCGTGATGCAGCCCGGGCTCTTCGGGATCTCCGATCCGAAGCTCCCGGCCAAGATCGCTTTTCTCTCGGTCGGAATCTGGTGGTTCGGTTTCGCCCAGACAACGTTCCGGCGCCTGCCCAAGTTCACCTACGGCCATCGGGAGAAGGGCAAGAGCGTGCTCCTGGGCGGATACCAGGAGCTGCGCCTGGTGTTCAACCAGATCCGCCGGACGCAGAAGCTGAAAGTGTTTCTCTCGGGTTACTTTTTCGTCGTCATGGGCATGCTCACGGTGATGTTCATGGCCGCCACCTTCGGGGAGAAGACGCTCCGTTTGAGCGACACCGTCCTCATCGCCACGATCCTTCTCATTCAGCTGGTCGGGATGGCCGGGGCCTGGTTCTTCGCCCGGCTGTCGGGCCGGATCGGAAATATCAAGGCCTTCCGGTTGACGATCTACATCTGGATCGCCGACATCATCGCCGCGTACTTCATCACCAATGCGGTCGGCTACCTCCTGGTCGGCATCGGCGTCGGGCTGGTGATGGGCGGTTCCCAGTCGCTGGCCCGGTCGACCTTCTCCAAGATGCTCCCCCCGACCCAGGACCACACCTCGTTTTTCAGCTTCTACGACGTGATGGAAAAGCTGGCCACGGTCGCCGGGACATTCAGCTTCGGGATCATCGAAGCCCTGACCGGGAACATGCGCTATTCGATCCTGGTCATCGCCGTGTTCTTCGTAATCGGAATCCTGTTCTTTTTCCGCCTGCTCTTCATCGAGCGGAGCGAGGCGCGGCCGGCGGTTTGACCGGCTCTACTTGATTTCCTTCAGATAAATATTCCGGAACGACGGCGGAGAGTCGCTGTCGTGGTTCTGGAGCCCGAAATACCCCTCCGGAGACAGATCCCTGACTTTCCCGCCGGGTTTGGCCTCCCAGTCCAGGACGGTCGTCCCGTTGAGGATGATGGTCAGATGGCTTCCCCGGAACTCGATCCGGACGTGGTTCCATTGTCCGGTCGGAACCGACGCTTCGGCTTTCGGCGCTTCGATGTCGTACGCCGCTCCGGTGTGATGGATCCCTTTGGAATTGTCGTCGATCTGGATTTCCAGGGCCCGGTAGATGTAGGCGTCGCTGACCGGGACTTCGGGAATCCGGAGGAAAATCCCGGAATTGGTCGTCAAGGTCGCGCACAGAAACTCGGCCTCGAGGATGAAATCCTTGAGCTTCCGGTTGTACCAGAGCAGGCCCATTCCGCCCTGGCCTTTCAAAACGCCGGTTTTCTCGTCGACCAGGAAATATCCCGGCCCGTAGTGATTCCAGCCGTGCTTTTCGTACCGGCCTCCGGAGCGGCGGAAAACCTGCTCCCAGCCGTCGCCGTAGTACGTCACGCTCTTGATGTAGGCGATGCTTTTCCGGAAGGCCGGCATCGGGTCGTCGACCTCGGCCTGATTCTCGTATTCCATCGTCAGCCAGCCGTCGTAGTCCTGGAGCGTCAGTTCGGCCAGGAGCTCCCGGATGTATCCCCGGCCCGAACCCCAGGCGACGTCATCCACGCCTTTGGCCGTCCCGAAATCGTTCCGGTCCTTCAAATGGACGTCGAGGATCCGGCCCTGGAGCAGCTTGAAGGCCTCCCGGGGATCGTTCATCCCCCGCATCCAGTGCCCGCTGTCGGCGCAGGATCCGATCCGCGGATCCTTCCCGTCGACGCGGTTGAAGACGGTTTCCGGGAGGTTGTATTTGGAGGGAGCGGGATGATTGTGGATGGCGATCTTGATGTTGTATTCCTTGACCAGCTTTTCGAGCAGAGTGAAGTCGTCGTCGGCGGGCTCGCAGACGATGATCCGGATGCCCATCGTCCGGGCGAAGTCGAAAACCTTGCGCATGCTCGCCTCGGTCTTGCCGATGTCGACGACGCCGTAGCCGTAGAGCGTCACCCCGGCGGTCCGGAGCACCTCTTTCGTTTTGGCGATCTGTTCCGGGGTCATGGCTTCATTGAACCGGGCCCCGGGAAATTCGGCGCCCAGAGCCTGGCCGGGGTAAGCCTCGACGCCCGTGATCCCGAGCTCTTTGATTTTTTGGACGGTCTCGAAGAAGGTGAACTTGCGGAAGGTCCAGGCTTCCGAAGCGATCGGAAAGCTCTTGATCCGGACGGCGGCGTAATTCGTCTCCGCGACCTTCTTTTGAAGCTCGGGGGAGATGGACCGGATCGTCGGCGCGGCCTGGGCCGCGGTCAGGGCCGGAGCGGCGAAAACCGCGGCGGCCGAAAGCATCAACATCAGGGCGGTGAATTTTTTCATGGGACCTCCGGTGGGACTCAGGCGTTTTTGGGATTCCAGGTTCCCCTGGCTACGGCCGGAACGAACGCGCTCAGGCCCTTGGGCGGGAAGGCGACGGTTTTTCCCGTCTCGGCGCTCATGTATGCGGCCATCAGAAGCTCGGCGACGGCGGCGCCGTCGGAGAAATTTTCCTCCGGCCGGACGCCCTGGAGGAACGATCGGACCATGTGGCGGTTTTCGGCCGTGTAGCCGTATTCGACGGCTTCGTCGGAAACGACCGGCATGAGCCCGATCTCGGCGTTCTGTTTTTCGACCAGGTCCTCGCCGGCCTTGCCCTTGACCGCCCGGCTGAAGAAGACCTTCAGCCCGGCGTCCAGGGTGTTGATCTGCAGGGCGTACTCGGGACCGAGGAGCTCCATGCTCAACCGGAGGCCGGCCCCGACATAGCACCAGCTGGTCGTCGTCTCGACGACAAGAATCTTGCCGGCCTGGTTTTTGAATTCGACGAGCGAGCGGGCGAAGTCCTCGGCAGGGCGGGCGAGATAATCGGTTTTCCCGCCGCTGTTCTTTTTCAGGACGGCGGCATATCGGGGTTCCTGCCACTTGAGGCAGTTGGTGTAGGCGGTGACGGAAACGGGGGTCAGGACATCGCGGGGCGAGCCGGGAGGGGTGAGCATGAAGCGGGCTTCCTCGACCGAGTGGCACATCATGTCGTTCAGAACGCCGCCGCCCTGAAGTGTCCCTTCCCAAAACCAGGGCATGTGCGGGCCGCTGTGCTCCTCGGCCGCCCGAGCCAGGTAGGGCGGGCCGGCGATGGCCGCGCCCCGGGCCCACAGGATCTCCTTGCCGCGGGTGACGGCGGGGGAGAAGACCTGGTTTTCGAGATAACCGTCCAGGATCCCGGCTTTTTCGACGAGGGCGAGCATCCGGCGGGCTTCCTTGGCGTTGCGGCCAAGCGGTTTTTCGCAGGCCACGCCCCGCAGCTCGGCTTTGCCCGAAAGGACAGCGTGGGCGATTTCCTCCATGACTTCGAGGCGGGTGAAGTTGGGGGCGCAGATCCAGAGGGCGCCGATGGCCGGATCAGCGGCCATGGCCGTGATCGAGGCGTACGGCTTGGCTTCGCCGACGCCGAGGGAGCGGGCCAGGGCGCAGGCCTCGCGGGCCCGTTTCCGGTCGGGATCGAAAACGCCGAGGATGTCGGCGTCGCGGACGCCGACGAAGCTCTTGATGTGGAAGCGGGCGATGAACCCGCCGCCGATGATGCCGACGCCGAGGTTGGGTTTAGCTGAATGATGCGACATGGGGAGATCTCCTTTCGTTTATAATGCCGTCGGCCCGGGGATTTTCCCGGCCGCTTTTTTATCCCGGAAGAAGGCCTGGATCATCTCCGGGCAGAGGACGGCCCGAGCCTTCAAAACGAGAAATGTCTTGGCCGCGTCGATGGTCGGGGCGGCTTCGCCGGCGGACCGTCCGCCGATCAACGGCGGGATGATCATCGCCGGGGGGAAGCAGGGCGAAAGAAAGGCCCGGCCCGGCGCCGGAGAAGCGGGGATCGCTCCGAAGACAAGCCGGGAGCATTGGAGCCCGCGAGCCCCGGACGGCGCAGGGGAGGAACATCATGACGCCGAGACGGAGTTTTGCGCTCATGCGAGAAAACCAAAGTCCTTTCGTGGGAAATCGAATGCCCGCGCGGCCTCCGCTAAAATAATCCGAACCGGCCGCCGTGTCAATCAATGAGGAGACACAATGCCTAATCACCATGTTGATTATCTCTTCGCTTTGCCCGATCCGTTCCCTCGTTCCCGCCGCCGATCTTCCGAAACGGGGACAATGGGGCTTGCGTTTCCCCTTGTTTGAAATAAGGTTAACAGGTATTGTGTCTCCTGATTTCCTTTGGTAGGGTAAAAAGAGGAGGGAGAACGTGAAGATGAGAAAACGAGCGATTCGGGCGTTGGCTGTGTCGCTGGCGGTCATCGGGGCGGTTTCTCTCCATCCTCCCCGGGCCGCGGCCAAGGATTTCTATTTCCCCGAGGTCCGGATCGACATCGCGGTCGAGGCCGACGGGAGCTTCACGGTCGACGAAAACCGGACGTATGCCTTCGACGGCGAATTTTCCTGGGCCACCCTCTGGATCCCCCTCCGGGTCGAGCGGATGGGCCGGACGTACGAAGCTGAAATCGAGGATTTCGCGGTTTTCGAGGACGGAACGCCCCTTCGGACTGAACAAGGGGGCTCGCGGGACCGCTTGGAGGCCAAGTGGTACTATCGGGCCCGGGACGAACGGAAAACGTTTTCTATTCATTACCGGGTCCGGGGCGGCATCCGCACGTCCGGCGAGGCGACCGAGCTTTACTGGCAGCCGATCGGGAGCGGCTGGGACAAACCGGCCTCCCTGGCGGTCGTCACGGTCTCCCTGCCCGAGCCTGTCTCCGGCGCGTCCGAGCTCCTCGTCTACGGCCACGGCCCGCTTTCGGGACGTTCCGAGATCGTCGACCTTCAAACGGCCCGGTTCACCGTCCCGAACCTTCCGGCCGGGCGGATGGTCGAGATCCGGATGGTCTGGCCGGCGGGGATCGTCTCCGGCCTTCCGGACGCGGGCCTGACGTTCGCTTCCGTCCGGGCCGAGGAGGAGCGGTTCGTCGACGAGACGATCGCCCGGGCCTCG
>CAYPKX010000172.1:0-6153 GCA_964411395.1 uncultured Eubacteriales bacterium | reverse complement strand
CCCTGGCTCTTCTCCAGCCGGGCGGACGCCCGGCGATCGTCGTGACCGAAGGACTCCTGGCTGAATGCACCCGGGACGAAGTCGAAGCCGTGGCCGCCCATGAAGCCGCTCATATCGCTCGCGGCGATACAAAAATCCTGACTTTGGTCTGCGGGCTCTCGTCATTTTTCGAGAGGATGCGCGATGCCCTGGAACCGGACGCCTCGGCGCCGGCCTCCTCTTCCTTCAGAAGACGCGGCTCGGGCGGCGCGGCGGGAACGGCCGGACTGCTTTACCTGGCTGCGTTTCTGAGCACCGGCGTCATCCGCCTGCTCGGAGTGTTCGTTTCCCGGGAACGGGAGCTTTTGGCCGACGCCGCGGCCGTTGAATTCGGACGCAGTCCGATGGCCCTGGCCCGGGCGATCTTCAAGGCTCAATCCCGGAACGCCTTCATCGGCGACTTCAGCCAGGCTTATGCCCCGCTGTTTCTGATCGCTCCGTCCGCACCGGGCGAATCCGGCATCCCCGCCCCCCGCTGGACGAGCTCCCATCCGGCCTTCGAACAGCGCCTCCGATTGCTGGCCGACATGGCTCATCAAACGCCGGAAGCCGTCGCCGAACAGGTTCGAGAAGGGCGGGGGCTCAGAGAAAAAGCCCGGACGGAGACTGCTCCGGCCGCTCCCCCGCCGCCCGTCTCCGGGGAAAAGCCGAAGGAAGTCAGGGAATGGATTCTTCGGTTTCGAGACGGGCGCGAGACAGAACCGCTGAGTCTTGCGGCCATGGTCGAAACCGAGGGATTTTCGCCTTCGGCCCGGATTTTCAATCAGACCGAAGGTTTGGAAGCGCGGGCCGGCGACTTCCCCCAGGTCCGGGACGCCCTGCGCCGACGGAGACAGGGCCGGCCGGCCGACGCGGTCCGATTCGGCCTTTGCCCCCGCTGCCGCATTCCGCTCGGATCCACCCATTACGAGGGCGTCCCGATCCAGGCTTGCCGCCGCTGCGGGGGGAGGTCCGTCGTTTTGCCCGATATGAACCGGATCATCGCCCGGCGGGAAGTCGGCTTTTCCGAAGAGATCATCCGAAAGGCGGACGCGTTTGAAAGAGAGCGCCGCCTCGATCCCGCGGCTCCGAGGAAGAAAACCGTCCTCGGCAACGAACGCCTGACCTGCCCCTCCTGCGGATGTCCGATGAAGACCAGGCCGTACAATTACCAGTATTTCATCCCGGTCGACAAATGCCTCTCCTGCGGACGGATCTGGTTCGACGCCGATGAGCTCGAAATCCTTCAGATCCTGATCGAACGGACGAGGCCGGACTGAACCGGCCGCCCGGAGTTATTCAAATACGATTTCGACGGCTTGGTAAGCGGCGTGGAGGTTGTCGACGCCTTTCTCCATTCCCTCATGGTCGTGGGCTTTGCCCGCGGCCTCGAGGGCCTTGGCCGCTTCGAGAAGACCGGCCGCCGCCTTTTGATATGCGGCGGCCCGGGCCGAAAGCCGGGAGGGCAGGACGGCTTTGCTCAACGCTTCCGCTTTAAGGACGAGATCGGCGGCGGCGCCCCGGATCTTATCGTAGGCCTGGGCCGGAGCATAATCATGAAAGACGACATAGAGCGCTTTGTGAAACGCATCGACTTCGGGCAGAACGGGCCGGGTTACACGGACGAGGGCTTCGTACTTGCCGTGAAGGTCTTCAGCCGCCGCCAGCAGGGCGGCGTCATCTGTTCCGGCCGCGGCTTTTCCGTAAGCCTCGACGGAAATCCGCAAGGCCTCCAGGCCGGCTTTCCACTTGGCTTCCTTGTCGCGAAGAAGACCCGGAAGCGCGGCGGCATAGATTTTCGCCGCTCCCTCGTTGACGGAGGGAACGGCGGCGCGCAGGGCGGCATAATCCTTGTTCGGATAAGCCGTATGCCAGATGGGGACGATCACTTCATGATAGGCGGTCAGCTCGGGTATCGCGGCCGAGGGTTCGGTCTGCGTTGCCCGGGCGGCGGAGAGGCCGGAAAGAATAAGCAAACCGGCAGCCAACATCGCGAATTTTCGAAACATGGATTCCTCCCAGGGGGATGATCAGACGTCGGAGATGTTGTATTATCTTCTTGTTGAGGCCATCTTTCAAGACGGCCGAATTTCGAGGAGGCCTTCATGAAACCCCGCGTCATTCTTCATAATGCCGTCAGCGCCGACGGCCGCCTGGACGGATTTCAACCGGACCTCGAAGCCTATTACGGCCTGATCGGCCGATTCCATGAAGATGTCACCCTGGCCGGAAGTCAAACGCTCCTCGACAGTCCCGACGGACCGACGATCATCCGGGATCCCGGGGAGGTTTCCGGTCCTCCGCCCGCCGACCCCTCGGACAGCCGGCCGGTTCTGGCTGTTCCCGACAGCCGCGACCGGATCAAGAACTGGGCCCATCTTCGGACTCTGCCTTATTGGCGGGAGATATTCGCCCTCTCGTCTTCGACCGCTCCGGCCCAACAGATCGAACGCTTCCGCCGCCAGCATATCCCGTATTTCCTTTCCGGCCGCGACCGGGTCGATTTGTCCGCCGCCCTGATTTCGATCGGCGGGAGATTCGGGGCCAAAACCGTCAGGGTCGACGCGGGGGGAACCCTCAACGGGGCCCTCCTGCGGGCCGGACTGGTGGACGAAATCAGCCTCCTCGTTCATCCCCGTTTCGTCGGCGGCCTCTCCCCCAGGTCCGTCTTCAAGGCCGAAGACCTGACAACCGAAGATGGGGCGCTCATTCTCGAACTGACGGGGAATGAAACTCTCTCGGGAGGACTTGTCTGGCTTCGCTATCTCGTCCGCCCTCCCAAAAACGCCCCGGCGCCCGGTGAAGACTGAACAATTCGTTCAATTCATTGACAGCCACACGGCCGGAAGATATAGTGACTCCATGACCGGAGGGCGCCCCGGCCCGGACGGCAAGGCGGGCCGAAAATGAACATTCTGATCGTCTCCGAAACGCCGGAGATTTTCCAGCTTCTCGAAACGATATTAACCCCCCGGGGCCATACGGTCATCCATACGTCCCGGCGGGATCATTTCGAGGCGCTCGTCCTCAAATGGGGCATCCGAACCGTCATCCTTCGGGTCGGCCCGGAGGACGCAGCCGATCTCCTGTCGCTCCGCGAAATCCGGAATTTCGACCCCCTGATCGACGTCATTCTGGCCGGTCCCCGCCTGCCCATGGAAAAAACCATCGAGGCCATCAACCTCGGAGCGGTCGACTACCTGGAAGAGCCCTTTACGACGGACGATGTCCTGACGGTGCTCGCCCGCATCCAGGACAAAATCGACCTGCGCAAACAAACTTTCCGCCTGGAAAAGCAATTGGCGGAAAAATTCGTTTTCGAGGGGATGATCGGCCGGAACGCGGGAATGCTCGAAGTTTTCTCGCTCATCGAACGGCTGGCCAAGTTCTCCTCGCCGGTCTTGATCACGGGGGCGACCGGGACAGGCAAGGAAATGGTCGCTCGGGCCCTGCACCAGCTGAGCCCCCGCCGGGAGAAGAAACTGGTGGTCTGCGACTGCACCTCCGTTCCGGAAAGCCTGTTTGAATCCGAGCTTTTCGGATTTGAAAAAGGAGCCTTCACCGGGGCGGACAGGCCCAAGCCGGGTCTGTTCAAAGAAAGCGACGGAGGAACGCTGTTTCTTGACGAGATCGGGGAGATTCCGATCGCCGTTCAGACGAAGCTCCTCCGCGTCCTGGAGGAATACCGGTTTCGGCCGCTCGGCTCCAATTCCTATGTCCAAATCGATGTCCGGGTGGTCTGTGCGACCAACAAAAACTTGAGGATATTAATCTCCGAAGGCCGGTTCCGCGAGGACCTCTACCACCGCATCAACCTGGCCGAGGTAAAGCTGCCGACCCTGCGGGAGCGGAAAGAAGACATTCTCCTTCTGGCCAACCATTTTCTGGAAACCAGCAACCGGAAATTCAAGAAGAACGTCCGGGGGATCTCCCAGCGGGCCAAGCGCGTTCTCCATAGCTATGAGTACCCCGGGAACATCAGGGAACTGGAAAACCTGATTGAACGAGCGGTCATGCTGACGACGGCCCCGTTTGTGGACTTGAAAGACCTTCCCGAGATCCTGCTGCGCCCCGGAGGCAATTCGGAAAGCCCCGAGGCGGAGGAAGGACCCTACCCCTACACGAACCTGACGTTGGATGAAATCGAAAGAAAACACATCGCCGAAGTCCTCCAGGCAACCGGACAGAATAAGCTGAAAGCAGCTCAAAAGCTGGGATTGACCCGGCCGGCGCTTTATCGAAAGCTGAAAAGGCACGGTTTTTCCCAATAAAACGGGAATTCCGATAAGAGCCTGTCCGTGCGGGGAACGCGGACGGGCAAGGCGCGCCGGACCCGCGCCGGGATTGAGACAATGGATTGCCGAAAGACTCTGTCACGTATCCGTACATTTGCTCGAAAATCTTGTATTTAACTTATTATAAGTATCTTATGCGATTTTTTCCATAAAACGACTGACACGTATCCGTACACTATAAATTCGTTAAATAATTGTTATTTATTTTATTATGTATGACATACATAAATATTTTTCATTGGCACGAGTATTGCAAATGGATGGGGCGAGAACGAAAATGATAAATACGCGAACCGCCTCAGGATACAAAGCAGCCTCCCTGACTCTCTTCCTCTCTATATTGACCGGGACGAGCTGGGCTGTATCTCCGGCGGCCGATGACTCGGTCTCCTTTAACGTCGAATTGAAAGAGTGGTTCGTTCTGGAAGTCGAGACTTCCGAAGCGAAAACGCAGGCTTCCGGCGCTACAGGGGCCATGGTGACGACGACGATGAGCCCGGACGGGATCCCCGCCCGAGTCAAAGCTCTGACCGCCGTTTCCAACACCCAGGCCGTCGAACTGAGGGTTCAAGTGTTCGGCGACCTGGTCGGCCCCTCGGGCGAAACGCTTCCTCTTTCCGACGTGGCCTGGCAGGGAGCCGGAGACGGTTTTCTTAGCGGCCGGTTCTCCGCAACAAATTCGGCAGTCCTCGCTCGATGGATGGGTCCTGGTTACCGTGAAGGCACGGTTCAATATTTCTCCGCCAAAGTCGATCCTTCAAGAAAGTACGTCCAGCGCGTCGTATACAGCCTGACTTCGATCTGAAGTCTCCCTGTTTTGTTACACCAGTAGCAAAATAGGACAATGTTTTCACCTGAAATTCAAATCATACCAATTCTGTAAAATGACTAATTTTGTCCTCTTTGACATTTAATGTCATTTTTTTAATGGTATAAACGCTCTCGCTAAACTCTTATATTGCTCTATTTATTATATTTATATACATGGCACGAATAATGCTAAATAATCGGTGTAACGAATTCAAGACATCTTCTTTTAGCGAGGAAGAGAGTCAGAGCCATAAGGAGGCTGAAATGAAAAAGACACTGACACTGATCATCGGACTGGCGGTTGTTCTTATGGGCGCCCTAACCGCTCAAGCGGCCGATACCGTCAATGTGAACATGACCGTCAACCTGAAAGCCTGGTACGATCTGAGCATCACCAAGACCACGGTGACGTTTGCCGACCAGCAGCCGGATATTTCCGCGACGCCGGGGACCAAATCCCTCAACGGCGATGGATCTGTCGCTGTCCGTGCATTCGCCGTCACCGGTTCCGGCAATACCCTGAAACTGAATGTCACCGCCGCCGACGACCTGAAGGATGGCCTCAAGACCATCGGAATCGGAGCGATCAGCTGGACGGCTTCCGGAACGGGTTTTGCTGCTGGAACGATGGCAAAAACCGCCGTCGAAGCCGGCTCCTGGGGAAGCGCCGTCCTTCACTGGCACGAAGGCTCGTTCACCTTCTCCTTCCTCCGCAACTATGCGACCCAGGAGCCCGGCGATTATTCCGCGACCGCGACCTACACGCTGTCGGTGATCTGAAGATTCGGAATCGACGAAACGCATGTTCGCCGGGGGCGGGGTCGCAAACCCCGCCCCCGTTCATTTTGGGGGTCCCGGGCCGGGAACCGAATGTTGTCTTGAACGGATGATTTCTTTAAAATAGGGAAAATATGGCCGTACAACGACGGGAATTGAGATTGCGGAGGGGAGGAACCATTCTTCTCTCCCTTGTTCTTCTCGCCTCCGTCCCTGCCTTCGGCCAGATCTATTTCGGCATCTCCCCCATCCG
>CAYPKX010000171.1:0-6170 GCA_964411395.1 uncultured Eubacteriales bacterium | reverse complement strand
CCCGCAGATGAGACGGATGCCGTCGATGATAATGGATTTTCCCGCTCCGGTTTCGCCGGTCAGGACGGAAAATCCATCCTCCAGATCGAGCCGGACATCCTCGATTGTCGCCAGGTTCCGCAGGCGGAGAAATTTGATCATCCGGCCGGTCTCGATTTCCTATTCGATCTTGATCAGGCGACGGGGCACCAGGGCTTTTTCCAGATTGATCCGGCCCGAACCGATCACCGCGTCCTTGCCCGGGAGGCCGTCCCCGTTGACGTCGTCGGCCGTGAAACGGATGATGTCCATGACCTGCTCGGGACTGAGCCACGGCTTGGCGCTCAGGAGGAGGGCGGCCAGGCCGGAAACATGCGCTGCGGCGATGGAGGTTCCGGTGAACCGGACATAGGGGATGACCGACGGTCCGAAATACCAGGTCGGGACCGTCGACAGGACATCCACGCCCGGGGCGGCGACATCGACTTCGGCGCCGGTGTTGGAGAGCTCCCAGATCCGGTCGTTATAATCGGTCGCTCCAACCGCCAAAACGTAAGCGGAAAAAGCGGCGGGATACTCCACGGCGGCGCCGTTGCTTCCGGCCGCGGCGACCAGCACGCATCCCTTGTCGAAGGCGTATTCGACCGCGGTGAGAATCGTGTAGCCGGCCTCCTCGAAGCCGAAGCTGAGGTTGATGACCCGGGCGCCCTGGTCGGCCGCCCAGCGAATTCCGTCGGCGACATGTTCGGCCGTTCCGAGACCGGCGGCGTCCAGCACTTTAACCGGGAGGATTCGGGCCTTCCAGGCGACGCCGGCGATGCCTTCGTTGTTGTTGGTCTCGGCCGCGGCCACGCCGGCGACGGCCGTCCCGTGGAAGTAATCGTCGGAGGCATCCAGGTCGTCGTTGACAAAATCTCTGCCCGGCCCGGCTATCTTATTCTTCAAGTCGGGATGCGTCCGGTCGATTCCGGAGTCGACGACGGCGATCGTAACGAGATCGCTTCCGGTGGTTTCCTCCCAACCCTGGGTGGCCTTGATATCCGCTCCGGCGAGGCCCTGGGGGCTTCCGGGGACATCGCCGACGGACTGGCCCGTGTTGGATAGGGCATACTGATACTTGAAGAGGTTGTCGTTCGGGGTGGTCGAAGCCCGTCCGATAAAATTGGGCTCGGCGAACAGCACCGCAGGATCGGCGGCAAAGGCCGCGGCCGTTTCCTCGACGGAGGCGTCTTCGGGGATCTCGATCCGATAGACTTCGAGCGACGGGATCCGGAACGCGACCCGGGAACGGTGCTGAACCAGCAACCGGGCCATGGTCGCCGTCGTCCCCCGGGGTTTGAGCTTCACCAGGATTTCTCCCGGAACATACGGCCCAATCTCTCCGCCGGCCGCCGTCCTTCCGGGGCCGGCCTGGGCCAGGAATAACGCGGCGAGCAGGACGGGAAGGAGAAGGGTTTTTGGAGACCGCAGTTTTTGGCTCATAGCGTTTCTCCCGTTTAGAACAGGACGATGGCCTGAAGCGAGGCGCCGGCGCTGAGGCCCAAACCGCCCTCGAGCCGGGTGAAGGGAATCAGGGATCCCTCCGCTTTCAAACGCAGGGACGGTCCCGGTTCGATGATCATTCCGAAATTCGCTCCGAGGACGCCCTGGCCCTTGATCTTCTTTTCTTCGGTTCCCATGAGGGGATTGATGTTTTCGTTCAGGGTGAACGTTCCCCAGAGGCGGTGGAAAAAAACGGAGGCGTAAGGGGAAAAGGTTTCGAATCCCCGGTAGGAGAGCCACGGCCCGGCCTGCACCTTCATCCAATCGGCCCGGCCGTCAAAGGTTCCGACCTGGTTCAGCCCGGTCATCGTCCAGCGGCCCGTCGAGCCGATCGCGAACAGATACCGGCCTTCAAGCCCGACCTCCCAGTCGCCGAACCGGGCGAGCGGGAGATTGAGCTCCGCTCCGAGGGCGATCGAGCCGATCAACCCGGCTTGATAATCGACCGAGACCGGAAGGCCGCGGAAGACAAGGCCGTTCCAACCGCAACCGCCGTAGCCGGCCAGGAGGGCGAGGGACGCGCCCTGGGGAAATTCCAGGCCGATGCGGACCGTCCCGAATCCGGCGTTGAGGAGCGAGGCTCCCGTTTTTTCGTCCCAGGAAATCGCTTGCGAAAGATAGGCGGCGTTAACCCCGGCCTGGATGCGGACGGGAGCAGCGGGCTCCTGAGCCCGGGCGCCGGCCGGGCCGGCGGCCCAGGCGGCCAGAACGATCCCCGCGATCAGCGGCGTTCTTTTGGTCATCGCGCGCTCCTTATTTTTTTATCGGCTCCGGGGCGGGGGCCGCCGGGGTTTTGGACTTGGCGGCTTCGATTTCCTTCAAGCGGGCCTGGGCTTTGAGGCCGTATTTGGTTTTCGCATAATCCGTGACAAGCTTGGTGAAGTAAGGGACGGATTCGGCCGGCTTTCCCCAGAGGAAAAACGAATCGCCAAGGCCGAAATAGACCTTGTCCATGTTCGGGAAGAGGGGATAATTCAGAAGAATCTCATTCAGCCGGACGACGGCCGACTTGTAGGATTTGGCCCGGTAGTAGTAATCCCCGATGCCGAACAGATGCTCGGCCAGGCGGTCCTCGCATTCCTTGATCTTATCTCGGGCGAGCTTGGCTTCCTCGGCGAGGGGGAACATCTGGACCGTTTTTTTAAATTCGGCCAGGGCTTCCTCGGTTTTCGTCTGGTCGCGGCCGGGCTTGAGCATGTTTTTATAGGAGCAGAGAGCCACCCGGTATTGAGCCAGGGGGGCCGAAGGGCTGGTCGGGTAGAGGTTGAGGAAGCTCCGGTACTGGGCGGCGGCCAGGATCATATTGGCCTCATCGCCCTGTTCAAAATACGTATCGCCGATGGCCAGCATGGCCCGCTGGGCGAAAAAGCTCCGGGAGAACGATTCCTGGATCTGGCGGAAATAGAGGAGAGCCCGTTCCGGATCGCGTTTCATCAGGCGTTCTCCTTCCCGGAAGAGGGCCTCGTCGGACGAGGCGACTTCGGGCGGAATCACGACTTGTTTTCTTTGCGGAGTGCAGGCGGCGGCCGCCAGCAGGGCGGCCGCGACCATGGCGGCGAGCTTGAAAGTTTTCATGAGGTCATCCTTGGTAAAGATCTCGGATATAAGCCCATTCGTTCTCGAGCCCTTGGCGGAGAGCCGTCCGTGGGGCGTATCCGAGGTCGCGCCCGGCTTTAACGATCGAGGCCGAGGTATGGGGCGCGTCTCCCTTTTGGGGCTCGAGTGTCCGGATCGTGACCGTCCGGCCGGTGATTTCGCGGAAACAGGCGAACAGGGCGTCCAGGCGTTCCCGGTGTCCGCCGCCGATATTGTAGACTTCGCCGGCGGGACCGGACCGCTCGGCCCGGATCAAGGCCTCGACGATATCGTCGACATAGGTGAAGTCGCGGGTTTGCGACCCGTCTCCAAAGACCGGGATTTCCCGGCCTTCGAGGATCGCCTTGAAAAATTTGTGAAAAGCCATGTCCGGCCGCTGGCCCGGTCCGTAGACGGTGAAGAACCGGAGGGCAACGGTCGGCAGGCCGAAATTCCGGTGATAGAGATAGACCAGCTGTTCAGCCGAAAGCTTGGTCACACCGTAGGGCGAGACGGGGAGCAGCGGGCTTGTCTCGATCATCGGGAGATCGGGCGTCAGCCCGTAGACCGAGGAGGACGAAGCGTAGACGAGCCTTCCGATCGGCCGGTCCTTGAGCGCTTCCAGCAAACGCTGGGTGGCGGCGATATTGTGGTGGAGATACGAGGCGAATGTTTTTCCCCAGCTGGCCCGAACGCCCGCCTGGGCGGCCAGATGAAAGACCGTCTCCGTCCGGCCGAGGATCCGGCCGAGCGGTGCAACGTTAAGATCGGCTTCGATGAACTTGAACCGCCGTTCGGCCAGAAGAGGGGCGAGGTTCCGGCGCTTGATCCAGCGAGGGTAATAATCGGTCAGGCAATCCAGCCCCACGACCTCCCGGCCGTCCTCCAAAAGACGGCGGCTCAGCCGGGATCCGATAAAACCGGCGGCCCCGGTGACGAGGACTTTCATGCGCGTTCCCTGCGAGCCGCGATCTCGCGCATCGTGCGAACGGCTTCGGCCGGGTCGGGCGCTCCGAAAACGGCGTTTCCGGCCACGAAAACCTGGGCGCCATCTTCGCACAGCCGGTCAAAATTTTTCAAATTGACTCCGCCGTCGATCTCGACAAGCGTCGGGAGGCTGCGTTCCCGGATCGTCCGCCGAAGGCTGCGGATCCGGTCGTGGGAGGCTTCGATGAAGGGCTGGCTGCCCTTGCCGGGATTGACGGTCATGAGAAGAACGAAATCGGCTTCGGGAAGGATGGCCTCAAGGGCCATAAGCGGGGTGGCCGGATTGAGGACCACGCCGGCTTTCCGGCCGGCGGTTCGAATGGCGGCGATATCGCGATGAAGGTGAGGGGCGGTCTCGAAATGAATCGAGATCCAGTCGGCTCCGGCTTCGACAAACGGCGGAATCATTTCCGTCGGATTGTCGACCATGAGGTGGACGTCTAGAGGCAGGGAGGTCGTCTTTTTCAAGGCGGCGACCAGTCCCGGGCCAAAGGTCAGAGCGGGGACGAAATGGCCGTCCATGATGTCGACATGGATCAGATCGGCCCCGGCCTTTTCGACGGTTCGAACGGCCTCGGCGATCCGGGTGAAGTCGGCTGAAAGAAGCGAGGGAGCGATGAGAATCATGTTATCGGCTCACTTCGAGATGGATTTCGTTCCGTTTGAGAATCAACGACCCGGCTTCCGGCCGCTGCTTGATAATGATCCCGGGCCCCAAATCCGGATACCAGACTTCGATTCTATTCAACTTGGTGAAATCCAGGGCCCTGAGCCGGCGGAAGACGGCCTCCGCCCGCCTGGCGATGAGGTCGGGCATGATATAACGATCTTCCTCTTCTCCCCGGCTGACGAGAAAATCCACGGCCGACCCGCGGCCGGCAATTGTCCCCGGAGGAGGCTCCTGAGCCAGAATTCGTCCGGCGGCCGCCCGCGGCGTATGGATTTGGGAGACCCGGCCGCGTCTCAAACCGGCTGATTTCAAAACCTGGGCGGCCATTTCCATGCTTCGGCCTTCGAGTTTGGGGATTTCAATCTGTTCGCTGCCCTGGCTGACGACGACGCTGACCGTCCGCCGGGGCTTGATGCGAGATCCCCGGGCGGGGTTCTGGGTCAGAATCAGGCCTTTCCCCAGCCGGGAATCAAAACGGGTTTCAGAAATCGCCACATTGATCTTCTTGGGGGCCAAAAGCGTCCGGGCTTCTTCCAGGCTCTTTCCCGAAAGATCGGGCAGATTAATCAGTTCTCCCCTGAGAATGAGCTGGGAAAAACCAACGGCCGAGCCGAAAAACAGGACAAGATAGAGAAGGGCATAGAAAAGGAAATTCGATTTCTTCGTGGGTTCGGACATTCACCTGCAATCCCGGTCAACGAAAAAAATGTACCATAATCTCCTATACGGTGCAAACCGTCCGCGGGTTGCGTTATAATGCGGCCTTGAGAAAGTGAGGTTTTCATGACCATATCCGATTTTCGCAGCGACACGGTAACCAAGCCCACGCCGGAGATGCGCCGGGCCATGGCCGAGGCCGAGGTCGGCGACGATGTCATCGGGTTTGACCCGACCGTCGAGAAGCTCGAAGCCCTGGCCGCCGAGACGATGGGCAAGGAGGCCGGACTTTTCTGTCCCTCGGGAACGATGGGCAACTCCATCGCGGTCAAAGCCTGGACCCAGGAGCTTCAGGAAGTCATCGTTGAATCCCGGTCCCACATCTACAATCTCGAATCCACGCATTTGACCTTCATCTCCCGGGTGACGCCCAGGCCGATTCCCTCCCGGCGTGGGGCGATGGATCCGGCCGAAGTCGAGCGGTTCGTCAAAAAGCCGAATGTTCATACACCTCAAACGACGCTCATTTGCCTCGAAAATACTCACAACAACTGGGGCGGAGCCGTCGTTCCGCTGGATAATTTCAAAGCCATCCGCCAAGTCGCCGATCGCCACAACCTCAAGGTCCACCTGGACGGCGCCCGGATCTTCAATGCTTCGACCGCTTCGAAGGTGCCCGTCAGGGACTATGCCCGGGAAGTCGATTCGGTGATGTTCTGCCTGTCCAAGGGGCTTTCGGCCCCGATCGGCTCCATGCTTG
>CAYPKX010000170.1:0-6292 GCA_964411395.1 uncultured Eubacteriales bacterium | reverse complement strand
GGGTAAGGACGGCCCGGGAGAAGCGAGGGGACGCTCATGACTCTTGGCAAAGACAGCGTAAAAGCCGCCCTGGCCGCGATGATCTGTCTGGCCGCGGTTTCCGCCGGCCGCGGGAGGGAACAGGCCGCCCCTCCCGGACAAGTCACGCATGACGTCAAAGTGACCAACATCGAAGTCCCGGTTCGTGTCTTTAAAGGGAATGCCTTTATGGATTCTCTCACGAAAGACGACTTCGAGGTTTGGGAGGACGGCGTCCCTCAGGAGGTCGACGCCGTTTACCTCGTCCGGAAAACCAGCCTGGCCCGAAACGAGGGCGGCGGTCCCGCTCTCCCTCGGACAAGCCGGTTGTTCGTCCTGTTGTTCGAGATGTCCGAATACCAGGCGGAAATTTCCGCGGCCATGGATTATTTCTTCGACAACGTCATCGAGGCCCAGGACGAGCTGATCCTGATGACGCCGATGAGCACCTACAACCTGAAGCCGGGCATGTTCCTGAAAACTTCGCGGGCGAAGGTCAAAGAGGAACTCCTGGCCAAAGTCCGGACGGGGACGACTCAGGGCGGCTCCGAATACCGGTCCCTGATTCGGGAATTGGCGGCCGGGCTTTCGGGGGACGGCTTTCTCGATCAGAAGCTTCTGCTCTACGGCGAGACCATGCGCCGTTTGGAGAATCTCCGGCATGTCGACCAGAAAAAGCTGATCGCATTCGCCCGGTATCTGAAAAACCGGGAGATTCAGAAGCATGTCTTTTTCTTCTATCAAAAAGAACTGGTCCCCAAAATCAACACCCGGCAGCTCGCCCTCCTGATCGAGGCCAATCAGGACCGGCCGGACGTCATGTTCGACTTGATGGAGAAATTCGAGTTGTACAACCGGGATGTGACCTTCGACGTCCGGGCGGTTCAGGAAGCCTTCTCTGATTCTTCCATCGCGGTTCATTTTCTCTACTTGACGAAAACCGTCCTGCCGTCCGTCGAATTCGGCGGGTCGGCGAGCATCGCCTGGAGGGAAAACGAGGATTCCCTGGCCGCGGCGGGGGGAACCGTGATCTCGACGCCGCCGGCGCGGGCGACGACGATCGCGACGGAGAATGAAGCCGCCGCCGATCTGACGAATCAGGTCGGCAATCCCCGCGGAAGCCTGGCCCTGACCTTCGAGGAACAATCGGAAGACATCTTCAGCGCATTTTCTGAGATTGCCCGGGCGACGGGCGGACTGAGCGACAGCAGCGCCTCGGCCGCCGAATCGTTTCAGCGGGCCGCGGCGGCGACGGAAAATTATTACCTTCTGTATTACCGGCCGAGCAAGACGAAAGCGGAGAAAACGTTCCGAAAAATCGACGTTCGGGTCAAAGGCGGAGGAGTGGCGGTAACGCACCGCCAGGGTTATATCGGCGGTTGATGACTTCGTCGGGCTCGGCGCGTCCCGTACCTTTTCGGCGGACGATCGCACGCCGTCCGGTGATGGTGTATAATCGCCCGGATCGATGAACAAGGCCCAAACCATGAACATGATCCCCTGGTTGACCGCCGTTTGGCTGGCGGCCGGTTCGAGCTTTTCTGCGAACCCGGCTCCGGCCGGTCCAAGATCCGCGGATGGACAGATCGCCCACGAGGTGAAAGTCACCAATATCGAGGTCCCGGTCCGGGTCTTTAAGGGAGAAGCATTCGTCGATTCCCTGGGAAAAGACGACTTCGAAGTTTTCGAAGACGGAGTTCCCCAAAAGCTCGACGCGGTCTATCTCATCAAGAAGACGATCGTGGCCCGGAACGAAGGCGGGGACGCCGCCGCTCCGCGGACCGGCCGGCTCTATGTCCTGCTGTTTGAAATGTCGGATTATCAGCCGGAAATCACCCGGGCGATGGATTATTTTTTCGACAAGGTCATCGAGGCTCAGGACGAGCTGATCCTCATGACCCCGATGAAGACCTATCATCTGAAACCGGGGATGATCGCCAAAACATCGCGGGCCAAGGTCAAAGACGATTTGATCGCCAAGGTCCGCCGCGATGTGATCATCGGAGGAACCGAATACCGCGGACTCCTTCGCGAGCTGGAAAACATGACGAGCGCCGACGAGCAATCCTTGCTCCTTTATGGGGAAACGCTGAAACGTCTGGAAACCCTCCGGTACGTCGATGAGCGGAAGCTTCTCGATTTCGCCCGGTTTCTCAAGAACCGGGAGGGCCAGAAGCACGTGTTCTTCTTCTACCAGAAGGAGGTCCTGCCCAAAATCAACGCCAAGTACATCTCCCTCCTCATCACCGAGAACCAGGAACGGCCGGACATCATCTTCGAGCTGATGGATAAATTCGAGTATTACAACCGGGATTTCACCTTTGACGTCCAGGCCGTGCAGGAAGCGTTTTCCGACTCCTCGATCGCCGTTCACTTTCTCTACCTGACGAAAACGTTCCATCCGCCCGGCGGAGGAACGAATTTCGTCTCGTTCGAAGAGCAGTCCGAGGACATCTTCAGCGCCTTCTCCGAAATCGCCAAGGCGACCGGCGGCTTGATCGACAGCAGCGCCTCGGCCGAACAATCGTTCCAGCGGGCGGCCGCGGCGACCGAGAACTACTATCTGCTGTACTACCGTCCGGTCAATACGAAAACCGAAAAAGTGTTCCGCAAAATTGAAGTCCGGGTCAAGGGCGGCGGCGTCCGGTTGACCTACCGGCAGGGCTATATCGCCGGTTAAGTCGATTCCCGACCGTCCTTCTCGGGCGGGAGACGGGTTCGATCCGGAAAAGGAGTTTGATGATGGATCCGTTGCTGTTGATCCCCGGGCCGAGTCCCGTCGTTCCCCGTATTCTGGACGTCCTGGCCAAACCCACCCTGTCCCATACGAGCGCCGGCCTGGCCGCCGATTTTCGCGAAGCGCTCGATTTTCTGAAGGCCTGCGTCTTCACCTCCGAGGGAGAACCCTTTCTTTTTGCCGGCTCCGGGACGCTGGCCATGGAAGTCGCCTTGCTGAACGTCGTCGGGAAGAACGACCGGGTCCTGATCCTGTCCCAGGGGTACTTCGGCGACCGGATGGCGGCGATTGCCGAGGCCTTCGGCCTTTCCTGCGATGTCATCCGCAGCCCGTGGGGGAGAGCCGTCCGGGCAGACGAGCTCGGAAACGCCCTGGATGCGCGCCGCTACGATGTCGTGGCCGTCACCCATGTGGATACCGGGACGGGAGCGGCCGCGCCGCTCCGGGACTATGCCGAAGTCCTCAAAGGTCGCGAGGCGATCTGGATCGTCGACGGGGTCTGCGCCACGGGCGGCGTCGAGGAGCGGATGGATGATTGGGGCATCGATGTGATCCTGACGGCGGCCCAGAAATGCTTCGGCGCTCCGCCCGGTCTGGCCGTCGATATCTTTTCTCCGCGGGCGATGGCCAAGCGGCGGAGCCTGGCTTCCGTTCCGGCCTATTACTCCGATATCCTCCGCTGGCTTCCGGTGATGCACGATCCGCAAAAATATTTTTCGACCCACGCGGTGAACGAAATTCGGGCTTTTGCCGAAGCCGCCCGGATCATGGCCGCCGACGGAATGCCCGAACGCTTCCTTCGCCAGGAACGACTGGCCAGGTCCATCCGGGCGGGCCTCGATGTTTTCGGCTGGACGCTGTTCACCGAGCCGGCCTTCCAGGCCCCGACGCTGTCCGTCGTCCGGTATCCCGCCGGTCTCGACGATGCCGATTTTCGGGCGAGATATCTGGCTGCCGGTTACGCCGTGGCCGGCGGATTGGGCGAAACGGCCGGCCGGGTCTTTCGCCTGGGCCATATGGGCAACCTGTCCGATGACCAGGCGCTGGCCGCCGTCGCGGCCATGGGCGAAACGATCGAAGCGATGGGAGGAACAGCCGGAATTTCTGCCGCCGTCGCGGCCGCTTCAGCGGCCTTAAAGGGCTGATCCCATGATCAGGAAAAGCCGGGTCTATTTCGTCCGGGCCGACGGATCCGAACCCCCGGCGTCGATCGCCCGGAAGGCCCAGGCAGCCCTCGCGGCCACGGGATTCATCGACCGGCTGGCGGCGGAGGATTTTGTCGCCCTGAAAATTCATTTTGGAGAAAAAGGCAATACCGGCCACATCAAGCCGGCCTGGATCGCCGGCCTGACGGCGGACATTTCCCGGAAAGCGCCGCGGACGTTCCTGACGGATTCCAATACGCTGTATACGGGGCCCCGATCCAACTCGGTCGAGCACCTCCGCCTCGCCTGGAGCCATGGCTTCACCCCCGAAGCCGTCGGCGTTCCGATCGTCATCGCCGACGGCTTGAAAGGCGGCGATGCGGCCGAAGCCCGGGGCAAGGCCGGCCGGGTGACCTCAGCCAAGATCGCCGGAGCGATCCTGAGCGCTGAGGCTCTCCTGGCTTTGACCCATGTTACCGGCCATGTTCAAACGGGGATCGGTGCGGCTTTAAAAAACCTGGGCATGGGCTGCGCTTCGCGGGCCGGAAAGCTCGACCAGCATGCCGTCGTCCACCCCCGGGTCAACGCCAAGGCCTGCCGGGATTGCGGGGCCTGTCGGGAGCATTGCCCGGCCGGGGCCATCGACAAAGTCGAGGGCGGCGTCGTTATCGCCGGTCCGAGGTGCACGGGGTGCGGAGAGTGCCTGGTCGCCTGCAATCATGGGGCGATTCGCATCCGCTGGGACGAGGATTCCGTCCGCCTTCAGAAAAAAGTGGCGGAGTATGCCGGCCTCGTCGCCGGGCGGTTTGGTCCGAAGATCGCCTTTCTCAATTTTTTGATCCGGGTGACCAAAGATTGCGATTGCATGTCCCGCAACCAGCCGTCGATCATTCCCGATATCGGTCTTCTGGCCTCGACCGACCCGGTGGCCGTCGACCGGGCCTCGGCCGATCTCGTCCTCCAAAAAGCAGGGGGAAGGGATGTCTTCCGGGACGGATATGATATCGACTGGTCAACCCAGATGGCCCAGGCCGAAGCCATCGGGCTTGGTTTAAACCGCTACCGCTTGATCGAGATTAAATAATTTCTCGAGCCGGAATCCGCATCCGGGTCATTCCAGGGACCGCAGCCGCGGGACGAACACGAACACCAGGCCGGAAAACGTCAAAGCGATCAGACAATTGATCACCACGGCCGGAGGCTCGCCCAGGCGTTCGGCCACCGCGCCGAGGAGGAGGGCTCCGATCGGCATCGAGCCGAAAAATGTCAGGGAATAGATGCTCATCAACCGGCCGCGCAGATGATCCGGGGCCAGGCTCTGGACGATGGCGTTGGACATATTGAAGACCGAGATGATGGCGAATCCCGCCGCGAACAGAAAAAGATAGGACAGCAGCGGGTGGCGGATGAAAGCGAAGCCGATCATTAAAACAGGGAAAGCGACCGAGCCGAAGGTCAGGAGCTTGCCCCGAAAGCGGAACCGGCCGAGCGAGGCGATAAACAAGGCCGCGGCGACCGAGCCCAAACCCCGGGACGATGTCAGCAGGCCGCTTGTCCTGGCGTCTCCGTGAAGGATATTGACCGCCCAGGCGGGAATAAGATTGGTGAAGGCGAATCCGAACATGCTGATGACGAAGATCAGAGCCATGATCGTTCGAATGACGGGCTGCCGGAGGGCGTAACCGAGACCCTCCTTCAGTTCCGCCGCGAGCGAACTCGAACGGGGCCGGGCAACGAAAACCGGAAGCTTCATTTTCGTCAGAGCCAGGATGATGGCGAGAAACGACATTCCGTTGATGAAAAAGCACCAACCCGGACCGACCAGGGCGTAGGTCAATCCGCCGATCGCCGGGCCGATGGCCGCCGACGTATTGAACATGGCCGAGTTCAAGGCGATGGCGTTGGTCATGTCCTCCATGGGGACCAGGTCCTGGACGATGGCCTGCCGGGCGGGGGCGTCGAAAGCGTTGGCTGTTCCAAAACCGAAAGCCAGGAGGATGATCTGCCAGGGCCGGATCGCTCCCGTGAACACTAAAGCTGCCGAGAGGAAAGCCAGGAGCATTTCGACCGACTGGGTGATGATCATCAAGCGGCGGCGGGAGACCCGGTCGGCGACGACGCCCGCCCAGAGCATGAACAACCAGGTCGGAACGCCGGCGGCGAATCCGACATACCCGAGAAATTCAGGAGATTTTGTGAGTTCGAAAACCAGGAAACCCAGGGCCGTGGACTGCATCCAGGTCCCGAAAAGCGAAGTCAGCTGACCCTTGATCCAGAGACGGTAATTGGGGTGCTTGAGGGCCAGGAACGTCCGATGATCCGGGCCTCGCCCGCGCCAGGAACTCCGGATCGCACGAATCATCGCCGTTGTTCTCCGCCTCGACCCGGAATC
>CAYPKX010000169.1:0-6297 GCA_964411395.1 uncultured Eubacteriales bacterium | reverse complement strand
AGGAGATTGTCCCGGATCGTCCCGGCGAACAGCTGCGTCTCCTGGGTGACGAAGCCGATCTGCCGTCGGATCAGGTTGTAGCGAATGTCCTGGACCGAGGTCCCGTCGAAAAGGATGTCGCCCGTCCCGGGCCGGTACAGGCCGACCAGCAGCTTCACGAGAGTCGACTTGCCCGAACCGGACGGGCCGACGAAGGCGATGGAATCGCCGAGCCCGGCCGAAAACGAGATTCCGTCGATGGCGTTCTCGGACGCCGTCTTGTGCCGGAAAACAACGTCCCGGAACTCCAGCCGGTCGATCGGCCCGACGTCGACCGGCTCTTCGGGGCGGTACTCGACCGGTTTTTTCATCAAGGCATCGAAGTTCCGGATCGAAGTCTCCGCTTCCCGGTAGGAGACGATGATGTTGCCCAGCTCCTGCAGCGGTCCGAAGATCGTCGTGGTGATGAACTGCATGGAGATCAGCTCGCCCGGAGAGAGAATTTTGCGAAAAATGAGCCACAGGAGGATGAACAGGATCGACTGTTTAAGAATGTTGATCGTCGTCCCCTGGAAAAAGGAGAGCGTCCGAATCTTGCGGACTTTGTCCATTTCCAGGTCGAAGATCTTTTTTGTCAGGCCCCGGAAGCGGACGACCTCGCCCTTCACCAGCCCCAGACTTTTCACCAGCTCGATATTCCGGAGCGACTCGGTGATGATCCCGGACATTCTGGCATTCTCCCGGAAAATGGACCTCTGGACCGTCTTGATTTTCCGGCTGAGGAGGCCGGTCATCCCGCCGAGCAGAAGGACACCCACGGCAAAGACGGGGACCAGGGCCCAGTGTCGGGTGACCGCATACCAGAGAAGGAAGATGAAGCCGACGATCGAAGCAAACAGGACGTTGATGAACGCGCTGATGAACATCTCGGTGTCGCGGCGCGTCCGCTGGAGAATGGAGACCGTCTCGCCGCTCCGCTGTTCCTCGAATTCCTCGTAGCTCAACCGGAGGGTTTGCTTCATTCCCTCGTTGAAGACCTGCATCCCGAACTTCTGGACGACCAACCGGAGGACATAGTCCTGAAAGGCGCGGGCCAGCCGGGCCGCCATGGCCACGGCGACCGCCGCGCCCAGCCAAAACAACGCTCCTGAGACGAGCTCTTTCTCTGTCTTCCGGAGGGAGTTGAGGGCATACTCATCGATGATCTTGCCGAAGATCAGCGGATCGATCAGGGCCAGGAGTTGAGCCGCGCCGGCCAGGGCCAGGGTCAGGAGGACGAGTCCCTGGAACGGTTTGAGATATCGCCAGAGTGTCTTCATGGCCTCCCGGCTCGGAGAATCCGCCGCTCGAGATAGCGCTTCCTGTTTCGGCCGAAGATCAGACGAGCTTCCGGCCCTCCATGTAGAAGCGCTTCTCCCAGGCCTCCCCCATGGAAAACGTCTTGCGCGGCAGGGCTCCGTCGAGAATGACGGTCTTGAATAAGTCGGTTTTTCGCATGCCGGCCAGATAGAAACCCATGTTCCCGTCCTTTTCGCCGAGCGCGTTCACGACGTCGGTCCCGTGAACATAATCGATCTCCTTCGCCCCCCGGTTCTTCAGAAAGACATCCAGGAAATTCTGGAGCGTTCCGACCGGGAGGTTGGATCCGGCGGCCTCGACCTCCAGAACGCCGTATCCCTCGGGAGTGATGACCCCGATGCGGTGGGCCGGGCCGGTTTGTCCGTCGACGGCCGCTTTCATCATGTTGGGACAGCAGGCGGGCTCGTAGCGGACCTTCCCGTTATAGAATGACGTCATCTCCTGGACGAGGTTGCGGTCCGAAGCGATTTCGAAGAGGACCCGGTGGATCGGCTCGAAGAGCAGGGCCGGGTCATGGATGTTGACCAACTCGACGATGGCATAACGAAGCGGCGAGTCCGCGACTTGGGCGAAGCCTCCCGCTTTCTCTTTCGTCGTTTCCCAGATCGTTTTGGCCGTGGCCAGGGAATGATTGCCGTCGCCCATGGCGAAGAGAAGCACCGGTGTTCCGTCCTTGAGGCCGTATTTGGCTGAAAAAATCCGAGGGTCGGCCAGTCGGGCGAGGCCCCGGATGATCCCGTCCTCGAGGCCGCGATCGGACACCCGGTATCCGGCAAGATGTCCGGATCCGAGCATCAGCTCGAAGTCGTAGAGCTTCTCCATTTTTCCGGTCGAGGCTGCGAGCGGTCCGATCACTTCGTCGGCGGGATCGTCGATCAGAACCATGATGTGGGGGAGTTCCATCGGGGCGCCTTCGCGGATCCGCACCCGGGGCGGGATCCGCTCGATGATCGTCCCTTCCGTGGCCCGGATCAGGGTCGTCGAGCCCTTGCGGTAATCGTACCGCTCCAGGTCCAGGGCGGCGACCAATCCCTTGCGGGTTTTGCCGCCGTTGGTCCGTTCGACATACACAAGGCCTTCGGCCGAATCAAAGATATTTTGGGAAAAATAGCGGCTCATCGTTTCCCGGATGCGGGCGATCCGGGCATTTTTCTCCGGCTCGGGTTCGTTCAAATACACTTCAGGGTAGATCAGTCGAAGGGTGGACGGCGCTTCGCCGACGAAAGCGGAGGCTTTGTCCCAATACGCAGGCTCGGAGGTGTACTGGTCGCAGGCAATGACAGCCCACTTGGCCAGGTCGATTCCGGCTTTGGGGAGAAGGATTTCGGGGATGCCGAGGGCGATCGATTCATAAGTGCGCATGAGGGCTCCTCATTCGTGAAAGTTGACGATTCAGAAAAGAGAGAATTTTAACCGAGATCGAGGCTGTTTTCAAACTCCGGCCCGGGCCCTCAATCTCCGGGAGGGACGGCCCGGTACATGACGACGTTCGCCTTTTCCAGGGTGACCAGGCCTTCTTTCACCATCTCGTCCAGATGGGGGAGGAGACGGGCGATTTTTTCTTCGCTGTCGACGATTTCGATGATGATCGGCAGGTCGGTCGATAGGCGGAGGATTTTGGAGGAGTGCATCCGGCTTTTGCAGCCGAAGCCGATAAATCCCTTGATCGCCGTCGCCCCGGCGAGCATTTCCCGCCGAGCCAGGGCGATGATCTCCTCGTACAGCGGCCGGCCGTTCCATTTGTCGGCTTCGCCGATGAAGACCCGCAGCAGCTGTCCGTCCTGGGGAATTTTCATAATTTTTCTCCTCGCCTTCTCTCCCTCGGCGAGTCGAGTCGTCTGCGGCTCGTCTTGCGGCCGAGGATCATTCCGATTCACACCGAATATGACCCAACGGGCGGGCTAAATCAATTCGCCGGCCAGCATCCCGACGCGAAACAGCATGAAGCCGAGGATGACCGTGACCATCAGGTTCAGAAAAGCCGAAACGGTCTGCCCGTCCCGGATCAGGTTGAACGTTTCATAGATCAGCGTGCTGAACGTCGTGAATGCTCCGCAGAAGCCGATCATGAGAAAAAGCCGGGCCTGAGGGGTGAGCGTCAGCCGAACCTCGGCCAGGGCGGCCAGAAATCCCAGGAAGAGGCATCCCAGCAGGTTGACGGCCAGGGTCCCGTAGGGAAAGCGGGAGCCGAAAACGCGGTAAACGAGCCCGGACAGCGAATACCGGGCCAGGGTCCCGAGGGCTCCGCTGAGGCAAAGGATCAGGACGGTTTTCACTCGTAATGAACCCTCTTGGGATCGGCTGTCGCCGGATCTTTGAGAAAGGCCCCGGTCCCTTTTTCGATGATTTCCGCGTACCGGGGGATGTTTTTCAGGATGAGGCCCCGGTCGGAATGATCGAGCGTCCAGAGGTCCAGGACCGTTAGAATCGTTGAGATGTGCCGACCGACCCGGACATCGACCGGCCAGCCGTTTTCATCGATCTTTTCAAACAACAAGCCGCGCTTTCCGGCGCGGACGACGAAATCGTCCTTGCCTTCGAGGAGGAGCTTGGTGTCGGTCCTGCCCCGGGTGGCGTCGAGAAACGGTTCCGGCGTTTCGAAAAGGAGGCTGAACGAATCCGAGTGATCTCCGATCTCCCGGTGGGAGAGACCGCGGAGGGCTTCCGGAGAAGATTCGACGCCGATCTTGAATTCCTCGCCGGTCAGGATCATGGAGGCCATGGCCGCCAGGTCCTGGCCTTTCGGGTGGGCCACGATCGTGCTGATGACCGGGTATTGAAGTTCGGCTTCATGGAGGTCGAGGACAAAGTCGATCTTCTCTTTCCTGATCAGCTCCATGAAGGCGTGCGTCGTTTTTTCCGTCAGGGTCCCATCGGGCCGGCCGGGCCAGGCCCGATTGAGGTTGCGGCCGTCCATATAAGCCAGGTTCTGCGTGGTCGGGTAGTGAATATAGACTTCGGGGTCGGGCCACTGGTCGAGGGGATTGGCCCAGCGGTCGCCCATCCGGAAGGTCTGTCCGCCCCAGCTTGTCGGAATCGTGTAGGAAGCCGGGTAGGCGCCGCTTGGGCGGGTTACCGTCGTTGCGCTCCGGTTGGTTGAACAAACGACGAACAACCGGCCCTGCTCGAGAACGCCGTTTTCCGCCAGGATCCAGGCGGCCAGGCGCGTGGCCGGTTCCTCCGGATGCGATCCTCCCAGAACGAGAACCGATCCGCCGGGTTGTTCGCCTTCAAGGATATAGATGGAGCAGTCGTTGACCGATCCCTTGACCTTCGGAAAATAGTCGCCGAGAGTTTTCACCCGGGCGACGCCCGGACCGGCGACCATGGGCTCGGGCAGGCGGCGAATCCGGTGGAATTCGATCCCGGCGAAAACAGCCAGAGCTGCGCCCAGAAGGAGGAGGACAAATTTTCTGATCATGGCCGGCCTCTCATTTCAACCGCAGCAGGCGAAGGATGAGCGGGATCAGGACGACGATATACAACGCTTCCTCCTGCCATTTTTTGCTTTTCAGAAGATTTTGAATGATCACGAAGGCGATGAAGGCGACGAGGATGTAATACAGGATGGTGACGATCATGGCTTCACTCTTAAAAGGCCGTCAGGAAAGAGAGCTCTTTGCTGAAAAAGACCATCAGCGTACCGGCGAGAATGATAAGAACGGCCGGGACCAGGCAGGCTTTGAGGAATCGGCCGTAGGGTTCCTTCATCCCGATCGTGTCGACGGTCAGGCGGCCGATGATGGCGGTCGGGGGAATGGCGTCGCCCAGAGGCCAGATGACGCTCATTCCGGCCAGAGCAACGATCGGATTCAGGTTGATCGTATTGAACAGGAGGACCAGGGGGACGCCGAGGACCGGGGCCGCGCCCCACATCAGCACGGATTCGGAGATGGGCAGGGTCAAAAACAGGGTCAGGATGACGATCGTCACCGGGAGGGTGACGACGGTGATGGCGATCAAGCCGCGGGCGCCGGTCAGGGTCATGATTTGGACGAGAATTCCCACGCAGGTCAGCGTCCCCACCAGGGGAAGAAGCTGATGGACGGTCCGGCGGGCGACTTCGAGGAAAGCGATTCGGACCGGTGAGAGAAGCAGGGTGACGGCGGCGGCGGCGGCGAACATCAACGGAAGTCCCAGAATCGGAAAATCGAAGGGAAAAAGGCGGCCGGCCAGAATGAGGACGAAAAACAGGACAAATGGCGCGGCGACCTTGAGCCAGTTCATCCTGGCCGGCGCCTCGGGCAGCTCCCGGAGAGCCGCGTCAAGGTCGGCCGGCTTGGCTCCCCGGCCGAGGATGAAAATCACGGCCAGGGCCAGAAGGACGCACGGAACGAGCAGGGGGAGGAAGAAGCCGACGTAGGGCATGTTGACTCCGGCTGCGGTCAGCATCGCCCAGAGACTGACCGGCGGGGCGGCGGCGCTGAGGCCGGCGATCAGGAAGATGATGGCCGCCGCCCGGGCCTTGGGGATGTTCATATAGCCGAGAACCGTGGCGACCAGGCTTCCCGTGATCAGGACAGTCACGCTGCCCGCCCCGGTCAGCGCTCCGGGGACGAGGAGCATCAGGGCGAGCATGACGAAGAGCAGGGCTTTGCGGCGGTGAAATCGAACCAGAACCCGGCGGATGACGAAGGCCACGCCCCCCGATTCTTTGAGAAGATTCATGAACAGGGTCGCGGTGATGAAGATCAGGCAGATGTCGAGGTACGTAAAGGCCCCTTCGACGATATGGCGGGTCGGGAGGCCGGCCCCGCCGACGACGGCCCCGACCAGAGCGGCGGCCAACATCGAAAGCTCGGTCGAGACTTTTAATATCTTGGCCAGAATATATGCCGCGACCATCGCCGCCAGGACGATGGCCGCAGTTTCGGGCATGCTCATGGGAGCTCCTTTCGGTGCGGCAAATCAACACTTTAAGGGATTCGGCGGGGATTTTCAAGCCGCCGGCGAGTCAGG
>CAYPKX010000168.1:0-6310 GCA_964411395.1 uncultured Eubacteriales bacterium | reverse complement strand
TTTTCGGTCGGGATGAGCCGGGCTGCGGCTTCCTTGGCCGAAGCCTGAGTCGTCGTTTGGACGCCGGCCAGGTGCCGGTCGTAGTAATCGAACCCGAGCTCGTAGAAGGCCAGGCGGCTGTAGGCGTTGGCCTTGGCCGCGTTGGTCTCGAGAGTCGGCGGGAACTGGCCCTGAATGTAATTTCGGGAACTCTCGATCTCCTCGGCCGAGAAACCGTCCCGCCCGGCCTTCTTGAGCAGGTCGAAGAGGATGTCGAGCATTTCCCCGATCTTTTCATTCCGGGTGTAGGAACTGGCCTGGAACAAGCCCCCGTTCCGGTAGGTTTGGAAACTGCTGTTTGCGCCGTAAGTCAAACCGCGCTTGATCCGCATTTCGGTGGACAGCCAGGACGTGAACCGGCCGCCGAACAGGGTATTCATGACCGAAGCGACGGGATTGATTTTGTCGCCGAGCGAGAAGCCGGGGGCTCCGAGAATCCAATAAGCCTGGGTCGCATCAGGCTTGTCGATCAGCACGAGCTTGATGCCCTTGGGCTCCGGAAGCGGGGGCATGGCGGCGGCCGGCGCGGCGGCCCCTTTCCATCCGCCCAAGGCGGCGTTGAGCAGCCGCAGCGCTTCAGCTTTTTCGATATTTCCGACCAGAGCGCCGATGGCGCCCTTCGGTCCGTAGAACTTGCCGTAGTAGGCCCGGATATCGGCCGCCGTCATCCTGGACAGCGACTCCTCCGATCCCGAAGCCAGATGGCCGAGAGGATGCGATCCGAAGTAGGCCTTGAGGAAATAATACCGAACGGCCGACCCGGGATTGTCCTTGACGCTCTTCAGCTGATTGAGCCGGATTTTGCGGGCCTTGTCGAATTCCTCGTCCAGGAAAGCCGGCTTGGTCAGGCAACCCGAAGCGATGTCCAGAACCCGGGCGAAATGCTCGGACAGGCAATCGGCGTTGACGGCCGCATACTCGTCCGAAGCCGATACGCCGACCCGGGCGCCGATGAAATCCAGGGCCTCGGCCACCTGATCGGCGGTCATTCCGGCCGTCCCTTTCATGATCTGGTCGGCGGTGAGATTGGCGATTCCCTCGAAGTCGGCCGGCTCCTGGGCCAAGCCGGCGCCCTTCAGATAAAGGCGGAAGCTGAGCAGGGGAACTTCGGTCGTTTTGAGGAAGTAAACCGTGATCCCGTTTTTCAAGGTGAGCTTCTCGGGCGCGGGCAGCTTGAAGGCCGCCTGGGCCGCCGTCGCGGCGAGAAGGACGAGAACCATGACAGAGACGAGGCGCGTCCGGCGGTTCATTTCTCACCTCCCAGGGGCAGGAGCGTTCCGACGGTTTTATTTTGATCCGTGAAGCGCTTCTTGGCCGCGGCGATGATCTGATCGTTTTTCACGGCCGCGAATTCCTCCATGAAAACGAAGAGCTTCTCGAAGCTCCCGTAGGTCATTTCCGTTTCGGCCAGCTGCGACGCTTTCCCGGAAATGCTCTGGAGGCTCTGGTAGAAATCGCTCTTGGTGGCGTTCAAGACTTTCTGAATTTCGGCGTCCGTCAGACCGTCTCTTTTCACCTTGGCCAGCTCCTCCTCGATCACCGCCTCGATTTTTCCCAGGTCGGCGTCGGCCTTGGGTTGGACATTGATCATGAAGAGAAACGGGTCGACGGTCTCGTTCGACCCTCCGTAAACGCTCGTGGCCAGCTGTTCTTCGCGGACGAGGCGCCGGTAAAGCCGGCTGCTCTGGCCGCGGAGAAGAGCCTGGCCGAGGATCGAGATCGCGTAGAAGTCGGGATCCCGGACTCCCGGAGCGTGCCAGACGACCTGGAAGGAGGGTACCTGGGCCTCTTTCCGGAGGAGGACCCGTTTGGTCCCCATTTGCGGCGGTTCGACCGTCACGACCTCCGGCGGGGGCGTTCCGGCCGGGATCGGGCCGAAGTTCTTCTTGATGAGCTCGAGGGCCTTGGCTTCGACGAAATCCCCGACGAGGACGAGGACGGCGTTGTTGGGGGAGTAGTAGGTCCGGTAGTAATCCATGACCTCGTTCCTCCGCCAGCCGAGGATATCGCTCATCCAGCCGATGACGCCCCAGTGATAGGGATGGGCCATGATGGCCGTGGCCTGGACGTTCTCTCCGAGAATGGAGTCGTTGTCGTTGTCCACGCCCATCCGCCGCTCGGAAGCGATGACCTGGCGCTCGGATTCGAAAACGTCCGGGGCGAAGGTCGCTCCCTGCATCCGGTCGGCTTCCATTTCGAGCATCGCTTCGAGGGCCGCGGCCGGAACCCAGTCGGTATATCCGGTCCGGTCCGTCCCGGTCGAGGCGTTGTTCGAGCCGCCGGCGAATTCCATCCGCCGGTCGAATTCGCCCGGCGCGACTTTCGTCGAGCCGTTGAACATCATGTGCTCGATGAAATGGGAAACCCCGGTGAGGCCGGGGCGCTCGTTGCGCGCGCCGACCCGGTAGTAGATGTAGAGGGCGATGTTGGGGATGCCGTGATCCTCGAGGAGGAGGATTTTCAGGCCGTTGTCGAGCCGATGGACCTTGATATCCTCCTTCCGGAAGGCTCCCGGAAGAAGCATTGCGGCGGCCAGGAACAGCCCGGCGCCGCAGGCGATCATTTTTTTCATGGTGGACCTCCGCCGAAGGGAAATACCGGATCACTTTACCAGACTCCCCGAGGAACGGTCAATTTCGCCTGTTTGATTTTCGAACGGTTGGGTTATAATACGCTCACCGCCGGCGGGGACCGGTATGAAACTGAAAGAAGATCTCAGCCGATTTTTCAGCCTTCTTGCCGATGAAATTTTCTATACCGGGCAATTTCTCCGCAACCGCCGCGGCGTGCTCCCGGGCGCGGTCGTCCAGCAGCTCTACGTCATGGGCTACAAATCCTTCCCGATCGTCGCCCTGATCACCTTTCTCGTCGGAATCACCATCTCCCTCACCTCGGCCGCCCAGCTGGCGCTGTTCGGGGCCGATATCTATCTGGCCGACCTGATCGGGCTGGCCATGATCCAGGAGCTCGTCCCGCTGATGACGGGGATCATGCTGGCCGGCAAGATCGGAGCCTCGATCACGGCCGAGATTGCGACGATGAAGGTCATGGACGAAATCGACGCCCTCCGGACCATGGGCGTGGTTCCGGAAAAGTTTTTAATGGCCCCGCGGCTGATTGCCATCACCCTGGTCGTGCCCCTCCTGGTGGCGATGGCCGACACGGTCGGCGTGGCCGGCGGCGTCATCGTTGCCCGGGTCGCCCTCGGCACACCGCCGGGCGTCTTTCTTCGGGAAGTTTTTGAAGTCGTGACTCTGGGCGATTTCCTCACCGGAATGCTTAAAACCCTCGTCTTCGGCTGGGCGGTTGTCGTCGGGGCCGGCTACAAGGGATTTTTCATCGACCGCGGAGCCGAAGGCGTGGGCAAGGCCACGACCGAATCGGTCGTCCTGGCGATTTCCTTGATCATCGGGCTGGACTGTGTCTTCGCTTTCGTTTTGTATTGAGTCGAACATGGATGTGATACGAGCGGTCAACCTCGACGTCGGGTACGGGGCCGAACCCGTTCTGCGCAACCTGAACTTCATCATTCCTCCGGAAAAAATCACCGTGGTGGTGGGCGAAAGCGGATCGGGCAAATCAACCCTGCTCAAGGCCCTGATCGGATTGAGCCGGCCTCTGGCCGGGGAAGTCTTTTGGGGCGAGGAGCGGGTCGATTTCGACTCCGAGGCTTCCCTCGGCGCTCTTTACCGCCGGATCGGCGTTCTCTACCAGAACAGCGCCCTCCTCAACTCCCTGACGCTCTATGAAAATATCGCTCTCCCGATCCGGATCCACCGTTCGTTCCTGCCCCGGGCGGACGAGGAGGCCCGGGTTCACGAAGTGCTCTGGATGGTCGGCCTGCACGGGGCCGATGATAAATTTCCCTACGAGCTGTCGGGAGGGATGCGGAAACGGGCCGCCCTGGCCCGGGCGATGGTCCTCCAGCCGGAAATCGTTTTTTGCGACGAGCCCTCGGCCGGCCTCGACCCGCTCACGGCCTCCGGCCTGGACGAGCTCCTCCGGTCGCTCCAATCTTCCCACGGGATGACCTTCGTTGCGGTGACCCATGAGCTGCGATCCATCGGCCGGATCGCCGACCGGGTCCTGCTTCTCCGCGGCGACGGGATCCGCTTCGATGGAGATTTTCGGGAGGTCGCCTCTTCCGACGACGAATACCTTCGATCCTTCTTTCTCCTCAAGGACGGAACGCCATGATCACCAAAGAACAGAAAGTCCGGCTGGGGATCTTCTCGAGCGCATCGGCGGCCCTCCTGATCTTTCTCCTGGCCCTCCTCCTCGTGCCGGCCTTTAAAAACAAGGGCGTGCCGTACTGGATCAACGTCAAAGGAAGTTCGGTCAACGGCCTGTCCATCGGCGCGCCGGTCAAGTACCAGGGGGTGGATATCGGCAAGGTGGCCGAAGTCCGGGTCAATCCGGCCGACCTCGATTCCATCCTGGTCATCATCCGGATCGTGCGGAGCTTTCCGGTCAAGCGCGACATGACCGCGACCATCACGTACACCGGGATCACCGGGCAGAAGTTCATCGAGATCCGAGGGGGGAGCCAGATCTCGCCGGACATTGTCGAAGGCGGGGAGATTCTCATGGCCCGCGGCTTGGGGGAGAGGGCTGAGGACATCGTCGGCGAGATCGAGGGCGCGATCCGGAGCGTCAACGCCCTCCTCAGCCCGGAAAACCGGGCCAAGCTCAGCGCCACCCTGGACGCCGGCCACCGCAGCGCGGAAGTCGTCACCCGTGTTCTGGAAGGAAAGGAAACGAACCTCTCGGGGGCCATCGTCAATATCGAAAAAGCCGCCCTGGATTTCGGCGCGGTGACCGAAAATCTCCGGAAAATCACCTCCGACCTCGGCGGCCTCACCGCCAACCTCGATACCAAGGCTTCGGCGGTGCTCGATAATATCAGCCAGAGGTTTTCCCAGGAAGAGATGGGCAAGGTTGTGACCAACCTCGAGAAATTCGTCGCCGATGCGTCAAAAAGCCTCAATACGATCGAGAGCGTCCTCCTGATCCAACAGGCCGACCTCCGGCGGACGATGGAAAATCTGAGCGCCGTCGTCGACAACCTGTCCAAGTTTTCCCGCATTCTGGTCGAAGATCCCTCGATGCTCATCACGGGCAAAAAGGAGAAAAAGTGATGAGAAAAGCGATGCTTCTCGCCTGTCTCGTCCTGGCCGGCGCCGGCTGCTTCGCCTCCCATGCCAAACGCTATTTCGAATTGGGCGCCCCCGCGCCCTCGGCCGAAGAGCCGGGATTCGATAAAACAATCCTGTTCGACCGGGTGGATGTGGACGTTCTCTACGACGATTTCCGGATCATCTACCGGATCTCGCCCACCGAGGTCAATTACTATGCCTACAATTTCTGGGCCGAGAAGCCGTCCAAGACGATCGGCAACGTGATCCGGGAGCGGCTGATCATTCCGGGCCGGTTCCTCCGCGTCGATCTGGAAACCGGCAAGGAGCCGACCGACTGGATCCTGAAGGTCAAGGTTTTCCGGATCGAGGAAGTCGATGAGACCGAGCGCTGGCACGCCCGGCTGGCCATGGATTTCGACCTGGTCGAAACGGAATCCGGAAAAGTCATCGCCACCCGGACGTTCGACCGGACGCTGCCGCTGTCGCAAAAAGACGCCGGTCTTCTGGCCGGGGCCTTGTCCCGGATTCTGGCGGAGGAATTCGACGCCTTCCTCCGCACCTGGGAGCGCTGAACCGAAAGGGGTCGGACCTCAGGAAATTACCTTTATTCAGCAAGATACGCCCCACAGGGGTCATCTGCTACAAATAAGCGACTCTCGATCAAGCCGGGTCCCCGGCCGTCGATTCACGAACGGACCATGGACCTGCGCTCAGCCCCGACGCGATTTCCGTTAAATTTTAATATCGGCGTCAATCTGTTCGGTCGGGTCCCGGTGAAGCGTGCTTTTGTGCCGGCCGTACGAGAAGTAAATGATCAGTCCGATGGCGAGCCAGATCAGGAACCGCTCCCAGGCGGTCCAGGGCAGATTGCTCATCAGGTAACCGCACAGGAGCACCCCGGCGATCGGAATAAACGGGAAAAGCGGGGTTTTAAACGGCCGGTGGAGGTCCTTCCTCGTAAACCGGAGCATCAGGACGCCCGAGCAGACAATGATGAAGGCGAACAGCGTTCCGATCGAACAGAGCTCGGCCACGACCTGGATCGGCAGAAGTCCCGAGGCGACGGCCACGATGCTGCCCGTCAGGATGGTCGTTTTATGCGGAGTTTTGTACTTTTTGTGAACGTGGGAGAG
>CAYPKX010000167.1:0-6371 GCA_964411395.1 uncultured Eubacteriales bacterium | reverse complement strand
AGGGGATGAATCGGTCCGCGAGCCGGGTGACACGAAAAACCGAGATTCACGGCTTTTCGAAAAAGAATCGGATATTCGAGGCCCTTTGAGATTTCGGCGAGTTACCCGCTGCGGGAAGGGTCACCTGTCATTCTGAACTTATTCAGGGGATGAACACGTTCGCAGGATTGACAAACGCGGACGGCGGGCGTACATTCATTATTGTAATCATTACAAACTAAAGGAAAGGAGAATTCCATGATCCCTCCCCGCATTCGCGAGCTCATGAACCAGCAGATCAAGCATGAATTGGAGTCGAACTACATTTACCTGTCCATGGTCGCCTACTTCCACGAGCAGAACCTCGACGGGATGGCCCATTGGATGCGCGTTCAGGTCCATGAAGAAACGACTCACGCGATGAAGTTCTTCGATCACATCATCGACCGGGGCGGCGAGGTGGAGCTTCTCGACCTCAAGCAGCTGAAGAAAACCTGGACGTCTCCCTTGGAGGCCTGGAAAGACGCCTACGCCCACGAGCAGTTCGTCACCTCGAAAATTCATGCCATCCTGAAAGCCGTCCGGGAAGAGGGCGATTTTGCGGCCGAGCCGCTGATGGACTGGTTCGTCAAGGAACAGATCGAAGAAGAGAAGAACACCGACGGAATTTCCCGCCAATTGGAGCGCGTCGGCGCCAGCAAGGAAGGGCTCTACATGCTCGATAAAGAGCTGGCCGCCCGGGCCTGGCCGGCCGGTTCGTGTTACGACCCGGTTTCTTACAATACCCCCGGAACCTGAGGCCGCCGCCGCGGCGGCGGTTGCTTCGGCCGCGACCTTCGACATAAGATAGGGAACGTTCGATTCCCGCTGGCCCGGAGGTTTCCATGTCCGGCATCCGCCGCCTGTCCAGGCGTTCCTTTCTAAAAACCGCATTCACCGCCGCGGCCGGCGTGACCATCGTTCCCCGCCGCGTTCTCGGAGGTCCCGGATTCCTCGCTCCCAGCGATGAATTGACCAAGGCCATCATCGGCGTCGGGGGAATGGGGCTGGGCCACATCACCTACGAAGGGTCCCGCTTGGTCGCCGTCTGCGATGTCGATGCGGCGCATTTGGCCGCCGCCCGGGAGGCGGCCGGCCCCGGCGTCCGCGGTTACCATGATTTTCGCGACGTTCTGGCCCGTCCCGACATCGATATCGTCCATATCGCCACCCCCCCGCATTGGCACGCCTTGATGGCGATTGCCGCGGTCGAAGCGGGCAAGGATGTGTGGTGCGAGAAACCTCTGACCCGGACGATCGGCGAAGGCCGGCAGCTTGTCGAAGCCGTCCGCCGAACCGGGCGGATGTTCCGAATCAACACCTGGTTTCGTTTTCAGGACCGCTACTATGGATTCGGAACGACGGTCAAGCCCTTGAAAAAAGCCCTCCAGGCCGGACTTCTGGGCTGGCCGGTCAAGGCCACTCTGAACGCCGCGACCGGTTTCGACTGGAAATTCTACTGGAGCGGGAAAACATATCTTCCTCCCCAATCCGTTCCCCGGGAGCTCGATTACGACTTCTGGCTGGGTCCGGCTCCGTTCAAACCCTACCATCCTCACCGTGTCCACCAGACTTTTCGCGGGTACTGGGATTACGACGGCGGCGGACTGGGGGACATGGGCATGCATTATCTCGACCCCGTCCAGGATCTCCTGGAGAAGGACGGCACGAGTCCGGTCGAAATCGCGGCCGACGCGCCCCAGCAGCACCCCGACGCCTGCGGCCGCTGGCGCCGGATCAGCTTGAAATACGCCGACGGCTGCGAAATCGTCCTGGACGGCGAAAATAAGGATATCCAGGCTCCGTTTCTCGAGGGGCCTCGGGGAAAAATCTTTCGGGGCCTTCGCTCCGACATCCCGGATTTCGCCCGGATCGTCGCCGATCTTCCCGATCCCGACCCGGGGATTACGGATTTTTCGGAATCCGTCCGGACCCGGGTCAAGTTCGCCCTGAACGAGGCCAACGGCCACCGGACTTGCACGATCGTCAATCTGGCGAAAATCGCCGTGCGGCTGGGGAGGCCGCTCCGTTTCGACCCGGTCCTCCAGACCTTCCCCGACGATACCGAGGCCAACCGCTGGATCGATGAGCCGATGCGCGCCCCCTGGCGCCTGGAAGGAGCCGGACGATGAGAACGCGATGGTCCGCCCTCTCCGTCGTTTTCCTTCTGGCCGTCGCCTGGAGCGCGGCGGCCGTTCAAGTCCCTTCCTCCTCGCTCGCCGATCGCGTTTCCGCTCTTCTCTTGAAATTTCCGGCAGAAACGGCGGCGGAGCGGGATGCGGCCGCGGCCGAGCTGATCGGAATGGGGACGCCCGCCGTGATCGAGCTCTGCGCGCGTTTGGCCGAACCGGGAAAAGCCGACGATTCGCTGGTCCGCTATGCCCTCGATGCCGTCTCGGTCCGGGCCGGCCGACCCGGGGCTTTTTCGGAACGAATTCCGGTGATTGACGGGATCCTCAAATCCCTGGACACCATTCGCGACCCGGAAAACGCGGGCTTCTTACTCGCTCTTCTTCAACGGTCCGGACAGTCCGAGATCGTCAAACCGTTGGCTCGTTTCCTGACTCATCCGGACCTGGCCGGACCCGCCGTCCGGGCTTTGGTCTCAACCGGCCTTTCGGAAGCCGCCGATGAGCTCCTGAAAGCCTTGAAAAGGGCCCGCGGGCCGGTCGCCGTCGAGATCATTCAAGGACTGGCCGCCCTTCGCCGCCGCGAGGCGACGCGGACGTTGATGAATTTGGCCGCGGTCACCGATCCGGCCGTCCGGTCGGCCGCCCTGGATGCGCTGGCCGGAATCGGAGATCCGGCCGCCCGATCCCTTCTCGAACGGGTTCGGGTGGCGGCTCCGCATGAGGAGAGAGCCGCGGCCGCCTCCCGGCTGATCCTTTACGGCCGGCGGCTGGCCGAAGCGGGATTGACGCGCGAAGCCGCGGGGATCGCCCGCCCTCTCCTTTCCGGATATTCCGCCCCGGGCGAAGAATCCGTCCGGTCGGCCGCTTTAACCCTTTACCTGGACTCCGTCGGTGAAAAGGAGGGCTTGAGCGCGCTTCTGGAAGCCGCGGTTTCGCCCGATCTCGAATTCAGACAGAAAGCCCTCGACCTCGCCGCCGGACTTCGGTCCCATTGGCAGCCTTTCTACTGGATCGGGCTTATGGACGGGGCTTCCTCCGACATTCAAGCGGACATCATCCGGTTGCTCGATCGCCGCGGCGAAACCGCGGCCCTGCCCGCGATCCGGGAAAAGATCCGTTCGGATTCAGGCCCGGTTCGGGCCGTCGCGGCTGTCGCGGCCGCCAGGCTGGCCGGTCCTGAGATCTGGACCGACATCGTTCCGCTGTTCGCCTCCGGCGATCCGGAGCAACTCCGGGCGGCCATAACGGCCGTCTCGTTTTTCCCTTCGTCTGAGCTGATTCCGAGGATCGCCGCCCTGTTGCCCGAAGCGCCGCCTTCGGCTCAGATCGAGATCCTCGGCCTTCTGGCCGAGCGGCAAGCGACATCCCAGGCGGCGGCCGTGCTTTCGCTGGGTTCGAGCCCGGAGGACAAAGTGCGGACGGCCGCTTTGACCGCCCTCGCTCAAGTCGTGACGGCGGGCGATTTGCCCGCCTTGATCGAGTTGTTGAAAGCCGCCGAAGCTCCGGCCGAGATCGTCCTCATCCAGAATGCGGCTGCGGCCGCGGCCGGACAAATCGCCGATCCGGCGGAACGGGCCAGGGGATGGCTCCAAGCCTTGAGCGAGGCCGCGGGATCGAAGAGGATCGATTTTATTCGGCCGCTTTACCGGATCGGAGGGGCAGCGGCCCTGGAAGCCGTCCGGGCCGAATTGCAGAACCCCGATCCTCAGGCTCAGGCCGTCGCCGTTTTTACTCTGTCCAACTGGACGGAGCAAAGCGCCTTGCCGGATCTTTTCCGGGTGGCCCGCTCGGCGCCGGATAAGAAGACGCGCTATCTGGCGATTCAAGGAATCGCCCGGCTGGTTCCTTCCTCGACCCTGGACCCGGCCGTCAAGATCGAGCGTTTGACCGCAGCCCTGGCGGAGGCTGTCGATCCGGATGAGAAAGGCGTGGTTTTAAATGCCGCCGCCGCCGCCCGGCTGCCGGAATCCCTGGACTTGATCGCTCCCTGTCTTGACGACTCGAACCTCAGAGTCCGGGCGGCCCAGGCCGTCCTGAAACTGGTGATGCCGGCCACGGCTTACGAGGGGGTGAGAGGGAAAAAAGCCGCCGCCGCTTTAAAAAAGGCCCTACCCCATATCGATTATGAGTTTGACCGCGTTCCGGGAGAAGCGATCGCCGCCGAGCTGCTTATCGAGGAAGGGTTCAAGCCGTTGTTCAACGGGAAGGATCTTTCCGGTTGGAAGGGCCTTGTCGCCGATCCGCCCCAGCGGGCCGGGATGTCGCCGCAAGAGCTGGCTCAAGCCCAAATCGAAGCCGACGCGGATATGCGGGCTCATTGGCGGGTCATCGACGGTGGCCTGGTCTTCGACGGCAAAGGCCACAGTCTCTGCACCGCGGCCGATTACGGCGATTTCGAGATGTTCGTCGACTGGAAAATTTCTCCTCAGGGAGACAGCGGGATCTATCTTCGCGGTTCTCCCCAGGTCCAGATCTGGGATCCGGCTCAGTGGCCGGAGGGATCGGGCGGTTTGTATAACAACCAGAAAAATCCGAACAAACCGACCGTCCCGGCCGACCGTCCGGTCGGCGAATGGAACACGTTCCATATCCGGATGGTCGGGGAGAGGGTGACCGTCGATTTGAACGGCGTCCGCGTGGTCGATAACGTCGTAATGGAGAATTATTGGGAGCGGGACAAGCCGATCTACCCGACGGGGCAGATCGAGCTCCAGGCGCACAGCACTCCGCTGGAGTTTCGGAATATCTTCTTGCGAGAGATCCCGGCGGGGGAAAAAGCCGAACCGCCGGCCCCGATCCCGGCCGGGGCCGGGGAGGAGGGCTTCGTTCCGCTCTTCAACGGCCGCGACCTCTCCGGGTGGGCCGGGGACTTGGGCGGGTATACGGTCGAAAATGAGGCGATCGTCGTCGGTTCCGGCAGCGGCGGGAATCTCTATACCGCGGAAGAATTCGCCGATTTCGTCCTGCGGTTCGAATTCAAGCTCACTCCGGGGGCGAACAACGGGATCGGAATCCGGACGCCGCCGGAAGGCGACGCGGCTTATGTCGGGATGGAGATCCAGGTTCTGGACGATTCCGCCGAACAGTACCGGGACCTCAAGCCTTACCAATATCACGGCTCCATCTACGGCGTTGTTCCGGCCCGGCGCGGATTTCAAAAGCCGGTCGGCGAATGGAACACCGAGGAGATCACCGTCCGCGGCCGGAAGGTCAAAGTCGTTCTGAACGGGACGACGATCGTCGACGCCGATTTGGATGAGGCCTCGAGGCCGCAAACGATCGACGGCCGGGACCATCCGGGTTTGGCCCGATCCTCCGGCCGCCTCGCGTTCTGCGGACACGGCTCCCGCGTGGAATTTCGGAAAATCCGCCTCAAGGTTCTCGGCGACGGGCCGCCGGGGAATTTATGAGAAATTCTTGGTTTGAGGCCAGAAGTCCTTCAGTCTCATCGACGGATTCTTTGGCTTTCGACAGACATAGATCGGCTTGTCGTTTTCGTACGGCATGACGTACGGGTGTCGGAACCGACCGGCCTCGATGACCTCGCCGTAAATCGCTTCCAGATCTTCCCTGTCCGGTCCGAAGGCGACCAAAACCTCGCCCGTCGCGCCCCTCGGCCCCCAGAGAAAATACTGGTTGTGGCCGCTGATCGGCCGGGGCAATCCCAGATCCCGGCCGAATAGCCAGACCGCGCCCGCCTCGCCGTAGTTGCCGGTGAAAATCGCCGCCCGGGTTTGTTCGTCTTCGGGAAGCGAACGGAAAACACCGGCAATCTCCCGGGCCAGTTCGGGCCAACCGTGTTTATCGGCATAATGCTGGGGCAGCCGGGCCAACTCATGCGTTTCCTGTTTAACCCCCGTCCATCCGGACGTGTATTTGATCAGCGTTTCCACCGGGAGAACGGGCCGGCTGAGGGGCAGGAGCGCCAGCGAGGACAAACCGACCGCGCCCAGCGCGAGCGGTCCGGCCGCCCGGGAGAAACGCTTGCCCGGGACGAGAAGCGATTCGAAAAAGACGGCCCCGGCGGCAAAGAGGGCCGGATAAAAGGGCGCGAGCATGTAGTCCTTGGCCCTCAGGCTGATGAACAGGATCAGGAGGAGGACGTAAGCGAAACCGAGGGAACGGTACCTCTTTCCCTCCTGGGAGAAAAGAAAGTATCCCAGCCCCAGGATCCAGACGAACGCCGCGGCGGGATTCATGACGATGACCTGATCCAGGATG
>CAYPKX010000166.1:0-6392 GCA_964411395.1 uncultured Eubacteriales bacterium | reverse complement strand
AAACAGCGGGTGGCCATTGCCCGGGCCCTCGTCCGGAAACCGCGAATCATCCTGGCCGACGAACCGACGGCCGCGCTGGACGGCAAAACCGGCCGCGAAGTCGTGGCGATCCTTCAGCGGATGGCCCGCCAGACGGGCTGCACCATTCTCCTCGTGACTCATGATAACCGCATTCTCGATATCGCCGACCGCATCATCCGAATCGAGGATGGGACCATGGAGGAAACGCACCTCGGTCTGGAGCGCTTGCTCGGCAGCTTTGAAGCTCTGATCCGGACCCTCCCGCGAAGGCTGGCCCCGTTTACGGCCGCCGGAGGAATGGAAACCGGTCCGCCCGCGGTTTCACGGGATCCGGCCTTTGAGGGAATGGCCGTCGCGATGCGAGCCGATATCGCCGCTCTGTCCAACGGCCGCCTGCCGGCCCATCTCCGGGAACGCCTGGAGGCCATCCAGGAATTGACCGGCACGGCCGTCTCGCTCGAAGACACGATTTCCGTCCTGCTCGGCTTGTTCTCCGAGCCGGCCGCCCGCCGCGGGGCCGGACTGGTCGATCCGCTGGCTCAGTCGGCCGAGTTCCTTCTCCTTACCGCCGTCGATGCTTCGGCGTCGCGCGCCGAAGAGGATGCCCGTCTTCTTCAAGCGCTTTCGGGCGACCGGGGAGGAACGATGAAAGAGCTCCGCGACCGGCATTTTGCCGGACAAACAGACCTCGATGAACAGGAAAGGGCCTTCCTTTTCGACCTGACCAACACGTTTGCCCGATTCGTGTATTTTATCAACCGGATCGCCCGGTACCTTGAAAAGGCCGCGGCGAAAACGTCGCCTTGAGGGAGGGAGCGCCCGCGCATGGACCGGATCTACGACTTGCCGCTTGTCGGACTGCTTCTCAAATTCCGCCGGATCAAGCAGAGCCTCGCCTGGATTCGGGCAAGACTGGGCGATTCGCCGGCCGAGATCGAAGCCCGAAGAACGGCCGCCCTGCGGTCCGTCTGTCTTCAGGCCTACCGCCGATCGCCGTTTTATCGGGGAATCTGGCAGGAGGCCGGAATTTCCGAAGGCGACCTGGCGGATCTCCGCCATCCCTCCGTGCTGCCGGTCGTATCCAAGTCGCGCTTCCGGTCCGCCCTTCCGGAGGAGATGTGCTCAAATTCCCGGATGTTGCGCCGATCGCGGGAGATCCGGACGACGGGCTCGACGGGAAGCCCGGTCCGGATCCGACTGGACCGGGAATCGATTTTGTTTTCCATCGCCCTTTTTTCGCGGCCTTCGATGGTCGCCCATCTCGGCCTGTCTCTCGAAAACGGGCTTCATATCATGGTCCAGTCGCCGACGGCCATCGAGGGGCAAGCCGTTCGCGAAGTCCCCAGGGCGGCGGGCCGCTTCGTCGACGCCCTGCGGCCGGTTTCCGACCTGATCGAGGAAATCAACCGGCGGAAGCCCCAGTACATCCTCAGCTATCCGGGAATCATTCAAGCCGTCGCCTCCGAGGTGCGCCGCCGGAAACGGCCGATCTGGACGCCGGATTATTTTATTTTTTCGGGGGAAACCCTCAACGCGACGACCGTGGAATCCATCCGGCGGACGTTTCCGCGGGCCCAATTGTCCCAGGCGTATTGCGCCACGGAATCGATGGGGATCGCGGTCCAATGTTCGGCCGGGCCGGGACTTCATGTGCTCGAATATCGGGCGATGGTCGAAGTCCTCGATGACGACGGCCGGGCGGCTCCTCCGGGACAGACCGGCCGGATCGTTGTGACCGATCTCCAGAACCGCGTGTTTCCCGTCATTCGTTATGCCGGACTGGGAGATCTGGGCGCCTGGGCGGAGGAAATCTGCGGGTGCCCGCTGGCGGCCTACCCGAGACTCGGCCGTCTCGAAGGGCGGACGGCGGAAACCATCCGCTTGCCCGACGGACGCCTTGTCCATCAGTTTGTCGTCACCTCGGTCCTCGAAAGGTTCGAACGGGCCGCGGCCTTCCAGCTCCGGCAGGAAACGGAGGGAGAGGTCCGCCTCCTCCTTGTGCCCGAAGACCCGGCCGACCGGTTTTCGGAAAAAATTCGGGATGAAGCTTCGGCCCGGCTGCAGCCCGTGCTGCCGGGACTGTCGATCGCCGTCGAGTTCGTCGAGTCCATCCCCCGGGAACCGGGCTTTCACAAGACGCCGGCCGTCGTCGGCCTCCCTGCCCGGAGCGGGATTTTCTGAGATGCCCGCCATCCGTGCGGCCGCCCCGGGCGACTGGGGAGCCTTGTCGGATCTCAAGCGCCGAATCCTTCCTCGCACATCCGTGGTTCTCCGGTACGAATATCCGTCCGGTCCCGATGCGTTCTTATCCCTGCAGGGATCGGAGTCCGTCGTCTGGATCGCCGAGGAGAGAGGCCGAATCCTGGGGAGCATCGCCGAGTCGATCTCCCGGGCGGTGTTCGACGAAAAGGAAGGGTCTGTTTATTATCTCGGCGGCCTCCAGGTCGATCCCGCCGCTTCGGCTTCGGCCGGTTTCTCCCTCATGATCCGGGCTCGAAAGAGCTTCGAGGACCGCGGCTGCGGATTGGGAATCGCCCTGGTTCAGGAGGGAAACCGTCCGGCTCTGGAGTTTGTCGAAACCTTCACCCGCCGGCGATACCAGGTCTCGCGGGCGGGCGCTGTTGTCCTGCATGTCGTCCTTCCTTTTCCCGTTCGGCGCCTCTCCGGGAGGTCCGCCGTCCGGTCCGCCCGGGCGGAAGATATCCCGGAGATCGTTCGGCTCCTGGCCGCTTCGCCCGGCCGTCATTACGGCCGGCCTCCGTATTCCGTCTCGTGGCTCTCCGGACTCATCGCTCGAACTCCCGGGCTTTCCATCGAGGATTTCAAGGTGGCCGAAACCGGCGGCCGGATCGCCGCCGCCGCGGCCTTCTGGGACCAGCGAACCGTCCGGTGCCTGAAGGTCGCCCGATTGGACCGGACCGGCCGGATGAAAGGCCGCGTCTGGTCGGCCCTGGCTCGTCTCGGCGGCGGCCGCGGACCGGAGCTGAAAGGCGGGATTATGCCCGTCGCCTATATGCGTTTTCCCGCGGCAGAACCGGGGCGAACGGAAGCCTTGCGGGATATTCTTCGGGACAGGATTCGGGACAGAGTTTTCCGAAAGCGGTATGCCGCCATATTTGCCGGATTTCATGAGAGGGATCCCATGGCGGATTGCCTTCGAGGCTTGGCCCGATTGAGCGTCCGGTCGACTCTCCTCCTGACGATCCCGAAAACCGATCCGCTCCTTACGCCCGAAAACTACGATCCGGCGCGGCCCTACGATATCGACATGTCCCTGGTCTGATTGTCCGGAAATGGCGGACAATGAATGTAAATTCTTCTTTCTTCCGGGGGGCCTCAGGATGCGGCCTGCGGCGGCCGCTTGTGAGGACGGGGAACGAGCGGCCTGATGTCCAACATTTTGATTCCCAAAGATTTAGGCGGCGTTGAATCGATGTTTCGGCGGAAGGACGGTTCCCTCGAACGCGAGTTTGCTCGGTTGAAATCGCCTGGCACGGGATTTGCAAGTTGAATGTCCGAGGTCTTTCATGTCATCCAAACCCCGACAAACACAAAACGGCTCCAAGGGTTTTTCCCGGAGAAATTTCCTCGGTGTTTCACTCGGTGCGATTCCGGCCTTGGGCGTTTCCCTGAGCGCTGCCCGGATGCAGCCGGCGGCCGGCCGCGCATCCGAGCCTTCCCGCATCCGGTCTTTCCGAACGCTCGGGCGAACCGGCTGGACATGCTCCGACATCGGTTTCGGAGCCGGGAATCTCTCCAACGCCAATGTCCTCCAGTCCGCCCTGGATCGGGGCGTCAACTATATCGATACCGGCGAACATTATGAACGAGGCGGGTCGGAACGAACCATCGGTGAGGCCCTCCAGGGCCGCAACAGAAAATCGGTCTTCGTGACAACCAAGCTCAACCTGAGCTTCAACCGCCAAAACGACAAGCCGGGAATCCGGGAGAGATTCAATAAATGCCGGGAACGGATGCGGCTCGAATACGTCGACTGTTTGATGATCCACATGTGCACTCTGGCTCAAGTGAAACACGAGGCCTATCATGAGGCGATCCGGGAGCTCAAGGCGGAGGGCAAGGTCCGGTTCTCGGGCATATCCAATCATGGCGCCGACCTCAGCATTTACGGGAAGCTCGATGATCCGATGGACCAGGTCGTCCTGGCGGCGGCCGAAGACGGCCGCTTCGATGTCGTTCTCTTTGTTTATAACTACCTCAAGTCCGATGTCGGAGAAAAGGTCCTGGCCGCCTGCAAGGCGAAGAATATGGGCGCGACCCTGATGAAAATGGACCCGGCCTTTTACATTCAGGAGGACAAAAATTCCCTGGCCGCAGTCGAGGAGCGGTACACGTCCCGGAATGAAGCCCTGCCTGAGCCCGTCCTCAAGATGAGGGCCTTGGCCAAGGACCGGGCCGACAAGACCGAGGCTTTTCTGAAAAGCCATGGCTTGACCGGATGGGAGCAGGCGCGTGACGCGGCCATCAAATTCTGCCTGAATCATCCCGACGTCCATAGCGTCTGTCCGAGCATCAACTCGTTCCAGGCTTTGGACGGATTTTTGGCTCTGTCCGGGGTTCCGATGGACGTCCGTGATTCCAGGATTTTAGCGGGCTGTGTCGAAGTCGCCGGGGATATGACTTGCCGTTTCGCCTGCGGGGCCTGCGAGCCGGCTTGTCCCAAAGGCGTGCCGGTCAATACGATCATGCGGTATAACTACTATTTCAAAGCCAAGGGTCAGGAGAAGACCGCTTTGGCCGAATACGCCGCCCTGGGGGCTCGGGCCGCGGCCGATTGCGCCGGCTGTCCGGGACCGTGCGAAAGCGCTTGCCCTTATGGCGTCCCGATTCAGGGCAAGCTCATCGCCGCCCATGAAACCCTGACGCTGCCCTGAGCCCGTCTCGTTTTCCCGTCAGCTTCGGGGCAGCCGGGGCAGAAAAATCGGCGTTGTTTTCTTGTACGCCTCCCAGTCGGCCCGGCCGGCGTATTTATTTTCGAGCAGCGGAACCCCCGAAACGAAGCGGAGAAGCAGGGTGATGACGGCCGGCCCGATGAACCCCGCGCCGCCCCAGGGCGAGGACAGGGCGATCAAGCCGAGGCCCCACCACAGAACCGCTTCTCCAAAATAATTCGGATGGCGGGTGAGCGACCAGAGGCCCCGGGTCATCAGCTTTCCCTTATTGGCCGGATTCCGGACATGGACGGCCAATTGATAATCGCCCACGGCTTCAAAAACGATCCCGAAAACGAAGGTCAACATTCCGAGAAAATCCAGGGCGTTCAGCGTACGGGCGGGAGACCGGAAAACGACGAGAATCGGGGAGGAGACGATCAGCATCAGGAGGCCCTGGAACATGAATATGATGAAGAAGGATTTGACCGGGGCGGCTTTCCCCCACTTTTTCCTCATGTTGGCGTAGCGAAAATCCTCGGGCTTCTTGAAATTTCTCAGAAAAATATGGGTGGCCAGACGAAGGCCCCAGAACGTGACCAGGGCCAGCATGAGCCATCTCGGCTGGTCAACCGGCGGATTCCGGAGGAGGAGAACCGCCGAAAGCATGACGAAACCCAATCCCCAGGCAATGTCGACGATGCCGTTGTTTTTAATCAGGAGGGCCAGCAGATAGAAAGCGGTCATATACACCAGGACCGCGGCGGCGGCGAGAAGGTAGGCGGACATCAGGCCTCCATGAGGTAGGAAACGGCGACCGCCCCGACTCCGGCATTCAGGCCGATGACGGGCGAGATATCCATGAGGAAGGCCGGTTTCTTTCCGAAGATCGCCTCGGTTTCCAGGGCATAAGCCGCGGCCTCTTCCGGATTATGGGCGTGAAGCACGCCATATTCCCAGATCCGGTTTTCGGCGGCCGCCTTTCTCAAATGCTTCAGGATGTTTCTGAGGTTGCCTCTCTGGCTGAAGGCCTTGTCGAAGATCGTCGATTCGCCGCCGGGCTTCATCGAAACGATGGGCTTGAGGTTCAGGACGTTGGCGATTTTTCCGGCCATCGGACTGACCCGGCCTCCCCGGACCATGTATTTCAAGGTCCGAACGCCGACCAGGATTTTTGACCGGACCGCCGCCTGCTCGGCTTCGGCAGCGGCTTCAGCGTGCGTTCCTCCCGCTTCGAGCCGCCGGGCGGTCCGGAGGACAACCAGGCCCAGAGCCCCGGAGAGCGTTTTGGAATCGATGACGGTGATCGTTTTTCCCGTCGCCCGTCTGATCCGCTCGGCGGCCGCGGTGGCGCTGGAATAAGTTCCGGAGAGCTTTGCGGACAGTTGGATGGAGAGGATAGAATAGTTATGAGCGGCCAGGCTGGTGTAGATATCTTCGAAGGATTTGTCGTTGGGCTGTGCCGATTTGGGAAATTAC
>CAYPKX010000165.1:0-6437 GCA_964411395.1 uncultured Eubacteriales bacterium | reverse complement strand
TCCGGGAAGCCCTTCAATCCGGCGCGGACAAAGTGTCGCTCGGCACGGCGGCCGTCGAACGGCCGGAGCTTCTCGGCGAAGCGGCCGAACGCTTCGGCCGGCAATGCCTGGCCGTTTCGATCGATGCCCGGGCTAAAGCCGGCGGTTGGACCGTAACCACGCACGGCGGACGCCGCGATCGCAACTTCGACGCCGTCGATTGGGCCCGGACGGCCGAGGCGTTCGGAGCCGGCGAGATTCTTTTGAATTCCATCGACCGCGACGGCACCGGTTCGGGATACGACCTCGCGCTTCTTCACCGGGTCGGGAGCGCGGTTTCCATCCCGGTCATCGCCTCCGGAGGAGGACGCGATCCGGAACACGCCCGAGAGGCGGTGATTCACGGCCGGGCCGACGCGATTTTGCTGGCCTCCGTCCTCCACGACGGCCAAAAGACAATCCGGGATTTTAAAACATATCTTCGGGAGAAAGGAGTTTTTATCCGATGATGATCCCCTCGATCGATTTGATGAACGGAAAGGCCGTTCAGCTTAAAAACGGCCGGGAATTGATTTTGGAACGGGAGCGGCCCGTTGACTTGGCCCGGGAATTCGACCGGTACGGCGAAATCGCCGTCATCGACCTCGATGCCGCCCTGGGCCGCGGCTCCCACCTGGAAGTGATTCGGGAGATTTGCCGGTCGGCCGAATGCCGGGTCGGAGGCGGTTTGAGAACCGTCGAAGATGCCCGGAAAGCGGTCGCCGCCGGAGCGGCGAAGGTCATCGTCGGCACGGCCGCCCTCGGCCCCGAAGGAGTCCGGACGGAATTTCTCAAAGACCTGGCCGCGGCCGTCGGCCGAAGCCGGGTCATCATCGCCCTTGATTCGGCCGACGGCGAAGTTCTCCGCCGCGGCTGGACCGAGCGCGCCGGCTTTCGGGTCGAAGACGCCCTGGCCGGAGGCGAGCCCTACTGCCGGGAGTTTCTCTTCACCTTCGTCGAAAAGGAAGGGACGATGGAGGGACTGCCGGTGGACCGGGCCATCGCCCTGGCCGCAAAAACCCGGAATGCCGTCACCGCCGCCGGCGGCGTGGGATCTCCCGAGGACATCGAGCGATTGAGCCGGGCCGGATTGAATGTTCAGCTCGGGATGGCCCTCTACACCGGCCGGATCCAACCGGCGGAGGCCTTCATCCGGTCCGTCAACGGAAACGGAGATTTGATCCCGACGATCATCCAGGATGAAAGCGGCCAGGTTCTGATGCTGGGCTGGAGCAACCGGGAATCCCTGGAGCGGACGTTCGCCGACGGGCGGATGCATTTCCACTCCCGATCCCGAAACCGCCTCTGGCTGAAAGGCGAAACGTCGGGAAACTTCTTGTCTCTCATTCGGGCCCGGCTCGACTGCGACGCCGACGCCATCCTGGTGACCGTCCGCCCCAAAGGCCCGGCTTGCCATCGCGAGACCTATTCCTGTTTCGGCCTGCAGCGCTTTTCCATCGACGGGCTGGAAAATGTCCTGACCGACCGGATTCGGAATAAACGCCCCGGGTCCTATACCGCCTCCCTGGACGAGGCGGCCCTGGCCGAAAAAATCCGCGAGGAGGCGGGCGAGCTTATCGACGCCCGCGAGCCGAACGACGTCGTCTGGGAGGCGGCCGATGTTCTCTATTTCGCCCTGGTGAAGATGATCCGGGCGGGAGCCGCCTGGACCGATGTGTTGAAGGAACTCGAACGAAGGAGACGCGCATGAGAATCATTTCCATTCGTGACTTGCCCGGTGATTTCTATGAACGATTCCGGAGGGAAGACGTCCCCGGAGTCCGCCGCATCGTCGAGGACGTCAAACGGGACGGCGACGCGGCCGTCCGTCATTACTCCCGGTTGATCGACGGCTGTGATCCGAACCCGGTCCGGATTCCCCCGGAATCATCAGCCGAAGCGGCCGGGAATCTCGATCCGGTGCTGAGAAAAGACCTCCTTCTGGCCATCCGGAACATTCGGAGATTCGCCGAGGCCGAAAAGGCCGAATTCCGCGGCTTCGAGATCGAAACCTCGCCCGGAGTCTTCTGCGGACGGCGGATAAGCCCGCTCGACCGGGTCGGCCTCTACGTCCCCGGAGGGCGCCGTCCCCTGTTCTCCTCTCTGCTCATGGGTGCCATCCCGGCCCTTGAAGCCGGCGTCCGGGAAATTGCCGTCTGTTCGCCGCCGACGGCCGCGGGAACGGTCAATTCGACGATCCTCGGTGCGGCGGGAATGTTGGGCCTCGACGAAATCTATGCCGTGGGCGGAGCTCAGGCGGTCGCGGCCATGGCCTTCGGCACGGAGCGCATTCCCCGAGTCGATAAAATCATCGGGCCGGGAAACCGGTTCGTCACCGCGGCCAAGCTCGAAGTGTTCGGCCCGGCGGGGATCGATCTTCCGGCCGGACCGAGCGAAGTCTTCATCGTCGCCGGAGACGATGCCGATTCGGAAACTGCGGCGGCCGACCTTCTGGCCCAAGCCGAACACGACCCGGAAGCGGCCGCCGTTCTGCTGACGGATTCAAAAAACTTCGCTCAGGCGGTGAAGGAGGGGATTGAACGGCAGATCACCCGGCTCCCCTTTCCCGAGACGGCGCGCCGGTCTCTGGAAACGCGGGGACTTATCGTCCTTCTCAGCACGCTTGAAGAAGCCGTGGAAATCGCCGACCGGAGGGCGCCTGAGCATCTGGAGCTCCAGGGGAGCAAAGCCGCCGGGTTGGAAAACCGGTTCCGGAACTTCGGAGCGATGTTTATCGGAGAGGAGGCCGGAGAAGTGTTCGGCGATTACACCGCCGGGACGAACCACATTCTCCCGACCGGGGGGGCCGCCCGCTATGCTTCGGGACTCGGCGTCCGTGATTTTTTGAAATTTCAGACCACGCTGCGGTTCGCCGGCGGCAGTCAAACCGATTTGGTCTCGGCGACCGGACGGCTGGCCGAAGCCGAAGGCTTGTCGGCCCACGCCGCGGCCGCGCGGCTCCGTCGTTAGCGGGAGGATTGATTTTTTGAAGCTTGCGCCAGCCTTAAGCGAATGCTATATTCCTCCCCTCCCCCCGGAGGGGAGCCAAATGAGCGAAGCCAAACATCGCAGCCATCTCGAAGTCGTCGACCGCTTGAAAAAGATCAGCGGCCATGTCAACGGAGTCGCCAAGATGGTCGAATTGGACAAGCCCTGCGACGAAATCCTGCTCCAGCTTTCCGCCGTGCAGGCGGCCGTCGTCAAGGTCGGCCAGATCATCCTGGACGACCACATCGAGGAATGTTTCGTCGATAGAATCGACGATCCCGAGATGAAAGAATCCATCCGCCTTTTTAAAGCCGCCCTGTCGCGGTTGATCCGGTAACAGTCAAACGTCCTGAGAGGTGATCATGAGAAGAGCCCTGATTCCCGTCCTGATAGCGATCGCGCTGTCGATCGGCTGCGGCAAGGCCGATAACGCCGCAGAAACGGCCGAAGAAACGCACAAAATTCAATGGACGGCCTACAGCGAAACCTTTGAGTTCTTTGCCGAATCGGACCCGCTGGTCGCGGGAAAATCCTGCGCCATCCTGGCCCATTTCACCCGGCTCGCCGATTTCAAACCCCTCCTCGAAGGGACCATTACGCTGGCCCTGACCGTCGCCGGTCAGACGGTGAAAGCAACCCAGGCCAAACCGGTCCGCCCCGGTATCTACGAGCTCACGATCGTCCCCGGCTCGCCGGGCCCGGGAAGCATCACGATCGACATCGCCGCCGGAGATGGCGGCCGGATCTTCCTCCCTGACGTGGTCGTCTCCTCATCCGAAGAGGATGCCGAGAAAGCCCTCCACGAAGCCCCGGCCCGCGCTCCCGGAGTGGTCTTCACCAAGGAAAAATCATGGAAGGTGGATTTCGCCACCGAGCGGCCGCGCCAGGGCGGCTTCGTTGAAGTGATCAAGACGACGGCCAGAATCCAATCGGCCCAGGGCGACGAAGTGATCGTCACCGCCAAAGCCGACGGCGTGGTTCGTTTCGGCCGGGAACAGGCGATCGCCGGGAAAAGCGTGGCCGCCGGACAGGGACTGTTTTCGATCGAGAACGGCGGGATCGCCGAAAACAACCTCGGCGTCCGGCTGGCTGAAGCCCGGAATAATTTCGACCGGGCCAGGGCCGATTACGAACGGGCCGAAGAATTGGCCCGGGACCGCATCGTCTCGGAGAAGGAGCGGCTCAAGGCCAAAAACGATTTCGACAATGCCAAAGCCGTCATCGACAACCTCGAGAGGAACTTCCGGGCCGGAGCCCAGATCGTTTCGAGTCCATTGTCCGGATTCATAAAAAATGTCTTCGTCGACAACGGTCAATTCGTCGGCGCCGGCCGGCCGATCGTCACGATCTCCCGGAACCGGACGCTTTTGCTGCGGGCCGACGTCCGGCAGAAATTCGCTCCGCTCCTGGCCTCGGTTGTCTCGGCGAACATCCGGACGCTTCACGACAACCGAACCTTCACCCTCGAGCAGCTGAATGGACGCATCCTCGGCTACGGCCAGAGCGCCGATCCGGACAGCTATCTGATTCCCGTCCACCTTCAGATCGACAATGCCGCCGGTTTTCTCCCCGGCGGCTTCGTCGAGCTGATTCTGAAAACGCAAACCCGGTCCGAAGCCTTGAGCGTGCCGAACTCGGCCATCCTCGAGGACCAGGGCCTCCATTATCTTTTCGTCCAGTTAAACCCGGAAGAATTTGAGAGGCGCGAAGTCCGGCTCGGGGCCGGAGACGGCCTCTTCACCGAGGTCCTGGCCGGGCTCGGCCGGGACGAGCGGGTGGTCAGCAAGGGCGCGATCTGGGTGAAGCTGGCCCAGTCGTCGGGGGCCCTCGATGCGCATGCCGGCCACGTTCATTGAGGATCGGGGCGCCGCATGCTGAACAAGATCATCAAGTTTTCGCTCGAGAACAAGTTTCTGATCATCCTCGGCGCCGTCGTGGTCATGATCATCGGCCTGTACACGGCCTTGAACATGGACATCGATGTCTTTCCCGACCTGACCGCCCCGACGGTCGTGGTCATGACCGATTGTCACGGGATGGCCGCCGAGGAAGTGGAGCGGCTGGTGACGTTCCCGATAGAAACCGCGGTCAACGGCGCGACCGATGTGCGCCGGGTTCGTTCGTCTTCCGCTCACGGGTACTCCTTCGTCTGGGTGGAGTTCGACTGGGGGAGCGATATTTTTAAAGCGCGTCAAATCGTCAGCGAAAAGCTGGTCGCCATCGTCGCCCAGATGCCCCTTGGCGTGGGCCTGCCGATTCTGGCGCCTCAATCGAGCGTCATGGGCGAAATGTTCTTTCTCGGCCTCCAGTCCGAAAAAACGGACCTCATGGAGCTTCGAACGCTGGCCGAATGGACCATCAAGCCGCTTCTCCTGGCGACCGGCGGCGTCTCCCAGGTCACCATCATCGGGGGGGAAGCCAAACAGTACCAGGTTCTGGCCGATCCGCAGAAGATGCTCTATTTCGGCGTGACCATGGACGAACTGGCCGAAGTCTGCCGGACGCTGAGCCGGAATTCGACGGGCGCGCCGGTGCGCCAATTCGGCAACGAGTATGTCGTTCGGGGAATGGCCCGGACCTCGGATCTCGAAGCCCTGGGCTGGTCCTACATCAAATCGCGGGCGGGGAAGCCCGTCTGCGTCATGGATGTCGCCGAAGTCGTCATCGCCGGTGCTCCCCGGATGGGCTATGCCTCGGAGAACGGGAAGCCGGCCGTCATTCTCTCCGTTTCCAAGCAGCCCAACACCAACACCCTGGAGCTGACCGAACGGATCGAAGCCAATCTGGCCGGCCTGGCCGCGACTCTTCCGGCCGACGTCAAGCTCGACACCAAGATTTTCCGCCAGGCGGATTTCATCGAATCGTCCATCGGGAACGTCAAGAAAGCCCTCCTGGAGGGCTCGATTTTCGTCGTCCTCATCCTGTTCGTTTTTCTGGGCGGTTTCCGGACAACCCTGATCTCGCTCGTCGCCATTCCGATCTCGCTGCTCGGGTCGATCATCGTCCTCCGCCTGCTGGGATTGAACATCAACACCATGAGCCTGGGCGGCATGGCCATCGCCATCGGCGTTCTGGTCGATGACGCGATCATCGACGTCGAGAACGTCTATAAGCGGCTCAAGCAAAACATGCGGCGGCCCGCCGCGGAGCGGCGCTCGTTCTTCACCGTCGTTTTCGAAGGATCAAAGGAAATCCGGGCTTCGATTCTGAACGCCACCCTCATCATCATCGTGGCTTTCCTACCGCTCTTCTTTCTTTCCGGCATGGAAGGCCGCATGCTCAAACCCCTGGGAATCGCGTTCGTGGTCTCGCTGTTCATTTCCCTGATCGTGGCCATGACCCTGACGCCGCTCCTCTGCCGGATGTTTCTGGCCAAGGAGGCTTTTCTCCTTCGGACGGAACGGGAACCGTGGCTGACACGGACACTGTCC
>CAYPKX010000164.1:0-6537 GCA_964411395.1 uncultured Eubacteriales bacterium | reverse complement strand
ATCATGTCGCGCGAGGTGATCATCGCGGTCGGACGGTCCGGTCCGCGGAGGATCCCCGCCCGGACGGCCCGGCGGATTTCCCAGGCCAAGCCGATCAAAACCGCCAGCCAAACGGCCAGGCCGATCAATCCGGTTTCAGCCGAAGCCTGGAGGAAGAAATTTTCCGCCGAGTCGAGGCGCTGGTACCCCTCGAATCCCGCCGGAACCGGATCCTTGTCCAGGGCGTAGTAATCCGGAATCTCCACGATGAACGCTCCGACGCCGACGCCCGAAAGCGGATAATCGCGGGTCATGGCCAGGGCGTGCTTCCAGAGAAAATACCGTTCGGGAGACAACAGGAGAAGGTCGCCGGCCGCCGACGCCTCCCGGACCCTGTCCTTCAACCGGACAAACAACCGCGAACGGGAAAAAAGCACTCCGCCGGCAACGAGGAGAATGACGGCGGCAGCCGCGATTCGCCGTCTCCTCGTCGTCCGCGAAATCACCCTCGCCTGAGGCGAAGCCGCCGTCCGGTTTATGTCGGCCGCCGGACCGGGAGACAAAGGACCGGTTCCGTTCCTTAAACGGAAACCTCCGACAGCCAGAACGACCATCGCCGCGGCGAAGGCCAGGACGGCCGATCGGGCGCCGATCCACAAAAAAGCGACCATCCCAAGAACGGCGGATCCTCCCGCAAGGGCCGGATCGAGGCCGGCTTTTCGGTCTCCTTTCACGTTGGCCAGGCCATCCCAAGCCGAGGCCAGGAGCATCGGGAGCATGATCGCCAGGACGGCCCCGAAGGCGTTCGGGTCGATAAACGTCCCGTTGACCTGGCCGAGAGTCACCCAGAAATCCGTGTTTCCCAGGGACGGTGCGGCAAAATGCTGAACATGGCCGAAGAGGACCGCCGCCCCGAGACCCAGGGACACGGCGCGAAGGGCCGTCTCGACTCCGGTCCGGTTCCGCATCATCCGAGCCGCGATCGCCAGGAAGGCCAGCGGCAGAAGGTAGCCGGCCGCACTCATGACAACCCCCCGGCGGGCCAGACCGGCCGGGACTCCGTTGGAATTGACCATCCACTCGAAGACGCGGCTTCCCCAGACCGGAAAGAAATTCGCCCATCGCCAGAAGGCGATTCCGGCCGAAAGCAAGATCAGCGCCGCCGCAAGCGCAACCGGCCTTCCAATCGCGCCGGGAAGAACCACGCCGCCGGCGTCTTCGTTTTTCCGGCCGACGAAAACCCGGCCCAACGTCCAGCCCGCAGCCAGAAACAGGAACAGGACCGCCGCAATCCGGACGTAGAAAACGCCATGACGGGCTTGGAAATAATAGGGCCAGTTGTTGGCCGTCAGAAGAAAGAAAAGAAAAATCGAAAGCCCCCGAACCGGGCGAAAAGCCGCGGCGAGCGCGATCAGGATCCCGGCGGCGAGAATCAGGACGCGAAGACCGGCTTCGGCCGGGCCGTACACCGCCAGAAACCAGACCGTGGCCGCCGCCGCAAGAAGGAACGCTCCGATCCGCGCGCTTTTTTTCCCTTCCGTCCTGTACATAGCCATCCCGTCATCGGATTTTATCATATTTCCTTGACCTCGGACCGGGGCCGGTTGCCCCGTCTCCCGATTTCCCATAAGATGAGGTTGAAACCCGATGGAAAACGATCACGAGACCGTCGCCTGCAATCTGTGCGGGAGCGAGCGGCGGCGGCTCTTTCTCCGCAAGCTGGACATGACGCTCGTCAAGTGCCGCCGCTGCGGCCTTGTCTACGTTTCACCCCGCCTGACCGAAAAGCACCTTTTCCGCCGGTACGGCAAGGAATACTTCGAACGGGAATACCTGCCGGCGTTGGGAGCCGGGCCCGACCGGTATTCGCTTCCGGCGGCGATCGACCGATTCGAGCTGTTCCTGGAAATTCTGAAAATGTCCGCCCTCCCCGGGCGAAAAATTCTGGATGTCGGAGCCGGCGGCGGATTTTTCGTCAAGGCGGCCCGACATCTCGGATTTGAAGCCGAAGGCCTCGAGCTTTCCGATGAAGCGGCGGCCTACGGCCGAAACGTCCTCGGCGTGTCCGTTCAAACCGGGAAGTTCGAAGACATCGAGCTGGCGCCCGAATCCTTCGACGCCGTCGTCATGCTGGACACCCTCGAACATCTCCGGAACCCCCTGTCCGACTTGATCAAGGCCCGATCCGTCCTCAAGCCGGGCGGCCGCCTGGTTTTGCATACGCCGGACCTGGGGAGTCTCAGCCGGGTCGTTCTCGGCCGGAGCTGGGCGGTTTTTTCCCCCCTGGAGCATCTGTATTATTTCCGCCGAAAAACCCTCGCCGCCCTGCTTCACCGGGCCGGCTTCCGGGTCGTCGGCGTCCGCAATTTTTCGCGCTTCAACCCCGATTACTCCCACGACGCCGACTCGCGCCGCGTCCGGGCCTGGAAAAAGCGGCTGGCCCGCTGGAGCGGCACGGCCTTCTGGAAAAAAATGGAGATATACGAGCGCAAAGAGCTGATCCGGCTGATCGAACGGTCCAACGGGGGCCGGAAGCCCATCCTCTCGGGCGATCCTCCCCTGGACGTCCCCGTTTCCGCCGGCATCCGGGTCCGGCGGCGGCTCATCGCCGCGGCCAGGCGCATTTTTCGCGGCGACCAGCTTATGGCCGTCGCCATCCGTCCTTCCGATCCGGGGTGAAGCGTTCCCCTCCGGCCGCAAAGCCCCCGATTTTTCGGGTGTTGGTTTTTCCGAAGAGACCCGACATTCGGCCGGGAGAATCGCTTCTCGAGAGGACGCGATCGCCAAATTGACAGGCAGAGCCCGGATGTGATGAAATTCCGGACAGTTTGAAATCCAGGATCAGTTATATGGCCAGGAAATACGCCAGTCTTGCGGTCTTGCTTGTCTCCGACGCCCTGGCCGTCGTCCTTTCCTTTCTTTCCGCCTATTTCATCAGGACGCAGGTTCTCGACCTGATCTTTCCCGACTTCTTTTCCGAGCGCCTGCCCGTCGTATTTTCCGTCTTTGTCGACCGCTGGTATGTCGTCTTCATCATCCTGGCGGTCTTCGCCTTTGAAGGACTGTACACCAAACGCCACGCCTTTTGGGAGGAAACGCGCCTCCTCCTGAAAAGCTCGACCATGGCCTTCGGCCTGATCATGACGGCCATCTTCATCACCCAGGAATATTTTCCCTTCTCCCGGCTGGTCGTCGCCCTCTCCTGGTTCCTGAGCTTTCTTTTCCTGCCGGTTTTTCGCCGCGCCGCCAAAACGGCCCTCTTTCGTCTCGGGATCTGGAGCAAGCGGGTCATTATTATCGGCTCCACCGACGAGACGGCCAAAGTCGTCCAGGCGATCAAATCCGACGCGACGATGGGCTACCGCATCGTCGGCTGTCTGACCGACGACCGGACCCGGATCGGCGAAAAAATCGCCGGCCTCTCCGTCCTCGGCCATTACGATGATATCGAGATCTGGAAGGAACGCACTTCGTTTGAAGACATCATCGTCACCTTCCCCAACATCCCCCGCAATATCCTGATCCACCTTCTGAAGTCCTGGGAAGGGATCAGCGAGACGATCCGCTACATCCCCCAGATCGGCGACTTGATCACGACCGGGATCGAAATCGAAAACATCGGAAAAATTCTTTCCCTGGTCGTCCGGAAAAACCTTCACAAGCCCTGGAACATCCTCCTGAAAACGATTTTTGAATACATTCTGGCGCTTTTTCTCCTGGTCCTGACCTCTCCCCTGCTTCTGGCTTCAGCCGTGGCCATCAAGCTCGGTTCCCCCGGTCCGGTCTTTTTCCTCCAGGAGCGGTTGGGACGAAAAGGCCGGATGATTACGATCATCAAATTCCGGACCATGCGGATCGACGGCGAGGCCCGCCTGGAGGAAAAGCTCCGGTCCGATCCCGAAGCCGCCCGGGAATGGGAGACGTACAAGAAGCTTAAAAAGGGAGATCCCCGGATCACCCGGGTCGGCGCCTTTCTTCGCCGCTTCAGCCTGGACGAGTTTCCCCAGCTTCTCAACGTCCTCGGCGGGAAGATGAGCCTGGTCGGCCCCCGGCCCTATCTGGCCGAGGAAATCGAGCGGGTCAAGCCGCGCCCGGCCCTCATCTTCGAGGTCAAGCCGGGGATCACCGGGCTGTGGCAGATCAGCGGCCGGTCCGACATCCCCTTCGCCGAACGGATCCGGATCGACGAACATTACATCCGCAACTGGTCGCTCTGGATGGACATCATGATTCTGATCAAGACGTTCGAGGCGACGGTTTCCGGGCGGGGCGCGTTTTAGCCGGTAAATTTCGCAAGAAGACAAGGGATGACGATGAGAATCGGAATCGACGTCCATGCCGCCGAGCAGGACGGATCGGGAAACTGCACCTATATCCGGGGCCTCCTCCGCGGCCTTCTCTCCGTCGACCGGGAAAATGAATACATCCTCTACGCCGTCGACCCCGGCCATCCGTTCTACGCCGTCCTCCCGCGCCGCCCGGGGATCCGGATCTCAAAAACGGGAGCCCGCTCGGCCTTTTTCAGAATCCCGCTGCTCCTGGCCGGCGCTTCCTTTCGCGACCGGCTGGACATTCTCCATGTCCAATATATCGCCCCGCCGATCCATCGCGGCCGTCTCGCGGCCACGATTCACGATCTGGGCTTTCTCCGCGTGCCCGGGACGTTCTCGAAGTTCTTCGTCCGCCGTTCCCGTTTCCTGGTCAAACACACCGCCCGCCGGGCCGACCGGATCATCGTCGGGTCCGGTTGTTCCCGGCGGGATATTCTTGAGACTTACCGTCTGCCGGAAAACCGGGTGACGGTCGTCCCCTACGCCGTCGAGCCCGCGTTCTTTCTCCCCGGCCACAAGGAGGATGATCTGGGCCGGGCCGCCGCGTACGGGATCCGTCCTCCGTACATCCTCTGCGTCGGCCGCCTGAATCCGCGGAAAAACCTGCCGGCTCTCGCCCGGGCTTTCGGCCGCTTCAAGGCCGGGTCCGGCCGCCTTTACCAGCTGGTCATCGCCGGCAAGAACGACTTCCGAACGGACCGGACGATGGCCGAAATCCGGGAGTCCGGCGGGTCGGATATTCATTTCCCGGGATACATCCCGGAGACCGACCTCCCGGCCCTGATCCGGGCGGCGGAATTCTTCGTCTACCCTTCGCTCTTCGAAGGAGTCGGGCTTCCGGTGACGGAGGCCATGGCCGCCGGAACGCCGGTCATCGCTTCAAACTCGACATCAATGCCCGAAATCTCGGGCGGCGCGGCCCGGCTGATCGATCCGGAAAACGAAGAGGACATCGCCGCGGCGATGGCGGCGCTGGCCGACGACCCGGCCCTCAGGGAAAAGATGAGAATCGACGGCCGCAAACGGGCGCTGGATTTTACCTGCGAGGAAGCCGGACGGCGGACGCTCGAAATTTATCGCGCGCTGGCGAGCAACCGCTCGTAGGCCCCGGCGACGTCGTCCCAGTCATACCGCTCCCGGACAATCCGTTTGACCCCGTTTTTCATCCGGGGGAGATCCTCCGGCCGGTCGAGCGCCGTCCGGATCTTTTCGGCCAGATCATCGACCTCGTCCCGAAAATAGACGGCCTCCGCCCCGCCGACCTCGCGGTTGAAGGACACATCCCGGGCCAGGATGGCGCAGCCGGCGCCCATGGCCTGAAGAAGGCCGGGGTTCGTTCCGCCCGCCTCGTTTCCGTGGACATAGGCGTAGGCATTGGACAGGAGTTCGTTGACGACAGCCGGGTCATAAACGAATCCGGCGAGAATCACGCGCGGGTCGGCGGCCGCGGCCGCCTGTATTTTCCGGACATAGGCCATTCCGTAGGACGCTCCGCCGACCAGGACGAGCTTCTTTTCGGTGCGCACCCGGGAAAACGCCTCGACCGTGAGGTGGATGTTGTTTTCCGGCTCGAAGCGGGCCATCTGGAGAAAATATTCGCCCGGGACGAGACCAAACTTCGCCAGGAGCGCAGGGTCGCGGCTTTCGACCAGCGGAGCCCCGTAGGCGATGAATTCCGTTTCCCGGCCGAATTCCCGCCGGTAGTATTTCTGGATTTCCAGGGAATCGCTGATCAACGGGACGTTCTTCTGCCGGGTGGCCTTTCGCGCAGCCCAGCAGAAATACCGGGCTCCGAGACCGCGCCACTTGTCCCGCTCCCACTCCAGGCCGTCGGTATGAACGACGACCCGTTTCCCGGCCATCCGGGCGATCCAGAGCAGCGGGCTGTTGGCCGTGTTGAAAACAAGGCAGACGTCGGTTTTGCGGAGGGCGGCGTGGAGGAGGGAGAGGGCCGTGTGCGAAAGCGTCTCGAGGGCTCGGGACGGAAACGCCGGACGATAGATCAGACGCATGCCTTCGTAAACGGGAAGCCGATCCGGGTAATACCGGGAGCGGCAATAGACCCGGACGTCGTGTCCGCGAAGGGCCAGGCGTTTGCCGACTTCCTCGGCGCAGGTTTCGAAGCCGCCGTAGCGGGCCGGAACGCCGCGCGTTCCGATCAAGGCGATTCTCAGGCCCATGTTTTCGCTTCTCTCACCGTTTCCAAAAGCGGCGGATCCGGCCGCGG
>CAYPKX010000163.1:3287-6620 GCA_964411395.1 uncultured Eubacteriales bacterium | reverse complement strand
GGTGAGGATGACGAAGTCCAGGCCGGTTCGGGCGGCCGCGGCCGCAACCTCCGCGACGGTTTTCGCCCCGTCGGAATGCCGGGTGTGCATATGGTAAGCGCCCCGGAGCTCGACCGGGCCGGGCGGGCCGGATGAGGGCGCGGCTCCGGGCGCTCCGGGAGAGAGGAGTTCGGCCCGGGTGATTTCCGGCGGGGTGGCGTATTTTTTATACACCGCGATTTGAAAGACGATCCAGCCGGCATAAGCCGCGAGAACGATCCGGAGCAGACGCCGCCGTCGCTTGGGCCGGATCGCCGGAGCGGTTTTCTCATCCCCCGCCGGTTCAGGCCGGGTCATGAGCTTCTTTGGCCGAACGTTCGGCGGCGAAAGGCAGGGCGATGAGGATTAAAAACAGTTGGGCGATCTCGGAGTCGCCGAAATTGTATTCGAAGAATCCGGCGATAAACAGGGCGGTCAGCGCCGCCAGCGCTCCGAGGCCGACTTTGCGGCCCAGGAGGGATTCGGGGGGCGCGGTCGAATCGGGTTTGCGGCAGAGCGGCCGGAGGCCGAGAAAAGCCAGGACGATGAAGGCCAGCCAGGCGGCCAGGGCGACGAGTCCCCGTTCGGCCGCGATTTGAATGACATTGCTGTGCAGGTGGACGTTATGCCTGGCGTAGGGGCCGAGGCCGTATTTTTCGTTCTGAAAGACCATGTCCACCGTGTCCGGTCCCGTGCCGAAGAGGGGATAGTCGCCGATGATTTTCATCCCGGTTTTAAAATACTGGACCCGGGCGATGTTCGAGCTGTCGCGCATGGTGAAAATGCTCAGGGCCCGGTCCCGGATCGATCGGGGAGCGGCGAAAAAGCCGAGGACGGCGAGAATCGGGATGAGGATCAAGGCTTTCGGCTTCCAGATGAAAACAACGACGACGAGCGCGGCTCCGACACCGATCCAGGCCCCCCGGGTGTAGGTCAGAAGGTTGGCCGCGACAGCCAGAATCAAGGCCAATCCCCAGACGAGCCGTTCGGGCAAAAGAAATCGCGCTTCCGAAGTCCCGGCGAGGGGTTTCAGGGACCGGCCGAAACCGCCGAAGAGATACCCGAGGGCGAACGAAATGAACAGGGCCGTTATTCCGGCCTGGGTCATGTAATGGCTCATGAACGATTCGACCCGTTCGACGTCGGTTGTGACCCGGCAGAAAACGGCGTAGAGGCCGTTTATCGAAGCCGAAGCGAGCGCCGCGCCGAGGAGCAGCCGGATATCCTCGCGGCGGCGGACCGAGGCCAGGACGACGGGGACGGCCAGGATGAGAAGAAGCTCCCGTGAATCCCAGAAGCTCATTCTCGGGTTGACCGATTTGGCTGAGGAAACAAGGGAAAGGGCGGCGTAGGCGGCCAGGGCCCAGAAGAAGACCGGCGCTTCAAATCGGCGTTTTTTTTGAATCAGGAGGACGATCCAGGCGATCAGGGCGATGGCCAGAAAGCCCTGGGTCAAGCTGATCGAGATCTGCGAAAACAGGAGTGAGGCGGCCAGCGGGCAGACCAGGGCCAGGTCGCCGGCCGGTCGGCCGGTAAAAAGCCGGCGGAAAAAGAGCTTCATGAGCCCGAAGTATAGCATTTATTTTCAGCGTATTGAATGGAAGAGCCCGCTTTCGGGGTCCTGCCGCGTTGGGGCAATGTCTTGATGAGAGTCGTGTTGCCTGAACCCTTGGATAAGTCGCGGCTGAAGGTGTCCCTCGTCACCCCGAAACGGCAAACCAGGGATGGGTGGGATCGGCGGGGCGAAATTCTAACGAGGAAGGAACGGAAGCGCGGCAGAATAAACGGATTCGGGGTTGATTTCACGAAGGCAGCGGTAATCGCGGGTAAGGCATTCGCGTTGCCGGCAGGGACGGCAGGCCAATTCGGATTGAAGAATGACGGTATTGGCCGGAGGAAGGCCCGGGCGCCAGGGCCCGAACACTTCGGGCCTGGTCGGGCCGAAAATGGCGACAATCGGCGTGCCGGTGCTTGCGGCCAGGTGCATCGGGCCGCTGTCCGGACCGACGAAAACCGCCGATCGGGCGATGATCTCCCGGATCTCGACGAAATTGAGGCGGCCGCAGAGAGGGAAAAAGCGCCGGGAGGAGAGACGTTCGGCCATCCGGTTTTCCCTCGGCCGGTCGCCCTCGCCGCCGATCGAAGCGACGGCCAGGCCGGGGATATCCAGGAACCGGGCGGCCAGGATGGCCGCGTTTTCTTTGCCCCAGTCGCGGAAGGCGTTCCCGGCCCCGATATGAAGGATGACGAGGGCCAGGGGAATGCGGCCGGCGCGGTCGGGCGAGATTTCAGCGGCCAGCGAATCGACCCGGGAGAGTTCTTCCGGTGAGGCCGGAGGCAGGGAGAGGGCCGGGATCTCGTCTTTCCCGAAGGAAAGACCCAGGGCCCTAACCAGCCCGGCGTGGGTTTCGACGGAATGAATGACGGATTCGGTTCCGCGCCGGGGAGCGGTCTTATGGTAGAGGAAGCCTTTTGTTTGAATGGCGTGGCCGATTTTTTCCCGGGCGCCTCCAAACAGCGTGATCCACGAGGCCCGCGGGCCGCCGTGAAAATCCAGGAGGGCGTCATAGCGCTCTTTCCGGATGGATCGGATCAACCGGATGAATTCGGACCGGTTTTGCCTGGGAGGGACGACGATCGCCCGGTCGATCAGGGGATGGCCTTCAATCAGGCGGCGGAACGGCTCCTCGACGACATACGTCAGCTTCGCCTCGGGAAAGCCGCGCTTGAGCAAAGCAACGGCCGGGGTCGTCAGGATGATATCGCCGAGCCGGCGGAAACGCAGAAGGAGGATGGACCGGGGATTCAATTCACCCTTTCTTTTCTTTGACCGCCCGATCCGGCTCGATCGTCGATTCCTCGATCAGCATGACCGGGATGTCCTCCCGGATGGGATAGACCCGGTGGCAGCGGCCGCACTTGAGGCCCTTTTCGTCGGCGGTCAGACGGACTTCGACCTTGCATTCCGGGCAGGCGAGGATTTCAAGAAGAAAGGGGTCGACGGCCATGGATTTCTCCTCTCAGTTCGGTCCGTACTCCGTAGAATACCCCGGCGCAGGGGATCCGTCAATCCGATTGACAATGTCCCGACGGGTGGAATACAAAGAAACGATGCGATTTGAATTCATCGGCGGTTTCGCTCCGGGCTACCAGCGCAACGCGGTTCTCCGCAAGGGGCTGGCCCGGATCGGGGCCGAGGCCCCGGTCTGCCGGTTCGGCGGGGGGATGAAAGCCTGGGCCCGATACCCGCTGCTCTTCCTCGATGCCGGACGGCGCGGATTATGGCGACCCGGCGGGGCTTCGCGCGGCCGATGT
>CAYPKX010000163.1:0-3277 GCA_964411395.1 uncultured Eubacteriales bacterium | reverse complement strand
GAGTTTTGCGCCAAGGACGTCCCGCTGGCCAAGTTTCTCTCTGTCCTCCAATCCCGACCTCTCATTTTTGACCCCCTGGCCGCCCGTTTCGAGACCAAAGTCGTCGATTGGGGCCGGCTGCGGCAGGGGACGCCCCAAGCCTGGTGGAATTTCAAGATCGACCAAACGGCCTTCCGCCTGGCCGACCTCGTTCTGGCCGATACGACCGCGCATAAGGATTATTACGTCCGGACATACGGAATCGACCCGGGCAAAATCGACGTCCTGCCCCTGGGTTATGACGACGATGTCTTCAGCCCGGCTTCCGTCCGGGAGACGGCGCCTGCCGTCCGCCCCGCAAAATCGGGAATCTGGGTCGTGTTCTTCGGCTCCTTTCTTCCCTTGCACGGAGCCGAGATTGTCGCCGGCGCCGCCCGCCTCCTTCAGGACTCGGATCCGCCGATCCGATTCCGGATGATCGGCGAAGGCCGGACGCTGGCGGCGACCAGGAGAGCGGCGGCCGAGACGAACAACGTCATGTTCACCGGGCGGCTGCCGCTTTCCGCCCTGGCCCGGGCGGTCGAAGCGGCCGATATCGGTCTGGGGATTTTCGGCTCGACCGAAAAAGCGCGGCGTGTCGTCCCTCATAAAATTTACCAGGCCATGGGCCTGGGTCGCCCGGTCGTGACCCTGCGCACGCCCGCCATCGAGGAGTTTTTCACCCCCGGGGAAAACATCGAGCTGTGCGAGGAGCCGACGCCGGAGTCCCTGGCCCGGATCCTGCTTTCTTTGGCCCAGGATGCGGCCCGGCGGGAACGGATCGGCCGGGCGGGCTACGACCTCGTCCGGCGCGAATACACTCCCGAGGCCGTCGCCCGGCGCCTGGTCGATCTCGCCCGAAAACGATTCGGACCGGCTTTTGCGCCGAAAAATCTGGTAAACTGAAAGGCCCGATGTTCGAATCGCGCCCGCTCGACCTCCCGCCGAACCGCGGCTTTGTCGCTGCTGTCCCGGACGCCCCGGCTCTGGCTGCGGACTTGCGCGATTTCCCGGCGCTTCTCCGGTCTCCCTCGGCTGAAACGCTCCACGAGGGCCGGAACCGGATTGTCGCCGTCCGGCTTTCCTCCGGCGTTGAAGCCGTCGTCAAGGTCTTCGGGGCGCGCGGATTCCCTAAGCTCAAGACGCTCGTCCTTCCGTCCAAGGGGATTCGCGCCTGGATCGGCGCGGTTGCTCTGCGCGAGCAAGGATTTGAAACGCCCGGGCCGATCGCCGCCTTCGAGCGGCGGCGGCGAGGGGTGGCCGCCGAAAGCGTGTTTATCGCCGAACGCGTCCGCGGCGGCCGGGAAATCCGGGACATCTTCCGGACCGGGCCGGTTGAAATCCTGCCCGGACTGATTGACGCCCTTTCTCCGGTGCTCGAGCGGCTCCACCGGGCGGGGCTCGTCCACCGCGACCTGTCGGACGGAAATATCCTCGTCCTTCAGGCCTCCCCGCCCTCGGACTTTCGGTTCATGTTCCTCGATACGAACCGGGTCCGGCGGCGGTCGCCGGGTTGTTTCGGCCGGGCCCGAAACCTCGTCCGATTGGGCGTGCCGCCCGGGTTTCAATCCCGTTTCCTCGACCGGTATGCCGAAGCCGCCGGAGCGGGATTCCCGCGAAAGAGGTTCGGCTTCTTCTATCGCGCGGCCAAAAAATCATTCGTCTTCTGGCTGTCCCTGAAAAAGACGCTTCGCCTCCGGACTCTGGCCCGAAAGATCGGGATCCAATGAGCCGCCCATGAGCTTCACCTTCGAGTGGAACGAGTTCGCCGACCAGCCGCACAATGTCGCTCCGCGGTCCGAGCGGACGAAACATCATCTTCGCCGCTGGCCGGGTTACCTGGCCCTGATCGGTTTGAACATCGGCTGGAGTCCGCGGCTGATTCGGCAATACCGGCGGCATCGCCGCCTGTCGTTCAACCGCCCGGTCGAAATCAAGCCGGAGATGTTCGGGTTGGCGGTTTCCCACCGGCTGGACCGCCCGGGAGAGACCACGGAGACCATCAGCCTGCTTCGCGAAAGCGGCGTCCGCCAGGCGCTCTTCCGTCTTCCTTCCTGGGAGAAGGACCGGCTCGTCCGGTACGAGAATTTCGCCCTCCGTCTCCGCAACGAGAAATTCGACCTGGCCGCGTCTCTCCTCCAGAGACGGGAGGACGTCCTCTCGCCGGGGGCCTGGTCGTCGTTTTTGGCTGAAGCCTTCGAACGAATCGGGCCGGTCTGTCCGTATTTCGAGGTTGGACATGCCTGGAACCGGACCAAGTGGGGCGTCTGGGATCATGAGGAGTACCTGGGACTGGCCCGGGCCGCCTTCGCCGCCCGTCACAAGTCCGGAGCGAAAACGGTCAAGCTTGTCGGGCCGGCGGTCATCGATTTCGAATTCCATCTTTATCCTCCCGTTCTTCGGGCGGTGGATTTCGATGTCGCGAGCTCGCTTCTCTATGTCGACCGGGTCGGGGCGCCGGAGAACGCCCAGTACGGATTCACGGCGGCCAAAAAAATCGCCCTCTTCCGGGCTTATGCCGATGTGCTTTCCCGGCGGCCGGTTCCGGCCTGGATCACGGAATTCAACTGGCCGCTAAAGGATACCGGTCCGTGGTCGCCGGCCTCGGGCCGGCCCAATGTCAGCGAGGAGGCGCAGGCCGACTTTCTCGTCCGGTATTACGTGATCGCCCTTGCCTCCGGTCTCATCGACCGGGCCTATTGGTGGCAGCTGGTCGCTCCCGGCTACGGGCTTGTCGACAGCCGGGAGTCGCCCTGGAGAAAGCGGCCTTCATTTTTCGCTTATTCGTTCCTGGTGTCCATGCTCTCCGGAAGCGTTTTTCTCGGCCGGGAGGAGACGTCCGCCGGGCGGGCCGACGAGATCTATTATTTCAAGAAAGACGGCCGGGAATTCGCTCTGGCCTGGACCCTCGACCGGCCGCGCCGGAGATCGTTCGACCGGGAGGTCGGCGAAGTCCTGTCCCGCGACGGAAAATCTTCGGCCGCGGACCGGGAAGGCGACATCGTCCGTCTTGACGGGAGCCCCCGCTATGTCCTCTTCGAGTAAGTTCACGAAAGACGGAGTTCGCGATTACGAAAAACGCCGCTATCGAGGCCTCGATCAACGCCTCGTCCACGCCCGGGAAATGGCCTTGATCTCAAAAATGGTCGATCGCGTCGGCCGGGAAAGGCCGAAGATCGCCGCCCTGGACCTTCCCTGCGGGTACGGCCGATTCACCTCGTTTCTTCGGGACCGGGGATTTTCCGTGGTCGGGGCGGAC
>CAYPKX010000162.1:0-6653 GCA_964411395.1 uncultured Eubacteriales bacterium | reverse complement strand
AACGCTCGACGCCGACGCCCTGCAGGCCGATGGCATTGATCAGGCCCGAAGCCGTTTCAACGAGCCGGGGCGGCGGATTTCCTTCCCGGGGCCCGTAGTAGAGGCCTTTGACCACAAGGCCGCCCAGGGAAGCCAGGTCCAGGAAGGGAGCAAATTCCGTCCCGTAGCCGAACGTCCCGCTGGCCGTGAGGACGGGATTGCGGAGGCGGAGAAAGCCGAGGTCGACGCCGAGGTCAACCATGATCAGCTCTCCTCCCAGAGGATGTCCCGGGCGTCGAAAACCGGGCCGTCTTCGCAGATCTTCCGCCATTTCCCCTCGCCGTCTTTCCGGATCCGGTGGACGCATCCCCAGCAGGCGCCAAAGCCGCAGCCCATGATCGCTTCGAGGGACAGCTGGGCGGGAATCCCCCGGTCGAGGGCCAGGGCTCCCGTCTTTTTCATCATCGGATCGGGTCCGCAGGCGAATAATCCGTCGGGCCGGGTTTTGCGAAGCTCGTTTTCCAAAAGGACGGTGATGAATCCGGCAAAGCCGGTCGTGCCGTCGTCCGTCGAACAGGCGGGATCGAGCCCGGCCGCTTCGAATTTTTCGAGGAGGGGAATTTCCGCGGCCGTTTTTCCGCCGTAGAAAACCCGAACCGAAGCGCCCCGGGAGAGAAGCGTCCGGCCTAAAAAATACATTGGGGCGATTCCCCGGCCGCCGCCGACGAGCCAGGCGGTTTTCCCCGGGCCGAAGCCGTCCAGGCGGAAGCCCCGGCCGAGCGGGCCGAGACAATCGACGGTCTCGCCTTCCGTTTTTTCCGCAAGGAGGGCCGTTCCCCGGCCGGCGACCCGGAAAAAGATCTCCAGCCAATCGGGGCCGGCGTCATGCAGGCTGATCGGCCGGCGGAGAAGCGGGTCGTTCCCCTCGGCCGTCCGGATCATGAGAAATTGTCCGGGAGCGGCACCGGCGGCCAGATCGGGGGATTCGAAACGGAGCAGGTGAAATTCGCCCCGGCTTTCCTTTTTAATGATGGGGGCGGCGGGGAGGTGCTTCATTTCGGAGACAAAATAGCAGAACAAAGGAGAGAAAGCAAAGGGGGAGCGGACGGTCGGCCTTTTTGACAGGCCGGGCCGTTTGTCCCATAATACCCCCTCAAGCTTTCCTCAACACCCGAAGGAGACGTTCATGAATATCTCTCGACGCGGACAGTCGGTTCAGGCCTCTCCCATCCGCAAATTCAAACCCCTGGCCGATGCGGCCATCGCTTCCGGAGTCAAAGTCTATTTTCTCAACATCGGCGATCCCGACATTCCCACTCCCAAGCCGATCCTGGCCGCAGTTCAGGCCTTCAACGATCCGATCCTGAGTTACGGCCCGGCCCAGGGATTTTTGGAACTGCGCCAGGGCATTGCCGACTATTTTGCCGGATACGGGATCGCTCTGAACGCCGATAATGTCATCATCACCCTGGGCGGATCGGAGGCCATCCTCCTGGCCTTCGCCACGGTCGCCGATCCGGGCGATGAGATCATCATCCCCGAGCCGTTCTACACCAACTACAACGGCTACGCCTCGCTCGCCGACCTCAAGGTTGTCCCCCTGACCCTCAAGGTCGAGGATGGATATCGCCTTCCGCCGGCGGCGGATTTCGAAGCCAGGATCACCCCGCGGACGCGGGCCATCGTTCTCTGCTCGCCCAACAATCCGACCGGATCGGTTTATTCGGACGAGGAGCTTCGGCGGGTCATCGGCGTTGCCAAGAAGCACAATCTTTATATCATCGGCGATGAAGTCTACAAGGAGTTCATTTACGACGGGCTCAAGCACAAGAGCCTGATGGAATATGAAGACGTCCGGGACCGGGTCATCGTCGTCGACTCGATCTCCAAGAGGTTCAGCTGCTGCGGCGCCCGGATCGGAGCGGCCATCACCCGGAACGAAAAAGTCTATGCGGCGATGCTCAAGTTCGCCCAGGCCCGGCTCTGCCCGCCGACGATCGAACAACGGGCGGCTATTGCCGCCTACAAGATGGGCATCGGCTATTTCGAACCGGTCCGCCTGGAGTACCAGCGCCGCCGCGATGTGATGTTCGACTCCCTGTCGTCCATCCCCGGCGTCGTTGTCCGCAAACCCCAGGGCGCCTTCTACATGAGCGTCCGGTTGCCGGTCAAGGATGCCGAGCGGTTTGTGACCTGGATGTTGACTGATTTCCGCCTGGACGGGGAGACGGTCATGGTCGCGCCCGAATCCGGATTTTACGGCACGCCGGGCAAGGGTCTGGACGAAATCCGGGCGGCCTACGTCCTCAAGGAAGAGGATCTGGTCAAGGCCCTCCGCATCTTCCGGGCCGGCCTGGAAGCGTATAAAAACACGGTCGAAAAATAAGCCGGTTTTTCGAATTCAAGCGTTTGACCGGGATTCCCGGGTTGGTGTATAGTTTGGCGTTTTCACGTTCAAATAACGGAAAAGGAGCGTTTCATGAGTCCCAAATACGTCTATTTCTTCGGCGCCGGCTCGGCCGAAGGAAACATGAAGATGAAGGACATTCTCGGCGGCAAGGGCGCCAATCTGGCCGAAATGGCCGGCCTGGGCCTGCCCGTGCCTCCCGGTTTCACTGTTTCGACCGCCGTCTGCGACCTGTTCTATAAGAGCAAAAAACGGATTCCCGAAGCCGTCCGGATCGAGATCGAAAAGAACCTCAAGAAGCTCGAAAAGGCCGTCGGCCAGAAGCTCGGCGACGCGAAAGATCCGCTCCTGGTTTCCATCCGCTCGGGCGCCCGGGCTTCCATGCCGGGGATGATGGACACCATTCTCAACCTCGGCCTGAATGAAAAAACGGTCGCCGCCCTGATCTCCAAAACGGGCAACGCCCGCTTTGCCTACGATTGCTACCGCCGGTTCATCCAGATGTACGGCGACGTTGTCCTGGGCCTCAAGCCCGTCGAAAAAGAGGATATCGATCCGTTCGAAGCGATCATCGAACAGAAAAAGCACGAGCGCGGCATCACGAGCGACGTCGATCTTTCGGCCGAAGACCTCAAGGATCTGACCGTCCGGTTCAAGGCGGCCATCAAGGAAAAGACCGGCCACGACTTCCCCGAGGATCCGATGAAACAGCTCTGGGGAGCCGTCGGGGCGGTCTTCAGCTCCTGGATGAACGACCGGGCCATCGCCTACCGGAAAATGTACGACATTCCCGAATCCTGGGGCACGGCGGTCAACGTCCAGCTGATGGTCTTCGGCAACATGGGCGCCGATTCCGGGACAGGCGTGGCCTTCACCCGCGATGCGGCCACCGGCGAGAACATCTTCTACGGCGAATACCTGATGAACGCCCAGGGCGAGGACGTCGTCGCCGGGACGCGGACGCCCCTTCCGATCGTCGAGATGAAAAAGGACGATCCGAAGTCCTACGTTCAGCTGGAGAAAATCAGGAAAATCCTGGAAAAGCACTACACCGACATGATGGATGTCGAGTTCACCATTCAGCAAGGCAAGCTGTACATGCTCCAATGCCGGGTGGGGAAGCGGACGGCCTTCGCCGCGATCAAAATCGCCGTGGACATGGTCGGCGAAAAGCTCATCTCCGAAAAAGAAGCCCTGACCCGGATCGAACCCGACCAGCTCAACCAGCTTCTCCGGCCGATTTTCGATCCGGCTGAAAAGGCGGCGGCCGTCAAAGCCGGCCGGCTGATGACGAAGGGGCTCAATGCCGGACCGGGAGCCGCTTCAGGCCGGGTCGTCTTCAATTCCGTCGACGCCGAAGCCTGGGCCGGCCGCGGGGAAAAAGTCATCCTCACCCGGATCGAAACTTCGCCCGAGGACATCAAGGGGATGAACGCGGCCGAAGGAATCCTGACGGCCCGCGGGGGCATGACCTCGCACGCCGCTCTGGTCGCCCGGCAGATGGGCCGGGTCTGCGTCGCCGGTTGCGGCGACCTCTGCATCGATTACGCCAAGAGGGAAATGACCGTCAAGGGCCGGACCGTTCGCGAGGGCGACTGGATCTCGATCGACGGTTCGACCGGCGAAGTGCTCGAGGGACGGGTTCAGACCAAGCCTTCCGAAGTCCTCCAGGTCCTCATCGGCGGATCGCTGGACCCCAAGGATGCCCCGGTATACCAGACGTTCGCCAAGATCATGGCCTGGGCCGATAAATTCCGGACCCTGAAAATCCGGACCAACGCCGACCAGCCCGACCAGTCGCGGAATGCCGTGGCTTTCGGAGCCGAAGGCATCGGCCTCTGCCGGACCGAGCATATGTTCTTCGGCGAAGGCAAAATCGGACCGATGCGGGAAATGATCCTGGCCGACACCGTGGACGAGCGGAAGGCCGCTCTGGCCAAGCTTCTGCCGCTCCAGCGGCACGACTTCGCCGGGATCTTTGAAGTCATGAACGGCCGTCCGGTGACCATTCGAACGATCGATCCGCCGCTCCATGAGTTCCTGCCCCATGCCGAAAAGGACCAGCGGGCTCTGGCCGGCGAGATGGGCATTCCTTACGAGAAGGTTAAAGCCCGGGTCGATTCGCTCCATGAGTTCAATCCGATGCTCGGATTCCGCGGCTGCCGTCTGGGCGTCATCTATCCCGAGATCACCGAGATGCAGGCCAGGGCCGTCTTCGAGGCCGCGGCCGAAACGAAAAAGAAAGGCATCGCCGTCGAGCCCGAGGTCATGATTCCTCTGGTCGGCCATGTCAAAGAGCTGGCCGATCAGGAAAAAATCGTCCGGCGGACGGCCGCCGAGGTCATGAAGGAAAAGGGCGTGAAATTTCCCTACCTCGTCGGAACGATGATCGAAGTTCCGCGCGGGGCGATCACCGCTGATGAGATCGCCGCGGCGGCGGAATTTTTCAGCTTCGGGACCAATGACTTGACCCAGATGACCATGGGCGTCAGCCGCGACGACGCGGCCCGCTTCCTCGTCCCCTACGTCGAGCTCGAAATTTATGCCAAGGATCCGTTCGAGACTCTCGACCGCGGCGGCGTCGGCAAGCTCATGCGGATCGCAGTGGAAAAAGGCCGGGCCGCCCGTCCCGGGATCAAGCTCGGCATCTGCGGCGAGCATGGCGGGGATCCCTCGAGCATCGAGTTCTGCCACCTGATCGGCTTGAATTACGTCAGCTGCTCGCCTTTCCGCGTGCCGATCGCCCGGCTGGCGGCGGCCCGGGCGGCCATTCTGAACGCCCCGACGGCCAAAAAAGCCGCCCCGGCGAAAAAGAAAACAAAAACGGCAAAAAAGCGGTGAAGACATTATAGGGTCGGACCTCAGCATTTTATTTATTTTTAATAAGATGCGTCTGTGTTAGTTTTCTGCCAAATTCATTTGCGAATGCTTCTTCTTGAAAATAAAGAGGATGCTGTGGTCCGACCCCAGACCTCTACTGGACCCCAGGACTCTACGATTCAGCCTTTTCCCGGCGGGAGGACCTCGATCCAATAGCCGTCCGGATCCTCGATGAAGTAAATCCCCATCTTGGGATTTTCATGGACGATAATGCCCATTTTTTTGTGGCGCTTGTGTGCCTCTTTATAGTCGTCCGTCCAGATGGCCAGGTGGATTTCGTTGTCGCCGAGGTTGTACGGTTCGGTCCTGTCCCGGAGCCAGGTCAGCTCGAGACGGTGGGCGCTTTTCCCGTCGCCGAGGTAGACGATGATAAAACTCGAATCCTCGGGAGTGATCCGCCGGATTTCCTTGAGATCGAGGGCTTCCCGATAAAAGGCCAGGCTCTTATCGAGGTCATAGACGTTGATGTTGTTATGGGCGAAAGTGAAGATCATGCCCGGTTCCCTCCGCTTTAAAAGCGCCGGAAATCGCGGGTGATCCGACCGACGATTTCGTGGATCAGGTCGCCGTAAGCCCGTTCGGGATCACGAGCGTCGAAGACGACGTCCCCGCCCTTGAAGACGCTGACGTTGGCCACATCCATCCGAACCCGGGCTGAATCGGTCCAGAAGGTCGTCCCGTCGTGGGCATCCACGAGACGGGCGGACATGTCGACATCCACATCGACCACGGCCTGGACCGAGCCGATGATGAGAGCGGCCAGATCGACTCGCGGGCGGATCTTCGAGAAATTCAGGGTTCCGACCAGAATGGCGTCGACGCGGTAACGTTCGGCGAGGGTTTCCAGCACCTCGGGCGTCAGGCGGTAGGAGCCGGATGGTCCCAGAACGGATTCGGCCGGGCCGAGCTCTTTAATCCTGGCCCGGGGCTGGGCCCGGAGCACTTCCTGGAGGAAGACCTGGCTGGCGTAAGATGAGATATTGCCCCGGGTTCGGCTGTCGAAACCGATGAAGCCGATGACTCCGAGGCGGTCGAGGTTGAGCCGGGGAGAAAATAAACAGGCCGGGGACAAAACGGTCAAAGCGAGTATGACGAGGACGGCAGCTGGACGTTTCATCCGGTTCTCCTTTCAAACTCTCTTGCCGTCTTCCATTATAAAGTCGGGGGCGGCGATTCGCAACCGCGTATGTAACATTTGGGGTCGGACCTCAGCATCTTTTTATTTTTCAACCATTTGGCTCAGGAATTTTAACAAGATGGCAGGCTGCGGCCTTAAATAGCTGAAATATAATAAGTTCCTGAGGTCCGACCCCAGACCAAACCCGCTTGGGATTATTTCAGTTTTTCCTGCCCCTCGAACTTCCGGTAGGGCGAAAGAAGGTCCATG
>CAYPKX010000161.1:4474-6669 GCA_964411395.1 uncultured Eubacteriales bacterium | reverse complement strand
CCTTCGGCCCGGGCGGCCGAGAGGTTGATGATAATGACCGGTTTTTCTCCGGCGGGCTCGAATCCGATCGCCGCCCCCCGGGAAGGGTACTCCGGCAGGCTGGCAATCGTCGTCAGCTTCATCCGGCGGCAGAGAGCGATCATCCGGTCAAAGACCTGGTCTTTGAGAGGCGCCAGGTAGACGACATCGACCCCGGCGTCTTTCAGCTCCTGTTCCCAGCGGGTCGTCCGGCTGAGATCGACGGCCATCGTCCGGATGGGGATCGCTCCGACTTTTTTAATCGGGGAAGCCGAAAAGGCTCGCTCCATTTCGGTTTTAACCTGGGTCGAAGCGGGGAAGTCGCCTTGAAAAACAAGGCCGAAAACCAGCTCCTCGCCGCTGCGGTCGGGGAGACGGCGGTCGAAAGCCAGGACTTTAACGGCCAAATCGTATTGGATATCGCAGGACACGCGGGCCGGACCCTGGGCCGGGTCGCTGAAAGCCGGGCTCCAACAAACGGCGAGGATGAGGAAAAAGGCTCGCTTCACAAGGCTAAAGTAATACAAACGGCCGTCCAAAACAAGGCGTTGACTTCCGTCCGCGCTTCCCTATAATGAATGTTCTCTCCGAGTCGAAGGGGCTAAAGCCCGAGCGCCAGGCCCCGAGACCAACGGGCGAGGCTGGAAACGGCCGCGCCTTCCATCTTTGAAAAGGAGGATCGATTGATCCGCTCTGTAAAACAAACCCTCGGATTTTTCGTCACCGGCCTCTCCGTCCTGTCTCTGGTTGCGGGCCTTGTCGCCGTCCCCGTCTACGGGCAGGTTGCGGCAGACGAGAAGAAGGCCCAGGAAGTAAAAATCACCGAGGAAATCCTCGTTGTCGGCAAGGCCCCCAAGGCCCAGCCCGTCTCGACGGTTACGGTGATCACCACGTCGCTGATCACGAACAACAAGCCTCTGGACCTGGCTGAAGCCATCCGCTATGCGCCGGGCGTGCTCGTCCAGTCCGGGAACAAGAATGAATTCACCCTCAAGCTCCGGGGCATGGACAGCCGCCGCATCGTCCTTCTGGTCGACGGCGTTCCCAATTACGAGCCCTACTATGGCTCGTTCGACCTGAAGACGATTTCCGCTTCCGGACTGGAGTCGGTCCAGATCACCAAGGGCCCCTCCTCCGTTCTCTACGGCCCGAACACTCTGGCCGGGATCGTCAACGTCTTGACCCGCCGCCCGGGCGAGAATCCCTACCTGACGGCCCAGGGGAGTTTCGGCGAGAACAAAACCCGGAGCCTCCTCGTCGACGGCGGATTCCGCCTGAACCGCTTCGCTTTTTCCGGTGTTGTCGGGTATCAGGATTCGGACGGCTTCACGTATCCCGATCCGGAGACGGGGGAGAAGACCGAGTGGATGAACACAAACTACAAGAGGTTCAATCTCAACGCCAAGGCTTATTACACGCCCAACGACGACACCGAGATCATGATCAACGGCGGCCTTTACCAGTCGGATTACGGCATGCCGCCGGCCGTGGGCATCCAAAAGGCCCGCTACTGGTATTTTAAAAACTGGGACCGGTACGCCTTGAACGCCGGCGGCTTCACGAAGCTGGCGGAAGGAATCACCCTCCGCTTTCGGGCGTTTTATGTGAATTACCGGAACACGATGGATCAGTTCAAAGACAAGGCGATGACCAACCGCCAGTTCGAAAGCACCTTCGACAATTACGTTTACGGGGCCTTCGCCCTGTCGGAGTTCGCCCTGTCCGCCTCCCAGACCCTGAAGGCCAGCTTGAACGTTCAGCAGGATCTCGCACGAACCCAGGACGACGTCGGGTTGCCGTTCGACGAATACGACCAGGGAACTTTTTCGGCGGCCGTGGAGGACCATTTCTCCCTGAACGATACCTGGAGCCTGGTCGGCGGCCTCAGCTTCGACCTCATCAGCAAGTATTCCGGCGGAACATACAACCGCCTCAATCCCATGCTCGGCTTGAAATTCACGCCGAGCGAAGCTCTGGACCTGCATCTTTCGTTCTCCCAAAAATCGCGCTTCCCCAACATGCGGGCGATGTACTCGCCGTCCAGCGGTAATCCCGATCTCCTGAGCGAAATGGGGACAAACGTCGAAGGCGGATTCACCTGGGACGGCCCCGTCCGGTTCACCGGCCTGAGCCTGGTCCGCGACGGCGGCGTGTGGATGATCCGCGACGTCGACTTC
>CAYPKX010000161.1:0-4464 GCA_964411395.1 uncultured Eubacteriales bacterium | reverse complement strand
CCGGTTTAAAAACATGATCGACTCGATCACCCTGGCGGACGGAACGAAGCGGTACTGGAACGTGGGGAAGGCCCGGATCAACGGCTTCGAGCTTCAGCTCTCGAAATCGCTCGGTTGGCTGGAAGGATCGATCAATTACACGAACATCGACCACCGGAACGAATCCGACAACCGGCCGTTGGACGCCATTTCCGGCAACACCCTCAGCTTCGATCTGACCGTTCGGCCGGTCTCCGGCCTGCGCTTCAGCGTCTTCGGCCTTTCCGCCTCGGAATCGCCCTGGTATGATTCCACGTCCAGGACGATTCTTCGCATTCCGGGTTATTTCAACCTCGACGCGGTCGCCGCGTACGACTTTGGACGATTGGAGCTCTTCGTCAAGGTCACCAATATCTTCGACGACTACCTCTACTCCGAGCCGATCTTCCCCTGGCGGACGCGGTTCTTCGAATTCGGCGCCCGGGTGGATGTGTTTTAAAAGGAGAGTAATCGATCGTTTTGAAAAAACCGGAACCGGGAGGCGGGAATCAAGCCCTATAAAACCAACCGGCGGGCGATCCCCCAAGCCAGGGCCATGATGGTCAGGATGGGCGGGCGTCCGAGCGAAGCGGGGAAGAGGGAGCTGTCGGCGATGGCGAGGTTCCCCGGCAGGCGGTCGTGATGCAGCGTCCGCGCTTCGCCCGCCGTCAAGGGAAGCATTCCCCCGGGATGGCCGGCATTTAAAATTCCCGGGAAGATATCGCCCCGTTTGATCCCCCGTCGGGCGAAGATCTCGACGGCCAGATCCGAGGCCTCCGCCATCCGTCGGCGATCCTTCGGTGTCAGCCGTTTCTGAATCCGGCCTCCGTCGATCGATCCCTCGCTGTCGTCGGCCAGCTTGATCATCAGGCTGAGGATCCCGTTTCCGGGCGGCCGCCAGTCCCGGTGGAAGAAATAGCTGAGATGGTCGAAGTAGGGCGAGAGAATATAGCCGTCCCGCTCGACGATAAACGGCATCGGCAATTCGGTGTTTTGACCGGCGTCCGGAACGCGGGCGGCGAGACAGAGAACCGGATCGACGAAAAGGCGCGGCTCGACCGAAAGGCCGGAATTTCGAAGAATGACCGGCGTCCCCAGTCCGCCCGCCGCGAGGACGATGCCGTCGGCGGCCATAAACCGGCGATACCCGCGCCGTTTGACCGAGACTCCCCGGGCTTCTCCCCCTTTAATGATCACGCGCTCGACCTCGGCGCCGGTCACGATCCGGGCGCCGCCGGCGGCGGCTTCGCCGAGGAACACCCGGCTGTCCCACTTGACGCCGTGAGGGCAGCCCAGAACGCAGCGGCCGCAATTGCGGCAGCTTTCGAACCGGCCCATCTTCGGAGTCGGGAAAGGCTCGAGCCCCATCTCCCGGCATGCCTCGAAAAGACGGACCGTTTCCCGCCGCCAACGGTCCTTGGGGGCGGTAGAGATCGGGACGGATTTCGTCAGTTCTTCAAATTCCTGATCCAGATCGATCCCGAGCTTTTTCAAATCTCCGTCGAGGCGGAGGGCGTTGGCGGTGGCGATGGTCGTCGTTCCGCCCGTGCCCCGGCCGCGGACATGAATCAACCCGTCTCCGGCTTTGTCGATCCGCATGGCCGGGAACAGGAGACGGATTTCCCGGGGATCGAAAAGCCATCCCGCTTTCTTGGCGGCTTCGGGGATCTTGAGGCTTGATGAAAACGGCTTGAACTCGCGCCCCGCTTCCAGGACGGTGACCTCAAACCGCCCCTGGAGCTTGAGGGCGGCGGCCGCTCCGCCGGCGCCGCTTCCGACGACGATAAGGTGCTTCACGCGGGCTCCGACGGAAACAGGAACCGGGCCCGGCAACAGGGGCGGTGTTCGGTGATCCGCTCCGTGAACTCGAGGCGTCCGCCGCCGGCCAGGCCGGTCAGAACGCCCTCGTCCAGCGCGGAGATGAAAGCGCAGGTCCGGGGAGAATAATGGGAGGCGAAGAAGCAGGCGTTGATTTTGATTTCGCCCGACTCAGATCCTTGAAAATCGATGCCCAGAATCCGGTAAAGGAGACGGCCGGCCCGTATGACCTCGATCGGTGACCGGAGCCGGAGATCCCGGCGAAGAGCTTTTCCGAAGTCATGAGCCGCCTCCCGAAGCCGCCGCTTCGCTTCACCTGCGGCCGAATCGCCGGCCGGGAAACGGCCGGTCTGTTCGGCGGTGAACCGGGCGAATTCCTGCCGGATTGTGACGAAGGATAAACCGTCAAGCCGGGGCGGCTCGGCCTCGAACGCCCGGGCGGTCAAGGCGAAAAGCCGCCGAAAATAGCCATCCCGAAGACGGCGGGGGATGTAAATCTCCGCAGCCGTCAGGCGGAGGTTCACGACGGCCTCGAGGCGCGTCCCTCGAATCGGCTGCTCCGGAAAATCCCGAAGACGAGGAGGGCGAGCCCGCCGTCCACGATTCCGTTGAGCAGAAAAATGAAATCGGGCCTGTGGAGAAAGAAGGCGCCGAAGGAGAACAGACTGCTGGCCGCTTTGGCCTGGGAAAGGAGAAGCGGAAAACCGGGCGAAGCCGGTGAGCGGAAGATCCGCCAGGCGAGGATGGTCACGACGGCCATGTAGGCGGAGGCCATGACCGAATAAAAATCCGGGCCATGGAGCGGAGATTCGCCCATCCCGAAGATTCGAGCGAGCGCGTTGATTCCCCGAAGAACGGTTTCAGGCGCCAGGAGAAAGAGAAGGCCGACGGCGGCGAAGGTCAGCGTCATCGTCAAGCCGAGAATTTTTATCGTCTGCGATTTCATCGGGAGACCTCTTCCCCGCCGTTCAGCATCCGGTGGGTTCGCGACGGCGGGGAAAACGAGGCTTCGCGGACCAGGGCTTGCGAGGCTTCGGGGGGGAGCGGAAGCCGGCCGCCGTCGTACTTGGAATACAGCCGGAAATTCGTGTTGGCGAAACAGGTCGAAGACGGCCGGAAGCGCGCCCGCATGTCGGCCCAGATTTTTTCGACCGGCCGGAGACGGACGTTTCCGAAGGAGAGGGGAGTGAAAACGCAGGGGCTGACCTCGCCGAAGGGGTCGATGTAAATCATTTTCGTCCCGGCGTTGCAGCCGAAGTGCTCGGGTCCTTCGAAATGGCCCAGGTAGTTGACGGCCGGGCCGCCGTTGCGGTTGGCTCGATCCTGAAGCGCGGCCAGGGCCAGCCGCTCTTCTTCGTCGCAAACTCCCTCTTCCTTCCAGAACGGACGGCTGGATGGTTTTGCCTCGCTCAGCCAGATCTCGTCGATCCGCAGCGTTCCGAAAAACTCGAGAAGCGGCGCGGCCCGTCCCGATCGGATCATGTCCCTGGTCAGGACGGCGGAAACGCCGGTGTCGAGGCCGGCGGTCTTGAAAACATCGACCGCCCGGAGAGCCTCGGCGAAAGCTCCCGGATAGCCCCGGCCCCGGTCGTGAGCCTCGGCCTCCCAATGATCGAGGCTGACGGAGACGGAGAACAAACCGGCCTGCTTGAGCTCAGCGGCCTGGGCCGGGGTGATGCCGAGGCCCGTCGTGAACAATTTGACGGCGCATTTTTCCGCCGCCCTGGCGACAATCCGGGACAGGTCGGGACAGAGCAGGGGTTCTCCTCCCGTCAATCCCAGCCAGACGAGGCCCATCTCCTGAAGCGCTTCGATCGTCTTCAGGATGGTTGCCCCGTCCATCCTCTCGCCGGTCCGGTCGCGATTGTAGCAGAACGCGCACCGCTGGGGGCAGGCGTTGGTCAGGGCGATTTGACCGTGGGACGGGCCCGGGCTCTTTTTAATGACATGGTGATCGACAAACCGGGCGTAAGCCGGGCTGTTCAGCGGGGGGAGGTGGGAATGGAGAATGAGATCGCGTCCATTTCGCCGCGGTTTAAACTTCCGGATGTAATTCAGCAGGAAAAGGTTGACCGCCGGCCGGGCCAGAAGGATCCGGGGATTGGCAGCCAGCGAACTGAGGACGGCCGTGACTGTTCCGGGCATGGTGTTTTCCGTTTTCTGTCACCCGGATTCTACGGGAAATCGGGGCCGGGGTTCAAGGCCGTTCTTTCGGCGCTTCTTTTCGTCAAAGGGCGGGGATTTGCGTTATAATCGTTCCGGATTTTTGCCGGGGTGGCGGAACTGGCAGACGCAAGGGACTTAAAAACCGAAAATCCTCCCCTGATAATCCCGATTTCCCCGAGAAACCGTCCCGGGTATTCTGCAAGATTCCGCGGGTTTTCCGTTCAAGGACGTCAATAATCCCGTCAATGGATTTTGTTGTTTGGGTGATGTTGGATAGAATGTAAAAATGAATAAATTTAAAGGGAAAGTGGGAATCTGTGTTTATTGCGGGAAACTGAGAAAGTTAACAGAAGATCACATTCCGCCAGAATGTCTTTTCCCCGAAGATCAACGCAAAAATCTTTTATGCGTCCCCGCCTGTGAGGATTGCCATAGCCAGAACAGGCAAGTTTCAATGGATGA
>CAYPKX010000160.1:0-6681 GCA_964411395.1 uncultured Eubacteriales bacterium | reverse complement strand
CGTGTTTTGAAATCGAACTCCCGTCCCGCGGCGTCAAATCCAGGCCGCTTCCTTTCTTGACGGGAGCCGTCCTGTCGGCTAAATAAACAGAATTTCCCGTCGACGCGTATCTTCCTTGAGGAATCATTCGACATGAAATTCAAGATATTGTCCTGGATCATCGTCACGGCCCTCGTCGCTTCGGGGCTGGGGGCGGACGGATCGCGCGTCCAGCGCCCCCCCCGGGATTGGGACGCCAACGACAGGGAACGCGACGCGGCCTTCCCCATGGATACCGTCCTGGACTCGGTCGGCCTTCGCCCGGGGATGACGGTCGCCGACATCGGCGCCGGATGGGGCTACATGTCTTTCAAGCTGGCCCGAAGGGTCGCCCCGGAAGGAATCGTCCTGGCCGAAGACATCGAGACGAGATGGCTTGAGTTATTAAAGACCCGGGCCGCGGTTCGGAACCTCGCCAACATCAAAACCGTCTTGGGCGTCGAATCGAACCCCCGGTTGCCGGAGGCCGGGGTGGATATGATCTTTATGCACGCCGTCCTGCAATGGATCGAAAACCGCCCCGTCTATCTCCGAACGCTCGGAACCGCCCTCAAGCCTGACGGCCGACTGATCATCATCGAGCTGGAAACCGAAGGCGACGATTCCGAAACCGGCGTCCGGGATGCGGGAAAATACCCGACCCGCACCGGTTATCGGGAGCTCTTCCGCAGGGCGGGATTTGAAGTCGTTTCCGCCGAGCGAAAATCCGGCTGGAGGTACCCGGTCTTCATCCTGAAAAAGAAAGCCGCCTAGACCGATTCCGTCCGCTGTTTCTCAACGCCCGAAGAGGACGGAAGACCCGGTATAAAACGTCCCGGCCACGGCCCCGGTCATCAGGCAGGCCAGGGTCGCGGCAAGAAGGGCCCGGAAACCGATCCGGGAGATGTCACGGATCCGGGTGGGAACCAGCGCGCCCGTGCCGCCGATGAAGATGGCCAGAGAGGCGATGTGGGCGAATCCGCAGAGCGCGTAGGAGGCGATGATGGCCGAACGCGGATCTTTGAGCGTCCCGGCGGCAAGAAGGTCGGACAGACGGCCGTAAGAAAAGACTTCCGTCAGAATGGTCCTGTCACCGAGAATTTGGGCGACGGAGAGCGCATCGGCCGGAGCGACGCCCATGGCCAGCGTCAGCGGGTAGAAAACGTAACCGAGCAGGGCCTCGATGGACCAGACGACATGCCAGCCGAAGAGACCGTTGACGAGGCCGCCGGCCCAGCCGAGGCCGAGATTGAGCAAAGCCACGATCCCGAGAAAAGCGATGAGCAGGGCGATGATGCCCCCGAGGAGCTTCATCCCCTCCATGGCCCCGTTGATGACGGCCATGATCAGGTTGTCCTCGCGCTCGTAATAGGGCTTGACGTCCAGGCCCAGGGTCAGGGGCTTGTCCGTTTCGGGCATGAGAAGTTTGGCCATGACGATCGAGGCCGGGGCCGAGATGAACGAGGCCGAGACGAGGTGGCCGGCGATCGTCGGAATGGATTTCTGGAGCATCAGCACATACATCGCCAGGACGGTCGAAGCGATCGTGCCCATGCCGGCCGTGAGGATGGTCCCAAGCTCCGACCGGGTCATGTCCTTGAGGTGGGGACGGACGACGAGGGCCGATTCGACTCCGACGAAGATGTTGGACGAGACCGAGAGCGCCTCGGCCCCGCTGATCCTCATCGACCGGGAAAAGAGCCGGGCGAAGAGCCGGACAAAAAACGGCATGATCCGCAGGTAATAGAGGGCGCCCAGGAGGCCGGCGAAAAAGATGATCGTCGGCAGGCCCTGGAAGGCCAGGAAAAAACCGAGGGAGCTCTCTCCGGCTTCGTTTGTCGTCCCGGGCGCCAGGGCCAGGCGGCCGAAGACAAATTTCGTCCCGGCCGTGGCCGTGCCGAGAACGGCCGTGACGGCATCGTTCACCCAGAGGAAGATCTTCGCTCCCGCCGGGACGACGAAGATGAAGCAGGCGAATAAAAGCTGCAGCCCGATCCCCCAGAGGAGAACCCGGACGTTGACGGTCTTTCGGTTCGAAGAAAAGAGCCAGGCGACTCCGGCCAGAATGAAGATCCCGGCGAAACTGACGAGATTGTAAACCGTCATCCGCGCTCTCTTTCCATCCGTCCGTAAAATCCCTTCGACGAGTTTAGAAGGGGGCGGGAGAGATGTCAAGAAACCCGGGACGCGCGGTCCGGTCCGGGCGCTTGGACTATCGGACGTCGGACCTGTTGAAGGACAACACCGCCGCGGTAAAAACCGCCAGGGCCATTCCGAAGAGAACGACCAGGGGGAGCAGTCCGCTTTTCAGCCGGCCGATGAGGGCCTCTTCCTTATAAACGAAACGGGGCATGTCGCGGACATCGACGGCCGTGTTCCAGAGATCCGCCGTCGGATCGACTCTCCGCATCTCTTCCATTTTCGGGCCCCGGTACTTTTCATACGCCTCCCAAAATACCCGGGCGATCCCCTGAAAATGAATTTGGTTTCGGGAGCCGGAATGGGTCAAATCGGCGCAGAAATAGGTCAAAGCCGCCAGGGGCGAAGCGAGCGAAAGGGCGATGGAGAGCCGGGTCTGGGCCGTTTCCTTGAGGGCCAGGTCGTCCCGGATCGCTTTGGCCCTGGCTCCCTGGATGACATTGGCCTCACGCCAGGCGGCTTCGCTTTCCTTTCGGTAAAGGCCGTAAGCCCGGGCAAAATCCGTATTCCGGGCGATTTCCTTCTTGATTTCGGATTCGCTCATCCGGACGATTTCGGCCAGGACGGGATTGGCCTCGCGGACCGCCTCCGTTCTTTCTTTCGAAAGCTTCCGCCCGAGGTCGTCCCGCTCGGTATCGGTGATCCGGTCGATCAGGCGGTTGACTTCAATGATCGAAGGAGCCGGACGAATCAGGGACGCCGCATAGGGGCTGAGGTTGGGGACGACGAGAATGAAGAGAACCCAAAAAAACAGGCAGGTCAGAATGGATGAGGCGCTGGACGCATGCCGGGTCGAAACCAGAAGTCCGAGCCCGAAAAAGATGCCGAGATAAATGAATCCGCCGAGAAGGATCATGGCCAGGGCGCCCCAATCCGACGCCCCCCAGGCGATCCGGGGATGAAGAAGCAGGAAGATGAGGCTCAGGCCCAGGGCGAGAAGAAACGGAATCCAGAGCGTGACCGCGCCCCCGATGATCTTGGCCAGGATGACCCTGGCCCGGGGGACGCCGTTGGCCAGCATGAGCTTGAGCGTTCCCTCCTCCTTTTCCCCGGAAATCGCGTCATAGGAAAAGATCAGGGCGGCCAGGCTCATCAGGATGCCCAGGATGAAGGTCAAATCGATCAGGGGAAAGAGAACCGGGAGAGGGTCGTTGTCGAAAGTCTCCAGGCTGGGGACGGCCGAAAGCCCGAGAACGAGAGCCTGGAGCGGCCGCGGCGGCTGGCTCGGATTGATAATGCCGCTCAGCCGGTTGAAGTGAGCGTACCTGGCGAGATAGCGCTCGATATCGGCCTGGCCCCTGGAATATTCATCCTGCTTGCGGATCGTGTCGTTGCTTAAAATGAGGCCCGTCACCGGCACGATGACCAGAAGGAGAATGAAAACGGCCGTGAATCGAAACGACAGAAGGTGATTGCGGATTTCCTTGAGGATCAGGGCATTTCCCATGTCCGGTTCCTTATCGCGCATCGTAGCGGAGAAAGACGATAAATCCCGCGGCGAAAAAGATCACGTTGAAAACGAGCAGCCAGGCCGCATCAAACAAGCCGCCCTCGGCCATGATTTCGCCGACCGGCCGGTAGGCATAAGAAAAGGCCGGGGCGGTGTTGTTTTCCAACGCTCCCATTTCCAGAACCCGGGTTCGATACCGGACGACTTCCCGCTTGAGACGGCTGTCCTCACCGATCCCGGTCCCCGCGATTTCGGTTGCGGTATAGACGAATCCGGCCGCGGGCGAAATCCGGTTGAGGGCTTTCGCCAGCCGGACCTGCCGGTCGACGCGGTTCCGGAAGTCCTCCTCGAGCCGGCCGATTTCCTCGTTCAGCGTTTGAAGATGGGCCATCCGGTTGGACCGGTCGGAGTACGTCAGGAGAATCTCCCGGGTCCAGATCTGGTTGCGCTTTTCCTGGATGGCCCGGCCCGACGGCACCTCGACGAGTTGCCGGGCCAACAGCGTGCCGGTATGAGGCAGAACGAAAACCAGGAGGGCCCAGATCAGGAGGAGAACCACAAGCGAAGTGGCCGAGCGCCGGGTGACGATCGAAATGAACAGGCCCAGGCTCAAAAACAACGCCAGGTAGGCCAGACTGAGGAGAAAAATGAGGGCCAGGCGGCCGTAGTCCGCCGCGGTCATCCGAAACGCCGGGTCCAGATGCAAAACGGCCAAACCGATCACGGTGATCAGCGCAAATGGCAAAACCAGGGAGACCAGGTTGCCGAGCCATTTTCCGAAAAGCAGAGATCCCCGCGAAACGGAATTGGCCAGCGTCAGCTTCAGGGTTCCGGCTTCCCGCTCCCGGCTGATCCGGTCGAAGCCGAAGAGAAGGGCGACCAGCGACAGGACGACCTTGACGATATAGACGAAGTCCGGGGCGGGGAAAAAGGCGAAGACCGTGTTGGACGTGGACCGGCCGCTCCGCGCCTCGAGGCCGATGAAACTGGGCTCATAAGAACGGGTGATCGAATCCTCCAGGCCTTTGGCGAAGACGGAGAGAGGGTTCGGCGGAAGGACGGCCAGCGGTTGGCCGGCCTTCGGTTGGATGATCTGATAATCGGCCGCCCGCCCGCGGTAATCGCGGCTCATCACAAAAAGCGAGGTGAAGATCAGGACGGCCGAGAGAAGTATGGCGATAAAGAATTTATAGCTGAGGAGGTTATCGGCAATTTCCTTGCGGATGATCGTTCCCATCACGTTCGCTGCCTCAAACGGCCATCGGTTCCGATTTCATGTAATCGATGTAGATTTTCACCAGATCCTCGGTCCGAAGATCCTCCCGAGTCCGCTCCATGACCAGGCGGCCCTCCTTCATGATCCCGACGCGGTCGCCGATCTCCTTGGCCCGGAAGATGTCATGGGTCGACATGAGAATCGCTTTGCCCTCGTTTTTTAGCTCGGCCAGGATCTCCTGAAACTCCTCGGCCGCCTTGGGGTCCAGGCCCGAGGTCGGCTCGTCGAGCAGGATGGCCGGGGCATCCTTGATCACGGCGATGGAAATGCCCAGCTTCTGCCGCATCCCCTTGGAAAAGGTCTTGACCCGCTGTTCAAAGGCCTTTTCCTGCAGGGAAACCCGGCGCATGACCCGGTAATAGTCGTCCCGGCTCAGATTCGGCTTTCCGCCGAGCTTGGCAAAGAAATCGAGATTCTGGCGGGCGGTGAAGTTGCCGTAGAGCATGACGTTTTCGGAGACGAAGGAGACATACTTTTTCGCCTCGAGCGGATCCTTATCGACGTCGATCCCGTTGATCAGGCAGCGGCCGGTCGTCGGCGGGATGAAACCCAGGAAGAGGTTGATGGTGGTGGTTTTCCCCGCTCCATTGGCCCCGAGCAGGCAATAGACCTCGCCGGCCCGGACGGACAGGTTGATGTGGTCGAGGGCCAGGATGCCGTCCTCGTAACGCTTGGACAGGTCTTCGGCCCTGAGGATAAGCGATTGTTCAGTCATCACATTCTCCCTTTAACGTGAATACGGGTTCTGCGTTTTACCGCCGCGTCAGCTTGATTCCGAAAGCGACGATGCCGACGAGCAAGCCGACCAGGAGAAGGACCAGGAGGACGACGCCGAAGATATTCGTCTTGGAGGCCACGTGAACCCGGACGATTTTATCCTCAGACTCGACGGTCCGGTTGTCGGCCATGCACTCAGTCTTGATTTTCGGCTCGTAATCTCCGACGGCGACATCGGCCGGCGGCTGGAAGGTCAGGGTGACGACTTCGTCCTTCCCCTGCTCGAGGCTGCCGATCAGGTCGGGGACGACGGTCGAGCGCCAATTCAGGGGAAGGTCGGTCGACACCCGGATGTTGTTGAGCTTCCGCGTGCCGGCGTTCTTGACCCGGACCTCCATGGTCACGGCCTCGCCGACCTTGATTTCATGATAGAGGTTGACCGCCTGGACTTCGATTTTTCCGACGCCGCGGGGGATGAGCTCCAGACGGACATTTCCGGCCTTGAGGGCCTCGATCTCGGCTTCGTCGAGGACCGGCTTTTTCGACCGGAGATCGGCCAGGCGGGCGGATTGGTCGTTATCCAGGGTCAGGGCGTAAAAACCGATCGGCTTGTCGATCACGACCTGGGCATCGGCGTTCTTCGGGAGATAAACTTTCAGGGCGAGCTTCATCGAGGTGATGCCCTCGGTGAACTTGATCTGGGAGAGGCGGGCGCCGGTGACCGGATCGCTGAACTCGTAGTTCAGCTGGCTGGGAAGGTTGACCGCCTCCAGCTTGAAGACGTTGGCTTCTCCGGAAAACTTTTCCAGGGACAGCTCGAACGTCGCCGCGCTCTCCAGGTCGGCTTCCTGGGAAAACTGGGCCGAGTTCATGGTCACGATATTGGCGCTGACGCCCTTCTGCAGGTAAACCGAGGTGATTTCATTTTTTCCCGAATAGAAGACGTCGACCTCGAGATTTTCCACGTCCTTGAGAAGCTGGAAGGTCACATCCTGCTGAGTCTCCAGCGGGAGCGAAGCGA
>CAYPKX010000159.1:0-6739 GCA_964411395.1 uncultured Eubacteriales bacterium | reverse complement strand
CCGTCGATGACTTCGCGCAGGGCATTTTCCCGGGGAAGGTATGTCTGGCAGACCTCATCCTTGACCATGACTCCCGATCCGGACGTCCGGGCCGGAGGAACCGGCGCCCCGCTCTTCGACGCCGAGCCGATTTTTCGCCAGAACGAAACCAGGCGGATGACGAGATACGCCAACAGGCAGTAAAAAATGAATTTCGCCATCGCCCCTCCGTTCCTATCCGCGGAAGGATTCAGATCCGGCGCTGAGCGCTTTCATGTGGCGGGAGAAAACCCCGGCCTCGGCCAGGTCATGGGCATCGGGATGTGTGGCGGCCGAGGGGGCCATTTCCGACCATTCGCGATGCTCGGGTGATTTGGCGAAGGCTTCGAGGGCCTGGAGCGAAAGCTTGCCGCGGCAATGGAATGTCCCAAGGAGGCGGCAATGCCCGGTCAGAACCGAAGCATATTCCAGGGCTTCCAGGGCGATCCGGTGATGGGGAAAAGCCCCATGGGTGCTGAACAACGCGATTTTCTTCCCTTTCGGAAGCGATTTGAGGAACGTTTCGACGGGAAACGGAACACTGTGCGATTGGACGGGAAAGCCGATGAAGATCAGGTCATATCCCTGCAGGGAGCCGGCCTTGTCGATGGACACGAGCGTCCGATCGCCGGCCAGCTCCGCAAATATCGCTTCGGCGACCTTTTTCGTGTTTCCGGTCCGGCTGAAATAAGCGACCAACGTCTTGCTCATGCGGGATATTCTTCCACAGACCAGGCGAAATTACCAGCCGGCAGGGAGGCCGCGGACGGGATCAGGCCGGTCCGGCTGGAAGCTCGATCGTCACGATCGTGCCGATCCCCGCTTCGCTTTTGACTCGAATGGCGCCGCCGTGGTCCTCGATGATTTTCTTGGTGATCGAAAGACCGAGCCCGGTCCCCGATGTTTTGGTGGAAAAGTGCGGCTCGAAGATACGTCCCAGAACATCCGGTCTCATCCCGGATCCATTGTCGGCGATGGCCACGATGAACCGATCGCCCTCCCGCCGGGCTTCGACCCGGATTTCCCCGTGCCGGCGGATGGATTCGATCGCGTTGATCATCAGGTTGCGGAAGGCGATTTTGAGCTTGGCCGGGTCGCCGTCCAGGGCCAGGCCCTCGGCGACGGCTTCATGGAAAACCAGGCGGTCGGCCAGAAGCTTTTTGTAAGGCGCGATCGTTTCGTCCAGGATATCCCCCAGGATCACCGGGACCTTGTTCAGAACGGCCGCCCGGGAGAGATCCAGAAAATCCTGGGCGATTTGCCGGAGGTTGTCGACCTCACCGACGATATAGGAGATGGATTCCTTCAAGGCCGGTTCAAACTCCTCGGGCCGGTCGTTCCAGACGTGGAGAAGATGCTCGGCCGAGAGCTGAATGGGCGTCAGGGGATTTTTCACTTCGTGGGCGACTTTCCGGGCCATTTCCGCCCAGGCCGCCTTGCGGCCCAAGTCGGCCATCTCCTGCTGATGGCTTTTAAGATTCCGGATCATCGCATTGAATCCGTCCACCAGGGCTTTCATCTCGTCCCGTCCGCGATATTCGACTTCGAACTCAAGATTGCCGAGGGCCGCCTCCCGGGTGCCGGCCAGCAGCCGGCGGACGGGGGTGACGATCATCGTCCCGATGCCGCGGGCGAGGACGAGGACGGTGCCGACGAAAAAGATCCCGATAAAGACGAGAAACTCGAACATCTCCCTCCCGGCGGCCGAAATTTCCTGGCGTTCGAACGGAAACGGCAAGGAAAGCAGGAGGGGAGGATCGACGGCGTGGTAGGGAACCGTGAGCGTTCGGAACGAAAACGACCCGAGGCGGCTGGTCTGGGCGTAGTAGGGGTGTTCGGCAAACTGGATCTGGTAGTGAACCTCGCCGTCGAGGAGCTCCGGGAGCAGGCCGTCGTCGAACAATTCGCGGCGGCTGGAGGAAACCAGCCGCCCTTCCCGGTACAGATTGACGTCGTTGGCGATGGTCGTCGAAATCCAGAGGACGAGTTCGTCGGGCGGCGTCTCGACCGGGGCTTCATCCTCTTTTTGGAGGAAGGCCAGATCGTCCATGACGTTGCGGGCGAGGTTGGCGTGAACCTCGGCTTTCCGGACGAGCTGCTGGGCAAAAACCCGATTGAAAAATCCGCGGGAAAAAACGGCGAAGAGAAGCAGGGGAACGAGCGCGACCGCGGCAAAGGAGACATAGACCCGGTCGGCAAACGACCAGAGCGGCCGTTTCCTCGAGTGCCGAACCGAGAGCCCGATGGCCAGAAAAACAGCCGGAGCAAGGAGGGCGCCGGCCAGAACAAGGGATTTGATGTATTCCACGACCCGACCGACGGTCCCCGGCCGCGGGGTCAGGATGGCATAAATCCGGTCTTCGGAGCGGAAGGCGTACAGGTCGAAGCGCTCGTCCCTGTCCCGGAAGTCCATTTGGACGCCGGGGCCGTCCAAGTCCGAATCTTCCTTCAATCCGGGCGGCAGCCCGGACGAAAGCTTTCCGGGATTGAAGACGAGGCGGCCGGAGACGTCGAAAATCGCCATCCGGAAGTCGAAGGGGATCAGGGAGGGAAGGGAATCGGAACGGAGCAGCTCGAAGTAGGGATTGGCCGAATAATTGAACGGCAGCATATCGTCGTCCAGGGACATGGTGAAAATCGTCCGGCCCACGGATTGTCCCTCGACTTCCCAATCCCGGTAACCGATGAGAACGTCCCTCTCTTTGCCCATGAACGGCAAGGTCCGCCGAACAACCGCCCCCTGGGGGTTGTAGGGCAGATCGCCGGCCGGCCGGAAAACTTTCGGGACGTTGAGGGCAAATCGCGAAAGGAGCGTTCCCTCGGCATCCTGGATCTCGAGACTGGAATACCAGCGGAAACGGGCGGCCAGGGTTTCATCCCAAAGCCGGCGGGCGGCGTCGGGAAGCTTGGATCTGTCGTCAAAGAAAGCCAGGATATCCCGGCGGGACCGATCCAGAGCGCCGACCGATTGACCGAGCAGATAGCGGGCCCAGGAATCGCGGGTTTGGATGGTCTCCCGAAGGATCCCCGACACCAGGATTTTTGTCTTGGCCTCGGTCGTTTTCCTTATCGTCGAGTGGATTCCTGACCAGCCGATCAGGAAGGCCAGGACGGCGACGGCGATGGGGCGTCTCGCCGTTGGGCGGGAAACCGCGGCCGCGGCCAGGCCGAGTCCCGCGGCCAGGGCCGCATTCGAAAACAGATTCCCGGGCCGGAGAAGAATCAGAACACCGGCGGTCAGGGCGGAACCGGCGATCAGGGGGATGGCCGGACGGCGGGCTTCCCCGATGATCCCGCGGAGCATGGCGATCGACGGCCCCCCCACCGCCGCCGAAAGAAGAAGGAGGGAGCCATGGAGAAGGAGGAAGACCGCGGTCGGCTCAAATCGAAGCAGAGGGACGCTGGATTGGAGGACCAGCTTTTCCACGGCCGCAACACCTCCGGCGAGGAGAAAGGGAGGGAGGATGATTCCGATTCGCCGGACGAACCGGGCCGCGGGTCCATCGGCGCGGGGAAGAAATCGCATCAAGCCGAACGACAAGGCGAACAGGGTCAGGGCAGTGGCGAAAATCTCGAGCGGCGAGCGGGTCAAGTCTCCCGGCGAAAAGAAGCCCGCCCGGTCGGCGGAAAAGAGGTTCGAGGCAAGAGCCGGTTTCAGTCCGCTGAGCGGGAGGAAGACAGCGCGAAAGGCGATCAAAGACAGAAAATAGGCGAGAATTGAAATCGGCCGCGAACGAGCCTTGACCGTCCCGGCCGCTGTTCCCGCCATGACCAGAAGGAGCGCCAAGGCCAGGACGGACAAGGAGGAAAAGGCCAGAATTTCGCGGAGGTTCCGTCTCCCGGCGGCGGTCGCCGGCGCCGAGAGCTTGACCGTGCCGGTGATCCGGCCCTCGGCGGTTCTTAATGGAAAAAGAATCGTCGGCGCATCATCCGGGCGTCGAGGCGTCCCGACGAATTCGTCCTGATGACCGGCAAAAAGCCGCTCATAGGACGAGAGATCATCCCGGAAATCCCAGAAGTCGACCGTCGCATTCCGTTTGAGGCGGGAAGGAAGGAACCCGTACTCGTCCAGATAGGCCGACCGGAATTCGGGAATAAAGGACATGAGCCGGTGAATCACCAGGATCGTTCCGGATTCGAGGCGGACAATGAGGGAGAGGACGGCGGAGGAACGGTCCTGGATGAGAATTTGTTTTTGCCGGAACGAGGGGGTGAGGATCGGCGGAGATCCGGTCATCAAGGATTCGAGGTTGACCGCCCGGCCGAGCCAGAGTCGGATCTTCTTGTCCGGTCCGTAGAAGGCCACGCCCTCGGTTTCCGGATCGAGCTTGAGCGAGGCGAACAGGGCGTGCTGGTCCTGGACCGTTTTGGGAAAGGGCCTGCGGGTCAGGCGGTCGAGCCTTTGCTCCTGGTCCCTGACGATGACGGCATAGGCATGCTGGATCAACCCGGCTTTTTTTCTGAGGATCTCGAGGGATTTGGCCGAACGGTCGGAGATGAGAAGAGGGGGAAGGGCGAAAGCCAGAAAACCGCAGGCCAGGGCCGCAAGACCGGCGCCCGTCGCCCAGACAAACGGTTTTCCTTTCACCGCCGCTCCGCTCGAATCTGGAGCAGGGACCAGAAATCCGCCGGCCGGGGCGCCTGACCCGCCGAGGCGCGTCCTTGGATCAGAAAAAGAATGTCAAAGGCGAGCAGCCTTCGATCGGGAGTCTCGACTTCCCAGCGGGCTTTATAGACGACCGCCCCCCGTTCTAAAAACGGGGTATCGGGATAAAACCCCACTCGCCGGTGAGTCCGGAAGAGACGCCGGAACCAGAGAACGGCCTGTTCGTCGGAGAGAATGTCGGAGAAATCGACCGGGCTGGAAAAGGATACATTGAGGAACGATCCCGCCGGAATCAACGCCCTCAAGCCGACGGGATCGCCGTCGAGAAAGACCCGGTCAATGGCCCGGGTCGCCGGGGAGACCAGCGACAGGACGAGGGAGACCAGTACCGGCCCGAGATGAATCACGCGACAACCCGGGCGACTATCGCCCGGTCAGGCTTTCTTCTTCTCGTCTTCTTTGACTTCGGCTTCGAGCTGCTTGGCGCGGGACGCATCCTTGAGGCTGCTCAAACCGGCGATCAGGGCGATGACGCCGCCGAAGAAAAGCACGGGAGGGATGAATCCCTTCACGAGACCCTTGAACGCCCACCACCACGACGGCGAAGTGATCAGCAATACGACGCTACCGATCATGGCGATGAGCCCGCCGAGGATCGCGATCATTTTGCCCATGAGAGTCCTCCCTCTTTATCGGTGTTTTGATCGGGCCGATTATATCAGAATGAATTCGGCCGGTGCAACCGGAATTCGACGCCCGGCGGCGGTCCCGAAGCGATTCGAATCCCGTCGAAGGCTGGAGTATAATGAAAGGGATGATCCTTCGGTCGAGGCGTACGAGATGAGGAAATTGAAACTGACCGCTGCCGCGCTTCTTGTCTTGGCCGCCGGGCTTGCGGTCCCGGCTGCGTCCGTTTCGGGTTCCGGACGGCAGATCGTTCATGAGGCCGGGGTGACCAACGTCGAGGTTCCCGTCCGGGTGTTCAAGGGCGAAACGTTCGTCGATTCGCTCCAGAAAGACGATTTCGAGGTCTGGGAAGACGGTTTTCCCCAAGAGATCGACGCCGTCTACCTGATCCGCAGGACGAGCGTTGCCCGCAACGAGGGAGTCTCCGGAACGCCGCCGCGGACCGGCCGTCTCTTCATCCTGTTGTTCGAAATGTCCGAATTCCAGGCCGAGATCGGCCGGGCGATGGACTATTTTTTTGATCAGGTCATCGAAACCCAGGACGAGCTGATCCTGATCACCCCGATGAGCACCTTCAACCTGAAGCCGGGGATGCTTCTGAAAACGTCGCGGGCGAAAATCAAGGATGAGCTCCTGGCCAAAGTCCGGGCGGGAATCGCCCTGGGCACCGCCGAATACCGGGCCCTGATCCGGGAGCTGGTTTCGGTGATGACGAATGAAGGATTTCTCGACCAGAAGCTTCTGCTCTATGGAGAGACGATGAAGCGGCTGGAAACGTTGCGCCATGTCGATCAACAAAAGCTGGTCGAATTCGCCCGGTTTCTCAAGAGCCGGGAGGGCCGGAAGCATGTCTTCTTCTTCTACCAGAAAGAGGTGGTTCCCAAAATCAACGCCAAGGAAATCGCTCTCCTGATCGAGGCCAACCAGGAGCGTCCCGACGTCATGTTCGACTTGATGGAAAAGTTCGAATTTTACAACCGGGATGTGACCTTCGACGTTCAGGCCGTCCAGGAAGCCTTTTCCGACTCCTCGATCGCCGTCCACTTCCTTTACCTGACGAAAACCCAGCCGGCTTCGATCGAGTTCGGGGTGGGCGGAAGCACGGCCCTGAAAGAAGGCCCCGAGACGTTCGCGGCCGGCGGCGCCGCCGCCGGCGGTATCGGGAGCACGGGCTCCTTTCTGACCTTCGAGGAGCAGTCGGAGGATATTTTCAGCGCGTTTTCCGAAATTGCCAGGGCGACCGGCGGTCTGGTGGACAGCGGAGCCGCCGCCGACGCGTCGTTTCAGCGGGCGGCCGCGGCGGCCGAGAACTATTACCTTCTCTATTACCGGCCGAGCCGTACCCGGCCGGGCAACACCTTCCGGAAAATCACGGTTCGGGTGAAAAACGGCAATTACCGGATCACCCATCGGCAGGGCTACATCGCC
>CAYPKX010000158.1:0-6748 GCA_964411395.1 uncultured Eubacteriales bacterium | reverse complement strand
AGAGGTCAAGGGCGTGGCTGCCAAGGTCATCACCGCGGCCATGCTCGGCGGCGATTGCTATCCGTCCACGCCGATCGGAATCAATCTGCCGAACGCCAACTGGATCCGGGTCAATCACGGGAGCAAGTCCGTCACCCTGGAGAACATCACCTATGCTTATAATGCCTCGTCGTTGACGTCCGGCTTCGGGCCGGAGTTTGCCGCCTCGGCCGAAGAGCTCGAGCGGAGCAAGAAATACGGCGGGCAGGCCGGAAATCTCCATACCGATTTCCACGAGGTGCTGGGCCATGGCTCGGGACAGCTCCTTCCCGGGGTCAGCAACGAAGCCCTGAAAAACTACCATTCCCCGGTTGAGGAAGCGCGGGCCGACCTGTTCGCCCTTTATTACATGATGGACCCGAAGGTCGTTGAGCTTGGGCTTCTTCCCAACGAGGACGCGGCCAAGGCCGAATACGACGCCAACATCCGCAACGGCCTCCTGACCCAGATCACCCGCATCCAGCTCGGCCAGAATATCGAGCAGGCCCATATGCGCAGCCGGGCGATGGTTTCGCAGTGGGTTTATGAAAAAGGCCTTCCCGAGAACGTCATCAGCCGGATCGAAAAGGACGGCAAGACGTACTTTGTGGTCAACGACTATGCGAAGCTTCGCGATCTGTACGGGAAGCTCCTGGCCGAGGTCCAGCGGATCACCAGCGAAGGCGACTACGAGGCGGCGAAAAATCTCATCGAGACCTACGGGGTCAAGATCGAGCCCGGCCTCCACAAAGAGGTTCTGGACCGGTACGCCAGGCTGAACCTGGCGCCGTATGCCGGATTCGTCAACCCGGTCTACACGCCGGTCACGGACGCAAACGGCAAGATCGTCGACGTCAAGATCATGCTGCCGGAGGATTACGTCGCCCAGATGCTGGAGTACGGGAAGAAATACGGCTTTCTGTGAGCCGGTTTTTCCGCGGAAGCTGAAAAAATCCGGGGGAGTTTCCGCCTTTCGGGCGGGTTGCAGAGGGTGCCTCCTAAAAAAAGCAGCCGGCGGGACCCGGGAATTTTATTTGTCGTTGAGAATGCTGACGGCCGTCCGGCTCAATATTCCCCAAAGATGACCAGCCGCCAGGCCGTATCGTAAAGGGATGCGCTTGTCCAGGTTGCGCCGAGGCCGGCGTCCGCACCGTCGGGCCGCGAGGCGAGCTGCTCGGCGAACCGCCGCAGCTTCTCCTCCGTCCGAAGACGATCCCAGGCGAAAAAATTCGATCCGAGCCGAGCCTTGTCCCGGTGGAAGAGGATTCGTCCGCCGGTTTCCACGACCCAGGTCGCAGGGGTTTTCTCTCCGGCTTGGGAATTCAGCGCCGTTGCCAGGAGCCCTTCGGCCGAGAAGAGAAGGCTGACCGATCCGAGAAAGGCGCCGTCGGAGCCGAAGACCGGATATTCGGCGTCGGTCGCTTCGATTCCCTCGACCGTCCGGAAAACGCCGCTCAGGACCGGAACGCGGCGGTCCAGAATCCGTTTGACCTGTTCCTGGTCGCTGATGTCGTTGCCTTCGAAATGGCGGTAGGGGGCGGGCTCGACCGTCACCATCCGGCCCGTGGAATCGACGGCCGTGCAATCGACGGCATAGGGAAACGCGTTGAACAAGTCTTCAAGCGCGGAGCGGGCGCCGTAACCGGTCAGTCCCTCTGCGCCCAGACGCTCGGCGGCTCTTTTCAATTCCAGATCGATCCGGGCGAATTCTTCCATGACCTTCATCCGGGCCGATTCCAGCGCCGTTTCCGAATCGGTCCGGGAACCGGCGCATCCGGCCGGGAAGAAAGCCAGGAAAAGAACCGGAAGGAGAAAAAGAATTGCCGCCGGAACTCTGGCCATGATCGACCTCTTTCTTGGTGTGCGCCTCCCGGGGGAGGTTCGTGAGATCGTTTCGTATTTAGCGATCTCGATGCTGATTCTAACAGAAATTTCCTTCTTTCCTCATATTCCTGCGGGGCCGGTCCCCGTTTGACAGCCCGTCGTGTTGGTCGCAATACCTCCGGCACTGCACCACGTCAGGTTTTCTGATCCGTCGAGACATTGGAGAATATCGGCAACGCCATGAGTGCAGCCGTAGTTTGTCGCGACATAAACGCCGGTCGAGCAGGATCCGGAGCCGGGCGTGTTTGTGGGCTCCGCCGTGCAGGCTTCCGACCAGGAAGCGCCTGATCCGCTCGAACAATCGGGGCTTGCTCCGGAGCCAAAATTTATCAGTCTGTGTTTGAAGTATTTCATAAATCGCTCTCCATAAAGTATGAGGGAGAAAATTGCGAGTCGCTATTCTACTTTAATTTTGAACCGAAGCAAAAAAATGGGATTGACAAACAAAGTCAATCGTCTATACTGTAATTGTATAATATATACGGTATGAACACATGATACAGAATGAACGGAAGGAGATCCGGCTTTGAAAATCATCATCTCCAATTCATCCGCCGACCCGATTTACGAGCAGATCGGCAAGCAAATCAAAGCCCAGATTTTATCCGGAGATTTGGAGGAGGGGAGCCCGCTTCCTTCGATTCGGCGGCTTGCTCAAGACCTTCAGATCAGCGTCATTACGACGAAGAGAGCGTACGATGAGCTCGAAGCCGAGGGATTTCTCAATACGGTGGGAGGAAAAGGGACGTTTGTCGCCGTCCAGAACAAGGAACTCCTTCGCGAAAAACGAATGAAGAGTGTCGAGGAGGCTCTGGTTCGGGCCGTCGACGAAGCCCGGCTGATGGGAATCGACGAGGAGCAGATGGTTGAAATGCTTCGATTATTGTTCAAGGAGAATATCTGATGTCCGCGGCACTCGAAATCAACGGCCTCCGCAAGGCCTACAAAGGATTCGCCCTCAAGGACGTGTCCTTCGCTGTCCCCCCCGGGACGATCATGGGCCTGGTCGGCCCCAACGGGGCCGGAAAGACGACCATCATCAAGCTCATCCTCAACCTCGTCCGGCGGGAGGGCGGGACGGTCAAGGTCTTCGGCCTGGATTCACTGGCTGAGGAAAAGGCGGTCAAAGCCCGGATCGGTTTCGTCCATGAAACGCCGGGCCTGGTCGAAGATATTCCGCTCAAAGCCCTCGCCTCGGCCATCGCCCCGTTCTATCCGCTTTGGGATCAGCCGCGGTTCGAAGCCCTGATGAAGGAATTTGAGCTGGATCCGGGTCGAAAATTCAAAAACCTGTCCCACGGGATGAAGATGAAGTTCTCCCTGGCCCTGGCCCTCAGCCACGAGGCCGAGCTGCTCGTCCTCGATGAGCCGACGTCAGGCCTCGATCCCGTCTTCCGGCGCGAGCTTCTGGAACGGCTTTCGGGCGTGATCCAGGACGGCCGGAAAGCGGTCCTCTTTTCGACCCATATCACCTCCGACCTGGAGCGGACGGCCGATTATGTCACCTTGCTCGTCGACGGCGCGGTCGTTTTCTCCTCGCCCCGCGACGATATCCGGGACGGCTGGGCCGTCGTCAAAGGAGGGCGCGAGCTTCTCGACTCCTCCCGCCGGCCGCTTTTCCGGGCGGTCCGGGAATCGCCTTACGGCGTTGAAGCTCTGACCTCCGAGATCTCCGGAGCCCGGGCGGCCTTCCCCGCGGCCGTCTTCGACCGGGCCTCGATCGAGGACATCATGGTTTTTCTGAACCCCGGAGCGTCCCATGTTTAACCTGATCCGTCGAGACCTGATCCATCACAAGAAAATGTTCGCCTGGACGCTCGTCCTCTATCCTCTCTACCTCGGCTTCCTGGGTTCGAGAGTCAACAACACCCTTCTGCTGCCCGTTTTCGGGGGATTTCTCTACTCCCTCGTCCCCTTCATATTCTTTGGCCGGGAAGACAAATTCAAATCGCTGGGTTTCGGTCTCAGTCTCCCCGTGACCCGGCGCGAGTTCATGGGCGCCCGGCATCTCCTGAGCTGGGGATTGATGCTGTTGATGTACCTGGCCGGCTCCGTCATCATGGTCCTCGCTCCCGGCGGCAAGCTGGCGGCGACGACGGTCTTCAGCCCGAGGATGATCCTCCTTTCCCTGGCCTTCCTGTCCCTGATCTTCGGCGTCGTGATGCCGCTTTTTACCCGCTTCGGATATGTCGGACTGCTGGTCATGCTCGTCGTCTTCCAGGTTCTCGGCATTCTCCTGATGATCTTCCGGAGCGCGGTCGGCATCGAAACGGTTAAAAAACTCTTCCGTTTGATCCCCAACGGCATCGCCTGGGTTCAATCCGCCCTCGGGAGCGTTCCGGCTTTCCTTTCGGTCCTGGCTCTTCTGGCGTTGTTTTCCTACGGTTCGTTCGTCCTGAGTCTCGCCCTGTTCCGGAGAAAAGAGCTTTAAAGAGGCGGCCATGGAATACGCCCTGGAAATAAAAAATCTTTCGAAGGATTACGGCGGTTTCCGGCTGAAGGACGTCTCTTTTTCCCTGCCCCGGGGATACATCATGGGCCTGATCGGGCCGAACGGGGCGGGAAAGACGACGATCATCAGGCTCATCCTGAACCTCATCCGCCGCGACGGGGGCGAACTCCGCGTCCTGGGCCTGGACAACCTCGCCGCCGAGATGGAGATCAAGGGCCGGATCGGCTTCGTCCACGACACGCCGTTTTTCTACGAGCACCTGACTCTGGCCAACGTCCGCAAGACGGTCGCTCCGTTCTACCGGGATTGGGACGACGTGCTTTTTCGGAAGCTGGCGGTCGAATTCGACCTTCCCTTGGGAAAGCGGTTTAAAACGCTGTCGCGCGGTACGAGGATGAAATTCGCCCTGGCCGTCGCCTTGTCCCACAAGGCCGACCTCCTGATCCTGGACGAACCGACCTCGGGCCTCGACCCGGTCTTTCGGAGCGAGCTCCTCAAGCGGCTTTCGGCCTTCATCCAGGACGCGGGCAAGTCGGTCCTCTTTTCGACGCACATCACTTCCGACCTGGAGCGGATCGCGGATTTCATCACCTTTATCCGAAACGGGGAAATCGTTTTCTCCTCACCCCGGGACGGCATTCTCGGGGTTTGGGCCGTGGTCAAGGGCGGGCCGGAGCTGTTGGCCGCCGAGCACCGGGACCTCTTCAAGGGGATCCGGCAAGGGACGTACGGCGTCGCCGCCCTGACGACCGCGGCCGGGGAAGCCCGCCGGCGGCTCGGCCGGGACGCGGTGATCGAGGCGGCCACCCTCGAGGACATCATGTTCTACATGACCAGGGGGAACGGCCATGCTTAAGCTCATTCGGAAAGATTGGCTGGCGGCCCGGTGGTTTCTGCTCGCAAACCTGGCGGCCATTCTGCTCTATTCCCTCCAACCGCCGTTTGCGGACGTCCTGGTAATGGTTCCGGGTTTTTGCCTCGTCCTCATCAACCTGGCGGCGGTGTTCTTTTTCGAGGACCGGAACAAGACCGAAATCCTCTACCTCAGCTTCCCGGTGAAGCGCCGCGATGTCGTCGCCTCCCGGCATCTCCTGGGCGGGCTCAGCCTGGCGGGCGTCGGCCTGGCCGTTTTCGGAGTGATCGGCCCGCTCGCCGGATGGATCCGGCCGGCGGGGAGGTCGGTTTCCTTTCCTCTCCATTCGGTCGAAGCCGCGGCCGTTTTCGCCGTGTTTTCCGCGGTATTCGCCTCTCTCTACCTTATTTTTTACCATCGCTTCGGTTTCGGAAAAGGAACGATGGCGTTCGTCGTCGTCGCCGTCCTCCTGCTCAGCGCGGTCGTCGCGGCCGTGGTCACTCGATTTCCCGATGATTTCGACGCGGCAAAAAACGCGGAGGGAGTTAGAACGGTCTTCGGGTGCCTCCACGCGCTCCGGGCGTCCCTCGGAACGCCGCTCTTCCTCCTGGCCGCGGCCGCTGCCGTCATCGTTCCTTTCCTTGTCTCGCTTTCGCTGTCTCAGCGGTTCTATGCCCGCCGCGAGTTTTAACCACGGAGATTGAAAATGAAGACACTCTTCATCCTGGCGGTCACCGTCATCCTACTTATCATCGCCGTTTTGATGTAAAGCTGGGGGGTTGGAGTGGGGTCGGACCGCAGGAATTCATTGAATATCAGTGGTTTGGACGGCTGAATCCTTACCGCGCAAGAAGGCGAACGCCTTCCCGGGGAATAGCCCTTGGCCGCCCCCGGGGGATTCCCTCGACCGGTAAAGGACTCGTTGTTTCAGGAGCCCTAGCGGGCCAAGGAAGAAGGAGGGGCAATCGGCGTCTAAAACAAGGGAGGAGTCTTTTTGCCTTCCGGCCGGTGAGGCCGGCTCCCGACATTTTTGAGGAGGAGGTACCGAATGAAGCGATTCCTGACGTTGTCGCTTGCGGTGCTCGCCCTGGCCGCCTTCGTTTCGGCCGGCGAGATCACCCTGAACGTCAAGGAGCACACCCTGGGGAACGGGATGAAGATCCTGATGATTCCCAAGCCGGGCGTGCCCCGCGTTGTCTGCCACATCTACTACAAGGTCGGATCGATCAACGAGCGGCCCGGAATCACCGGAAGCGCCCACATCCATGAGCACCTGATGTTCAAAGGCACGAAAGTCATGGGGGTGACCGATTTCGAGAAGGATGCGGCCATCGACCGGCAGATCGACGAGATCTACGACCAGATCTACAGGGAAAAGTATTGGAGAACCAACGGCGATCCGGCCAAAATCGCCGCCCTTCAGAAGAAGGCCGACGAGCTGATCGCCGCCGAGAAACAGTACATCATCAAGGACGACCTCTGGGGTTTGCTCATGAAGAACGGCGGTACCGGGCTCAATGCCTCGACCGGCCAGGAGAATA
>CAYPKX010000157.1:0-6758 GCA_964411395.1 uncultured Eubacteriales bacterium | reverse complement strand
TCCCGTCGGCGGCGGCGCAAAAGACCAGGCCCACCGGCTTTTCGACGCTTCCCCCTGACGGGCCGGCAATTCCGGTGACGGCCAGACCGTAATCGGATCCGGCGGTCCGGCGAACGCCTTCGGCCATCGCCGCGGCCGTCTCGCCGCTGACCGCGCCCCGGGATTCGATCATCCCGGCGGGAACACCCAGCCGGGATATTTTTGATGGATTGGAATATGTGACGAATCCTTCCAGAAAATAGGCGGAGCTTCCGGGAACCCGAATCAACCGTCGGGAAAGGAGCCCGCCGCTGCAGGATTCAGCGACGGCGACGGTTCGCTTCTTTCGAACCAAAGCCCGGCCGACAACGGTCTCCAGATCGGAGCCGTCATCGGAAAACACGGCTGAACCGAGTCGGACGCGAAGCCGCGCGGTCAAATCATCCGCCCGGCGGTTGGCTTCGGCGGCGGAATCAGACGAGAACGCGGCGACATGGATTTCGACTTGTCCGGGCGAGGCCAAAACGGTCAGGCGCAAACCCTCCTCGTCCGGGTAAAGCCCTTCGATTATCGTTTCGAGATCGGATTCGGCCAGGCCGGCGGTTTTCAGGTTGCGGCGGGCTAAAAACCCCCGTTTCCGAGCCGATAAACGCGGCCAGACCTGGGTTTCGCATACGGCCTGCAGCTCGCGGGGGGGCCCGGGCAGGAGAACGACGATTTTCCCGTCGACTTCGAGCCACTGACCGGGAGCCGTCCCGGCGGGATTCGGAAGAACGACGGCTCCTTCGAGGACTTGGCCCTGTTTGCGGTTGACCGCCGCCATGGTCCGGCCGCGGCTTCGAATCCGCGCTTCGATCCCGGCGACAATGTCCTCCCTGAGACGGAGAGGACGTCCGAAGACCTGGGAAACGGCTTCCCGTGTTCGGTCATCGCCGGTCGGACCCAGGCCGCCGGTTATAAAAACGAGATCGGCCTCCTGCCAAGACCTTCGGATCGCCGCCGCAAGGGCGTCGAGTTCATCGCCGACGATGATTTTAGCAGCGACATCCCATCCGAGGTCGTTCAATCCCCGGGTCAGAAACAAGGAATCGGTGTCGCGAAAAAACGGGGTCAACAGCTCCGACCCGACGGCGATGATATGGACGTTCATAGAATCAGACGGATCCCCTGGAGAACAAGGGCGGCGGCCATCCCGGCCGCCACATCGTCGGCCATGATCCCCCATCCCCCCGGGAGCTGTTCGAGCTTCCGGATGGGCCAGGGCTTGAAAACATCGAACAGGCGGAAAAGGAAAAAAGCCCCGGCCAGCCAAGGCCATTGCGCCGGGATGGAGATGAGGGCGACTCCCTGCCCGACGATTTCGTCGATGACGATGGGCCGCGGATCTTTCTGCTTGAGAAGCCGGGCGAAGGTGTCGGCCGCAGCCGTTCCCACGAGGAAAAGAGCCGCCAGTATCAAGAGGTAGGGGAGCAGGGGAAGCCGCCGGCCGGCCAGCGCGAAGAGCAGGACCGCTTCAAGGCTGGCGAATGTCCCGGGAGCGAAGGGAAAGTAGCCGGCAAAGAAAAACGTGGCCGTAAGACCTGCGATATTTTTCATGGCAGCAAGATCCCCCGGAGATCGTATCGACCGGAGGAGATGATTTTAACACGCCCAAGGGGGCTTTTCCACGTGCGTTGAGGCGGGTCGATCCACACGGCGCCATCCACCTCCGGGGCCTGAAAGCGGGTTCGGCCGACGAGCCGCCCGGCCGCTTCAGGCCTGGCCGCATCCCTCACCACTTCCAGGATTCGTCCCCGGTAAGAGGCGAGCTTCTTTCTCGAAATCGAGGCCTGTATCTCCATGAGGACATTCCTTCGGCGCTCCTTTTCCCGCGCCGGGACCGGATCGCCGTATCGCACGGCGGCCGTCCCCTCCTCCGGGCAGTAGGTAAAGACGCCAAGGTGGTCGAAACACGCGGCTCGAACGAACGCCTGGAGCTCTCGGAATTCAGCCGGCCCTTCGCCGGGAAATCCGACGATCAGCGAGGTCCGGACGGCGGCTTCGGGCAGGCGTTTTCGGATCTTCTCCAGAAGGCGGAGAGACCGGCGGCCGCCGGCTCCGCGCTTCATCCGGCGCAGGATCGCCGCCGAGGCGTGCTGAAAGGGAATATCGAAATAGGGACAGATGCGCGGATCGGACATCGCCTCGAGGAGGCCGTCGCTGACCTCTTCGGGATATCCGTAAAGAAAACGAATCCAGGGAATCTCCGTGCGTTTCAAAATCTCCCGAAGAAGCCGGGCCAAGCCGTCGCGGAGCCCGAGGTCCCGTCCGTACGAAGTCGTATCCTGGGAGATGAGGACGATTTCACTCACGCCGCGGGCCCCGAGGGAAGACGATTCGGCAAGGATGGAAGATATCGTCCGGGACCGGTAAGGCCCCTTGATCGAAGGGATCGCGCAGAAGGCGCAGGCATGGGAACATCCCTCGGAGACTTTGAGGTACGCCCAGCCGGGCGGCGTGGACACCGCCCGGGGAGAGCGATGATCGTAGAGGAATGCCCGTTTTCGGGAACGAAACGGCCGGCCTTCGACGGCTTCGGTGATCCGTCCGTAAGCGCCGACGCCGAGCCAGACATCGACCGGCGGAAAGCGTTGCGCCAGAGACGCTCCGTCCCTCTGGGGGTAACAACCGGTGACGACGATGCGGACGCCGGGACGTTTCGCCTTTTCGGCCAGGGCGGCCCGAATCCCATCGTCGGCCTCGTCGCGGGCCGGACGAATAAAGCCGCAGGTGTTGAGAATCAGGACGTCGGCCCGGCGGGAATCGGAAACGAGGTCATAGCCCGCGGCCAGAAGATGCCCGGCCATCACCTCGCTGTCGACGAGGTTTTTCGCGCAGCCGTAATTGATGATCGCCGCCTTGGGCTTGGGCTCCCGGGGAGACGCCGCCTCGTTCCCTTCGCGTTCCGCCGGATTCCGGCCGGCCGCCCCGCCCTCCGGTTTGCTCAGGGGTAGATCCTGTAGAGCAGCCGCGGAAAGGGAATGGTCTCGCGGATATGCTTGATCCCGCAAATCCAGGCGACGACCCGTTCAACCCCCAGGCCGAATCCCGAGTGAGGAACGGAGCCGTATTTTCGCAAGTCGATATACCATTGATACGGCTCCGGCGGAAGGTTATGCTCCTTGAGCCGGCTGGCCAGCAAGTCCGGATCATGGATGCGCTGGCCGCCGCCGATGATTTCGCCGTAGCCTTCTGAAGCCAGAAAATCCACCCCCAGGGCCAGATCGGGCCGCAGTTCATCCGGCTGCATGTAGAAGGCTTTGATCTTGGCCGGAAAATGAGTGACGCAAACCGGGCTCGGATAGAGGTCCGAAATGATGGTTTCCTCCGGAGCGCCGAAGTCCTCGCCATACTGGATGGCCGATCCCTTTTCCTGGAGACGGGGGAGGGCTTCATCATAGGTCAATCGGGGAAACGGCTTGGAGATGCTCTCGAGCTTGGCCGGGTCGCGTTCCAGATCTTCCAAGTCGCCCTTCCGCCGCGAAAGCACCCGGTCAAGAATAAAGAGAACCAGGTCCTCTCCGAGGTCGATCGTGTCTTCGAGCCTGGCGAAGGCGACTTCCGGCTCGACCATCCAAAATTCGATCAAATGGCGCCGGGTCTTGGATTTTTCCGCCCGGAAGGCGGGACCGAAACAATACACCTTGCCGAAGGCCGCGGCCGTGGCTTCGTTATACAACTGGCCGCTCTGGCTGAGATACGCCATCTGGTCGAAATATTTTGTTTCGAACAGCGTCGTCGTCCCTTCGCAGGCGCTCGGGGTCAGGATGGGCGTGTCCATCAGCCGGAAGCCCCGGCCGTCGAAAAAATCGCGAATGGCCCGAATGACTTCCGCCCGGACCTGGAGGACGGCATGTTGTTTGCGTGACCGGAGCCAGAGATGCCGGTGCTCCATTAAAAACGGCGTCGAATGCTCCTTGGGCGTGATGGGATAATCGACGGCGATCTGGATGATCTCGATTTCGGCAACCGAAATCTCATAACCGCCGGGGGCCCGCTTGTCTTCGCGAACCCGGCCGCGGACGATGAGCGAGGTTTCCTGAGTCAGACGGTCGAAGGTCTGAAAGAGCGGATTGGTCTCATCTTTGCTGAACAGAGTCGCCTGGACATACCCGGTCCCGTCCCGAACAATGAGGAACCGGATCCGACCGCCGGACCGGGTATTGTAAACCCAGCCCCGGACTTCGACGTCCTGGTCCTTGTGCGCGGCGAGATCTTCGATATACACCCATTTCATGGCGGTTGAATCCTTGAAAAGACTTCGCCTATTATAGGGACTCGATCCCTGAAAATCAAACCCGCGATGTCGTCTCTTGGATGAGGGACGCCTCAGGCCCACGGCCGGTTTTCCTCATTTTTATCACGGTCTCGCCAAGGGAGGGCGGACCGCCGCTTCTTCAATTCAAGCGGCGGATGACCGCGGCGAGAGGGCGCTTGGCCGGCCCGGGAGTTGCGACCGCCGGCGACCATCCGACCGGGATCAAAGCCATGAACTCGCCGCCGGGTTCGCCGAGAATCCGGAGAGCCTCCTCTTTGACCAGGTAAAGAATCCCCCGCCAAACCGTCGTCATTTTGGTTTCCTTGGCCGCGCCTTCCCGGCCGGGCGGAATCTGAGCTTCCGGTCATCAAAATATAATTTTGTTTCGAAACGGGGCGCGAGCGAACCGGACGCTTGCAAACGGGCGGCCTTTCTCCTATCGTACGGTGCATGGCGGAGATTCGACCCTTCGAACCGGTCAAGCTCATCTGCGGTCTCATCGCCGGACAAGACGGTCCTTTTTCTGAAGCCGAAGAACGGCTGGTTCGGCTTTTCGGACCGGTCGAAGCCCGGGGGCCGCTCGTCCCGTTCCAGGGCACGGAGTACTATGCCGGGGAGATGGGGCCGGGCCTTTCGCGAAAATTCGTGTCGTTCGCCGAACTCATCGCTCCCGACCGGCTGGCCGATATCAAGATTGCGACTAACGACCTGGAAGACGATCTGCGGCTGCGTTCGTCGGGCCGCGGGCGGACGGTCAATCTCGACCCGGGGATCCTGACGGGCGCCGCGCTCTTCATGGCCACGGCCAAGGGGTTCGCCCATCGGCCGCCCCTTCAAAAGGGAATTTACGCCCATCTCGAGCTGCTCTTTACCCGGACGGGAGTGAAACGGCTGGAATGGACATATCCCGATTTGCGAACGGACGAGCATCTTCCTTTTCTTTTGGCCGTGCGGAAAACCTATCTCGAAGCGCTCAACCGGCATCCTTCACGAAATGCGGGCTAGACCGCTCCGATAAGCGCTGCCATCCGGCGGATATAATCCGGCGTCGTCCCGCAACAACCGCCGATGATCCGGGCTCCGCTCCGGATCAATCGCGGAATCTCCGCCAGATAAGCTTCTTCCCCCTGGGAATAAACAACCCGCCCGGTCGAGAGATCGGGCTTGCCGGCGTTGGCCTGGGCAATCAGGGGGACCGAAGTCAGCGGTTTCCAGGTGGCGATCAGGTCGGCCATATCACCGCTGCTAAGCGTGCAATTGGCTCCAAAGGCCGGAAGATGCTCCTCCTCGAAGGCCCGAGTGCATTTCTCCAGGCTATCGCCCATCAAGGTAAAAAAGCCGCGTTTTCCCTTGTTGAAGGTCAGGCTGGCCAGGACCGGGAGAGCGGGGGCGCCCCTCCGGGCGCCGCGGACGGCGCAGAGGGCTTCCCTCAGGTCGAACATCGTCTCGATGAGGAGGAAATCCGCGCCGCCTTCAGCCAGGCCTTCGGCCTGGACGGCGAATCCGGATTCGAATTCGTCTTCATCGTACGGCCCTTGCGGCTTGAGAAATTTCCCGGTCGGGCCGATGTCCCCGGCGACAAATTTTCCGGCAGGACGCACGGCGGCGGCCAGCCGGGCCGCGGCGGCATTGAGTTCCCGGGTTCGGGCACCCAGACCGGCGGCTTCGAGCTTCAGGGGGCTTCCGCCGAAGCTGTTGGTCGAGACGGCGTCGGCTCCGGCGGCATAATAATCCCGATGAACGGCCTGCACGGCGTCAGGATGTTCGATATTAGCCAGTTCCGGACACCGCCCCGGATGGGGGAGAATATTCATCAACTCGGTGCCCATGGCCCCATCCAAAAGGAAAGGACGGGAGAGCGGGAGGAAGGATAAATCGTTCATGAGTCTTCTCCCGGCTCTTAAAACTCTTCCGGGTCCCAGGCCGAAATCTTCCGGAGGCTGGCCACGACTTCAGGGAGAACCCGGAGGACCTCATCGACATCGGCATCCGTGTTGAACCGGCCAAGGGACATCCGAACCGTCGAGCGGGCGAATTCGGGACGAAGGCCGATGGCCTGGAGAACGTGGGAGACTTCCTCGGATTCTTCGCTGCAGGCGGAGCCCGTCGATACGGAAATCCCTTTGGTCGCCAGGGCCAGGAGGATGGCTTCCGCCTCCAAACCAAGGAAGGAATAGCTCAGGGTGGTGGGAACCCGATGGGTCGGATGGCCGTTGAAGTGAATCTTCGGAATCGCCGCCTCGAGGCCGGCTTTCAGCCGCCCGGCCAACCGATGGAGCCGGACGGAATCAGCCTCGAAATGAAGCGGAAGAATCCGGGCGGCTTCGCCGAAGCCGATGATCCCGGCCGTGTTTTCCGTCCCGGCTCGCAAGCCCCGTTCCTGATGACCGCCGTGGACAAACGAACGGAGGGGAGTCCCCTTGCGGACGTACAGCGCCCCGACGCCTTTCGGGCCATAGATTTTGTGAGCGGAAACCGTCAG
>CAYPKX010000156.1:0-6778 GCA_964411395.1 uncultured Eubacteriales bacterium | reverse complement strand
GGAAGGCCCATCCTTACGCCGTCTACGACCGTGTGGCCTTCGATATCCCGACGGGAACCTGCGGCGACAACTTCGACCGCTACCTCGTCCGGATGGCCGAAATGGAGCAAAGCCTCCGCATCATCGAGCAATGCCTGGAACCGCTCCGACGGACTCGGGCCGCAGCGGCGGACGTTTCGGTTCCGGCGCTTGAACCGGCCGAGGCGATCAAGGCCGGGCGGATTTCGCCTCCCGCCGCTCCGGTCCGGTTATCGCCCAACCTCGAGGGCGCGGAACGTGATGCCCTCCCTGAAATCCAAACGGCCGACCCCCGTTATGCCTTCCCGTCCAAGGAAGCGGCCTACGGCTCGATCGAGGGATTGATCGGCCATTTCCAGTATTTCATGAAAGGCCACGGCCTGCGGCCGCCGGCCGGCGAAGCCTATTCGGCCGTCGAAGGCGGAAACGGCGAGCTGGGTTTCTATCTTGTCTCCGACGGGACCGACCGGCCGTACCGACTCCATCTCCGGGCGCCGTGTCTGCATGTCGTTTCCGCCCTGTCCGGTTTGATCCGGGGGCGGTTGCTGGCCGATATCATCCCGACCTTCGGGTCGATGAACATGATCGGCGGGGAGCTCGACCGATGAACGGGCCTTTTACCGAAGAGCTTCGCGGAACAATCGCCGACATCGTCGGCCGCTATCCGGAGCGGCGGGCCGCGATTTTGCCGGTCCTGCATCTGGTCCAACGGGAGCGGGGATTCATCGGACCGGACGACGAAATCGCCATTGCCCGCATCTGCGGCCTTCATCCGGTCGACGTCAGAGAAGTTCTGACCTTTTATACGATGTTTCGGCGGCGACCGGCCGGCCGCCGGCTCGTCCAGGTTTGCACCAATCTTTCCTGCACGATTCGGGGCGGGGAACGGATTCTCGACCGCGTCCGGACGGTTCTGGGAATCGCACCGGGGCAGACGACCCGGGACGGCCGATTCACCCTGGTCGAAGTCGAATGTCTCGGCGCCTGCGACAAGAGCCCTTGCCTGATGATCGACGATGTCTTGCACGGGGACTTGACTGAGGAAAAAGTCGATTCCTTGCTCCGGGAGGAGAAATGACCGCCCCCGCGACGATCCTGACCCGGCCTTGCGGTCCGGACGGCCCCCGTTCATTGTCCGCGTATTGCGGGTCAGAGGGATACGAAGCGGCCCGGAAAGCCGTCACGACGATGACGCCCGCCCAGGTCCTCGAGGAAGTCAAGGGAGCCAATCTCCGGGGCCGCGGGGGAGCGGGATTCCCGGCCGGTTTGAAATGGAGCTTCGTTCCCAAAACCGGCGAGGGGCCGCGCTACCTCTGCGTCAATGCCGACGAGGGCGAACCGGGGACGTTCAAGGACAGGTACATCCTGGCTCACGAGCCTCATCTTCTCCTCGAAGGGATCGTGATCGCCTGCTACGCCGTCGGCATCCGCCGGGCTTTCATTTACATTCGCGGCGAATATGCGGAGCTTGCTCTTCGCTTGGAGGACGCGATCGCCGAAGCCGGGGTGAAGGGATTTCTTGGAGAGAATATTTTCGGTTCCGGCTTTTCCCTGGACATTCTCGTCCATCGCGGAGCCGGCGCTTATATCTGCGGCGAAGAAACGGCCCTGCTCGAATCCCTGGAGGGATTCCGCGGCCAGCCCCGGCTCAAGCCGCCGTTTCCCGCGGCCGTCGGCCTTTTTGCCAAACCGACGGTGATCAACAACGTCGAAACCCTGGCCAATCTTCCCGGAATCGTCCGAAACGGAGCCGATTGGTTCATCGGACTGGGCAAGCTTCAGGACGGCGGAACACGGTTGTTCGGGGTCAGCGGATCGGTCCTTCGTCCGGGTGTCTACGAACTCAAAGCCGGAACGCCGCTCCGGGAGATCATCTTCACCCACGCCGGCGGACTGCGGCCCGGCCGGTCCCTGAAAGCCGTCATCCCCGGCGGTCTGTCCTCGACGATTCTCCGGCCGGACGAAATCGATGTGGCCATGGATTGCGAATCGCTTTCGGCGGCCGGGTCGATGATGGGCTCGGCCGGGATCATCGTGATGGACGACTCCGTCCCGATGCTTTCGGTCCTGGACCGGATCACGAAATTTTACGCCCATGAATCCTGCGGCCAGTGCACGCCATGCCGGGTGGGAACCGCGTGGATCCGGAAGACTGTCCAAAGAATGGTCTCCGGCGAAAGGCGGCCGGGCGACCTCGACACCCTCGTTCGGCTGGCCGGGATGATGAAAGGGCGGACATTCTGTCCGTTCGGCGACGCGGCCGCCGGTCCGGTCCTGGGTTTGGTCGAAAAATTCCGAGCGGAGCTGGAGGGCAGAGACCATGGCCCGAATTGAAATCGACGGCCGGACGGTCGAGGCGGCGGACGGTTCCACCGTTTTGTCCGCGGCCGAGCGGGCGGGTATTTCCATACCGCATTTCTGCCACCACCCGTCCCTGGCCCCCGAAGGGACCTGCCGGATGTGCGTGGTTGAAATCGCCGGCTCGGCCAAGCTCGAGCCCTCCTGCGCCACTCTCGTTCGCGAGGGGATGAAAATCACGACGGTCTCTCCCAAAGTGGCCGAAGCCCGCCGCAATGTCCTCGAGCTTCTGCTGGCCGACCATCCGATCGACTGTCCGATCTGCGACAAGGCCGGCGAGTGCCGCCTTCAGGATTATTACCGCGAGTACGGATTGACGGAAAGCGCCTTACGCGAAAATAAAACGCGCCGGGACAAGCTCCTGCGAATCGGCGATCGGCTTCTCCTCGACCGGGAGCGCTGTGTCTTGTGCACCCGCTGCGTCCGTTTTCTTCGCGAGGTGACAAAAACCGGCGAGCTGGGCGTGTTCGAGCGGGGAGGCCGGACCGAGATCGGAATATTCGAAGGCGTGCCGGTGGCGGCCGGATATTCGGGGAATCTGGTCGACCTCTGCCCGGTCGGGGCCATCACCGACACGGCGTTTCGATTTAAAACCCGAACCTGGTTTCTGGAGCCGAAGCCGTCGATCTGTCCGTTCTGCGCCCGGGGCTGCCGCGTGGACGTCGACGTCCATCCCGGCTTTGCCCGCCATCCGGAAACAGGCGGGCTTTTCCGGGTGCGCCCGCGTCCGGACGCGACTCCGGCCGGGCCCTGGATCTGCGATGCCGGCCGCTATCATTGGCAGGAGATCGAATCGCGCCGGCGCCGTCGGATCGTCTGGAATAAAGGCGACCGGGAAGCCGTCCTCAGCGTGGACAAGGCCTTTGCCCTGCTGGGAGCAAAAATCCGGGCGATGGCCGAAGCCGGCTGGACCGACCGCTTGACGATCGTTCTTCATACCGGCTTGACGTGCGAGGACTGGGCCGAGGCGTCTGCCTTTCTGGCCGAATTCCCGGTCCGGCCGAACGTTCTGATCGCCGATCCCGCCCTGGACGGCGGGGACGGTTTTCTCCGGACGTCCGAGCGGACGCCCAACCGCGTTGGAGCGTCGGCTTCCGGGATTGAATTGAAGCCTTTCGATCCCGAAGATCTCGAGCGGTCGACCGACCTGTTACTCGTCTTTTCCGGCATTCAGGGCGAGCTCGATTTTCTGGAAAAAAACGGCTCCGCTTGGCGCAAAATCACCTCCAAAGTCCTTGTCTCTCCCGTCTCGACACCTCTGGACCGGGAATTCGATTTTGTCCTGCCTTGTCCGATTCCCTTCGAAAAATCCGGCAGCTTCATCAACATCGAAAAGCTTCGACAGGAATTCCGGGCGGTTCGGCCCGGGCCGGAGGAGGCGAAGAGCGAAGGGGAGATGTTCCGTCTCCTTCGGGCGGAAATCCATCGGCCGGCGGAGGGCGCATGACTTCGACCGGCCTCCTCCTGATCAAAATCATCGTCGCGCTGGCCTGGTTTCTCGTCCTGTCGCTTCTTTTAACCTGGGTGGAGCGCAAGCAGTCGGCGGTGATGCAGGACCGGATCGGGGCCAACCGGGCGAAAATTCTCGGTCTCCGGATGTTCGGCCTTTTCCAGCCGTTTGCGGATGCGATCAAAATGCTTTTCAAGGAGGATTTTGTCCCGGCCTTCAGCGACAAGATCCTTCACACCCTCGCGCCCTTCGTCTCCTTCTTTTTCGTCGCGGTGACGATCGCCGTGATTCCCTTCGGACCGACGGTCCGCCTCGGCGGAGCGGAGGTCACGCTCCAGGTTTACGACGGCTCGGGCGGCTTGTTGTTCCTTCTGGCCATGCTGTCGCTGGGCGTTTACGGAATTCTTCTGGCCGGTTGGTCGTCCCGAAATCGCTGGGGTCTGATCGGAGGAATGCGGGGGGCTTCGCAGCTGATCTCCTATGAAATCGCCCTCGGCCTGTCCCTGATCGGATTGATCATGGTGTATCCCTCGCTCCGGATGTCGGAAATTGTCGACGCCCAGGGCGGTTTGCTGCTCGGATTCCTTCCCCGCTGGGGGGTGTTCCTTCAACCGCTCGGTTTTCTGCTCTTTTTCATCGCCGGAATCGCCGAGTCCAAGCGTGTTCCCTTCGATTTGCCGGAAGGGGAGTCGGAGATCATCGGTTTTTCGACGGAGTACGGAGGCCTCAAATGGGGCCTCTTCATGCTGACCGACTTCATGGAGATCATCGTCGTCGCGGCGGTCGCGACGACCCTGTTTTTCGGGGGATGGCAGGTCCCCTGGCTTGCGGCCGACGGCGTCTATTGGCCCTGGGGCGGGCATTGGCCGATGGCTTCCTGGGTCGTGGTGTTGTTTCGCCTGCTTTCGTTTCAGATCAAGATCGCGTTCTTCTGCTGGCTGCAAATCCTCATTCGCTGGACGATGCCCCGCATCCGATACGACCAGCTCATGGACCTGGGCTGGAAGCTCCTCGTCCCGCTTGGACTGTTCAATATCCTGGCCACCGGGCTTTTGATGAGCCTCTGAAATGAAAAACGCCTGGCTTCTTCTTTGGGCCCTCGTCAAGGGAACCGGGATCACCTCCCGTCATTTTTTCTCCAACCTCTGGTTTCACGCTCTCCGGTTGATCGGAATCAGGAAATTCCGGCCGGGGGCGGTGACGGTCCAGTATCCGGAAGTCCGGCGCGAGCTTCCCTCCCGGTATCGAGCGGCCCACCGCTTGATGAAACGTCCCGACGGGAAACCGCGGTGCGTGGCCTGCCTGCTCTGCGCGACAGTCTGTCCCAGCGAGTGCATCGTCGTCGAAGCGGCCGAGGACCCGGACCCGGACGTCCAGAAGACGGCCGCCCGGTTCGAGATCGACTTGACCCGGTGTTGTTTCTGCGGCTTCTGCGTCGAGGCCTGCCCGGAGGACGCCATCCGGATGGACACGGGAGAAATCGAACTGGCCGCCCGGTCGCGAAGCCAGCTGGTCTGGGGCGTGGAGGATCTTTTAAGGAGACCGGGAACCGGCAGATAATCCCGTTTTGCGGGTTCATTAAGGCCGGACCTCCCCGGCCTGAGTATGGGCGAATCCGGTTTTTCATCATATCAATCCCGGCGCCTTAAGCGTTCGAGTCCTCTTCCTGCCTCATCCCCGCGGAGGCCGCCGCCAGGCCTCATGTTGGCTCAAGGTGACTCTCTCCAGCATGTCCACCTCCTTCTCCGAAGGAGACATTAGTACACATCTCGACTCAGGGTTGACCCACCCCTTTTTATATAGGATAATCCTGTTTCTCTTTTATCCCAAGGAGGTCAGATATGGAAAAGGTCACCGTCGAGGAGCTGCTGAAAAGAGCCGAGCAGCCCGCCAAAGACGCCCCCCGCTTGCACAAATTCTACAAGGGCAAGCTGGGCGTCGCTCTGAAGTGCCGGGTCCGGGACTTCAATGATTTCGCCATCTGGTATACCCCCGGCGTTGCCGCGGTCTGCAAAGAGATCGCCGCCGATCCCCAGAAGGCCTACGAGTACACCAACAAGTGGAACAGCGTGGCCGTCATCAGCGACGGAACCCGCGTCCTGGGACTGGGCGACATCGGCCCCCTGGGCGGCCTGCCGGTTATGGAAGGCAAGGGCATCCTGTACAAGTACCTCGGCGGCGTCGACGCCTTCCCGATCTGCCTGGACGAAAAGGACCCCGACAAGATCATCGAAATCGGCCGGGCCCTCCAACCGTCCTTCGGCGGTTTCAACCTCGAAGACATCTCCCAGCCCAAGTGTTTCCGCATTCTCGATGAGCTTCGGGCCAAGTGCGAAATCCCCGTCTGGCACGACGATCAGCAGGGCACGGCCTGCGTCACCGTCGCCGGATTGATCAACGCCCTCAAGATCGTCAAGAAAGATATTGCCGAGGTCAAGGTTGTCGTTCTCGGCTCGGGCGCTTCGGGAATCAACATTTCCAAGATGATCATGGCCGCGGGCGCGACTCCGGCCAACATGCTCTCGGTCGATTCCAAGGGCATTCTCTCCAAGGACCGGGCCGACCGGGCGGTCCTCCAGGAAAAATTTAAAGAGAAATGGGATCTCTGCATGCGGACGAACCCGACCGGAAAACAGGGTTCCGCGGCCGATGCCTGCAAGGGCGCCGATGTCCTCGTCGGCGTTTCCACCCCCGGCCCCGGAACGATCAAGGCCGAGTGGATCAAGGGCATGGCCCCGAATTCCATCGTCTTTGCCTGCGCCAATCCGATCCCCGAGATCTGGCCCTGGGAAGCCAAGGAAGCCGGAGCTCGAGTCGTGGCCACCGGCCGGTCCGATTTCCCCAACCAGGTCAACAACTCCCTCGGATTCCCCGGAATCTTCCGCGGGGCGCTCGATGTCCGGGCCAAGACGATCACCGACGAGATGTGCATCGCCGCCGCCCGCGAGCTGG
>CAYPKX010000155.1:0-6801 GCA_964411395.1 uncultured Eubacteriales bacterium | reverse complement strand
ATAGCGGGCGACCAATCCCGCCCGCGTCTCGAAGGGGAGGTCGACCGCCATTCCGATCCGGGCCGTGTAAGCCCGGTCGAAGCGGGGCCGTCCTTCGGCGTTGATCGCAGCGTTGGGATTGTCGTAGAGAAGGCCGATGACGCCGTCGTCGTTTTCAAGAGAGGAGTTTCCCGGCCCGTTGGTTTGAACGGCCTGGGTCGCGGTCAAGGCCAGGTAAAAGAGAAACTTTTCCGTCGGCCTTTTGAAGAGGACGAAATCGAGCCCGGCGTAGGTCGAACGGCGGCCGCGGCCGGGATTGGTCAGAAGAAAATCATCGAGGCCGAGCGTTTCGGACCGCTGGTCGTAGACCGTGAAAACGAGATCGTCGATCGAATTCGGGATCTGATCGTCCCCGATGTCGAATATCGTCCGGGGTGTGTAGGCCGAGGCCGGGACGCCGATATTGTCCGTCTCAGCCTGTCCGCGTGTATCGCGAAGGAATCCGGAGAGCGACATCAGCCAGGAACGGCCGAGGTCGCGGTTCCAGGAGATCGTCAACTCGTCGGTCGAGGGAAGGCGGAGGTCTTCGTCGATGGCCCCGTACCTCGGGCCTTCCCGTCGAAGGAGCGCGCCGCGCTCATCGGCGCTGAAGAGACCGTCGCCGTTGGCGTCGGTCCAGGCGCAGGCCAGGGCGCCCGGAGCGTCCGAGTCCCCCCAAGCCAGCCAGGACAAAGGAAAGGTGGAAAAATAACGGGCCGCCGTGATGCGGAGCGAGGATGTCCTTTCCCGGGAGAGGGGAATCTGAAAGGAAAAGCGGGGCGAGAGATTGAGGCGCTGAATCCGGCTCCCCTCGCCGCGGCCGTAGCTCCCGACGGCCTGAAGACCGAAGGAGAGCGAGACGCCGTTTCCGAAAGTCATCGTTTCCTGGGCGTAGGCTTTGAGCTGGACGGCCTCCTGCCGGTAATGAAACGGCGAGGCAAAGATGAGGGCTTCGAGGGGCCGGCCGGCATAATAGTGGAGTTGGATGTTCCCGGGCACCGTCTCGATATTTTTCGCCGCGGCGTATTGGGCCTGGATCCCGTATTCGAGAAGGTGACCGCCTCCCCCGAGACCGGGAAGCATCGTCCGGCCGTCAAAAAACGCGGTCAGTCGGGACCGGGCGTATTCCGCCTCGGCCGCGGCGGTTCCCGAGCGCCTTCCGGTGAAGAGGGCGACGGATCGGACTCCCGAGGCCGTGTCCTGAAGATTTTCTTTCCAAGCGCCCAGGGCGAAACTCGCTCCATATCGAGTCGCCGTCCGCCCGCCGGGCCGCGATTCCGATAAAACCTGAAGAAGATTTCGCGTTTCCGTCCGGTTGACGGTTGTTTCGAAGGGGATATTCCGTCCGGCTCCGAACGTGGGATGGGCGACGATCTGTCCGGTCCAGAATAATCGAAGCCGGCGGCGCTCGCCGTTTCGGACGAGGTGGACGGTTCCGGAGGTCAGGCGCGATTCGTCCAGCGGCTCATAGTCGGCCAGGTCGCGGGCGACTGAAAAATTCGACCAGGAGGTAAAATAGGTCCAGGTCTTCGAGGGGCCGAGGGGGCCGGAAAGGCGAAGGTTGATATCCATCAGGCGGTTGAAGGCGTCCGCCTCATTCAAGTTTTCGGCTTGAAGGGCCGGAGTGATGTTGGAGGACCCGAACGATTTGTCCAGATAAAAGCCCCGGAGGCCGCCGCTGAAATTCAAACCGCCTTCGCGCGGCGTCAGGTCGAGATAAGCCCCCGGTGACGAAGCTTGGATCGGAGCGGCGGCGCTGACCAGATGAGACCAATCGAGGGCGAATACGTCGGGAATCACCAGGGGCGTACCGCCGGAAAACGGCTCGGTGACGTCGAGCCCGTTGTAAAGAAAGGTATTTTGAGTCCAGGAGGCGGCGCCGCGGGAACCGAAGAGCGAAGGAATCGCTTCCCACATTCCGCCGACGTCGATCCGGTTGGCCGTGGAAATGGAATCCTGATTTTCAATGAGCGAGTTGAGGGAGTTGCCGGTCGGGAGGCGGTCGATCTGGATCGCGGGAATAATCGTCCGGGCGGCAAAGAGGGTGTCCTCAGAGAGGCGGCTCGTTCCCGCAGTCGATCCGGCCGCCTCGAGAAGAAAATCAAGGCGGATCCGGCCGGCGGGCTCGACGATGACCGAAGGACGAACGAAACGGGAAAATCCGGGGGCTTCAGCTTCAACTTGATACAAGCCCGGCTTGAGGCCGGCGAGGGCAAACCAGCCGTCGGTATCGGCCGCAACGGTGATTCCCGCCTCGATCCCATCGCTCCGGACCGACACTATTCCCCGGGCGAGACTTCCGCCCGCCGTGTCTGTGATCCGGCCCCAAATGAGCCCGGAGTTGGAAGCCGGCAGGGGAGAGGCGGAAAGCGAAAGGGAAAGGGAAAGGCCGGCCAGAAACCGGAAGGCGACCCCGATAATTCGAGATGCCGGGATAATCGCGTGTTTGTTCCGCAAAGCCTTGGTATTTTCTCCGCTTGCCCGGCGGATGTCAATTTTTCCGTTTGCTGGTTATGGCAAGACATCAGCGAGCTCGTTCTTTAGCCGACGCGTTAGAGCAATATGATTATTGGCTTCTCTACGATCAAGTCTTTCGTCTGTCGAGAAAAAGCGAGCGGTGAACTCAATCGTCTCCGTAGAAATGCGGACGGAGGTCCGTTTCGGGAACGAACCGGCGCGCCTGGCGATAAACCGCCTGAATCGTCCCGGGGGCCAGGTCTCGGTGAAGGGGAATCGTTAGAACCTCAGGAGAACGGCCGCTCGGCTCCCGCCTCAATTTGGCATGGCTGCCGCGGACGGAGACGACGGCGAATCCGAATGACCGGAGGATGACCAGGATTTGGCGCGCCGACAGGCGCTTAAGCCTCGGCATCGCCGGTCCATCCTTCCTCGTAGATCATCGCGAGCCGGGGTGATACCGTCAACCCGAAACGTGCCGGGTCTTCATCCTCGAGGTGAAGCCGGACGGCCTGCTTAATGTTGCGCAGAAGTTCGTCCAGCGAGCGGCCCTGTGTCACCAGGGCCAGTTCCAGGCACTCGGCAAAGAAAATGCCGGCCGACCGATGCGCGATCACATGGATCGTTGTTTTGAGCGGTTCGGTAGCGGCATAAACGGCCGGACTTTCAGCGACCCGCCGCGATGGCTTGGTTTGAGCCGCATCCTTTATAACGATTCCATATTCGCCGCGGCCGATCCTGAGGAAATACGCCCACTTATGAGGGTGGTTTTTCGGCGCATTGACGCAGCAGCGGCTGACGACATGGGTGCGGACCGAGCTTGGATTCAGGTGGGGAAGCGCTCGGACGATGTCCGAGACGAGGAACGTCTTCACTCCTCGTTCGCGGCATATCCGTCGCGCGGATTCCAAAATTTCCTTGTGGATGGGCATCGCAACCTCCGGATCTACAATACAATTGATATAATATTATGTCAAGATGAAATATCGAATCGGATTCGAGCTGTCATTGAAAAATCCGGGCGGGTCGGGTATCTTAAGCCTCCTGTCCTGAGTTCCATTGCGGAGGTGCGGTCATGAATATTCCGAAAGACATCGCGGTGATCGGCGGCGGGCCGGGAGGATATGTCGCGGCATTGCGAGCTGCGCAGCTCGGAAAATCCGTCGTCCTGTTTGAAAAGGAATGGGTCGGCGGGACCTGCATGAACGTCGGCTGCATCCCGACCAAGCACCTCCTCCACCAGACGAAAATCCTGCGCGAAATCCGGACGGCAAAAACTCTCGAAGGACCGGCCGCCCAGGTGACGCTCAACTGGCCCAAGGTGATCGCTGAAAAGAAGAAAGTCGTCGACCGGCTTGTCCGGGGTGTTGAATTCCTGCTCACGGGAAATAAAATTGAAGTGGTGCGGGAGGAGGCTTTTCTCCGGGACGGGCGGCAGGTTGTCGTCCGGACGAAAGAAGGAGGGGAAATTATCTATGAGGCCGGGGCGGTCATTCTGGCTCTCGGCAGCCGGCCGGCCGAATTGCCCTTTCTCAAGTTCGACGGCACGGACATCCTCTCCAGCACCGAAATGCTCGACCTGGCCGCTCCGCCCAAAACGCTGGCCGTGATCGGCGCCGGGGCGATCGGCCTGGAAATGGCGACAATTTATTCGCGGTTGGGCACGGAGGTGACCGTCCTGGAAATTCTGGCCTCGGCGCTGCCCGGCTGCGATAAAGAGATGGGCCAGCGATTCGAACTCGTTTTGAAGAAGCAGGGCCTCAAGGTCCTGACCCAGACCCGGCTCGAATCCTGTGAAAAAACCGAAAGCGGACTCGTCCTCAAGGGCCTGAGTATGAAAACCAATTCCCCCTTGGAGTTGCGGGCGGAAAAAGTGCTGCTTGCGGCCGGGCGCCGTCCCAATTCGGAAAGAATTTCCGAGAGCGGTCCGCTTGTCGCCGTCGACAAGCGGGGCTTTGTCCAGGTCAACGAGCGCCTGGAAACGAATCTCCCCGGCGTCTACGCCATCGGCGACCTCATCGGAGGGAAGCTCCTGGCCCACAAAGCCTCCCATGAAGGAATCGCGGCGGCGGAGAACGCCTGCGGGCTGTGCGGCCACATCGATTACCGGGCTTTGCCCATGGCCGTTTTCACCGACCCGGAATTCGCCTCCGTCGGCCTGACCGAGGAGGAAGCCAGGACCGAGGCCGGCGAAGTCCGCATCGGGACATTCTCCTTCCAGGCCAACGGCCGGGCTCTGACCATGGACAGCCCGGACGGAATGGCCAAGGTCATCGCCGATGCGAACGGCCGCATCCTCGGCGCCCACATCCTGGGGGCCTGCGGAAGCGACCTGATTGCCGAGGTGACCCTGGCCATGACCAAGGATTTGAAAATCAATGACATCGCCGAATCGATCCACATCCATCCGACGCTTTCCGAAGCGGTCATGGAAGCGGCCTTGAAGTCGAACGGCCGGGCGATTCACTGCATGAACTGAAGAATCGGACGCGTTCACCCGATTTTCATCATTTTCCGAAACGAAGTCTCTGCCTGAAAAGGGAAATAGGTCTTGTGTCTCCTTTAAGATTCGGTTAAAATCCTACTGCGGCACTAAGGATTAATCCGAAATGACCCTGGCTTTGGTTTTTCTCGTCTTTGGGCTCCTCGGGATCGTCATGATCTCGATGAACGCCCTCCTCGGGCCGCGCAAATCCAATCCGGCCAAGGAACAACCCTTCGAGTGCGGGAGCCGGCCGCTTCAGCCGGGCCTTCCCGCGTTTGCCGTCAAGTATCCCCTGGTCGTGTTTCTCTTCGTCCTTTTCGACGTCGAAGCCGCTTTCCTTTTTCCCTGGGCGCTGATCTTCCGGGAAATGAAGGGCCCGGCCCTGATCATTCTGGCGGCCTATGCCGCCATCCTTGCCGCGGGCTTCATCTATGCCTGGAGAAAGGGCGCTTTTCGCTGGGACTGAAACCATGCCGGATAACTTCATCACCACCCGTTTCGACGCGATGCTCGCCTGGGGGCGCAAGTTCTCCCTCTTCCACTATCCCTATGTCACGGCCTGCTGCGGAATGGAATACATGTCGACGGCCTGCGCCCATTACGACATCGACCGTTTTGGGGCGGGGATGACCCGTTTTTCCCCCCGGCAGTCGGACATGCTTTTGGTCGTGGGCACGATCACCCAGAAGCTCGCTCCTGTCCTGAAAACGGTTTATGACCAGATGACCGAGCCCAAATGGGTCGTCGCCTTCGGGGCTTGCACGGTTTCCGGCGGCATCTATGACAATTACGCCGTCGTCCAGGGGATCGACGAGATCATCCCCGTGGATATCTACATCCCGGGCTGTCCGCCCCGGCCGGAGACAGTCCTGGACGGCCTGCTCAAGCTCCAGGAAAAGATCAAGACGGAAGGCCAGGACTGGCGATGGAAGAAAAAGACATCCTGACCGCCCTCCGGGAAGCCTTCCCGGGCGATGTCCTGGAAACGGGAATGTCGTTCGAGATGCCCGTTGTCCGGATTCGTTCGTTCGCCCTGGCCGCTGTCGCCGCGTTTCTGAAGGCCGAGCCCCGGTCGTACGCGATGCTGCTCGACGCGACCTGCGTCGATTTTCCGGACCGGCCGGAGCGGTTTGAGATGGTCTACCATTTCTATTCCCTCGCCCGCAACGCCCGCCTTCGGATCAAAGCGGGTCTTCCTGCCGAAAAACCCGAGATCGGTTCGCTCACGTCGCTTTGGAAGAACGCCGATTGGCTCGAGCGGGAAGTCTTCGACATGTTCGGGGTTCGTTTTTCCGGCCACCCCGACCTCCGCCGACTCCTGATGTATGAAGAATTTGAAGGTCACCCGCTCCGCAAGGATTATCCCCTGCGGAAACGCCAACCGATCTTCGCCAGGCGGGAGGCCTCGCGATGACTGCGTTTTCGGACGGCGCCCGGCCCGAAAGCATGTTGATCAACATGGGGCCGTCGCACCCGGCCATGCATGGCACGATCCGCATCCTCCTGGAGCTGGACGGAGAGAGAATCCTGAACGCCGAAACCGAGGTTGGATTCCTTCACCGCGGCTTCGAAAAAACCTGCGAGAACCGGACCTGGTGGAACCTCCTGATTTACACCGACCGGTTGAACTATGTCTCGCCGCTGATCAACAATCTTGGTTACGCGATGGCCGTGGAAAAGCTCTGCCGGATCGACGTGCCGGAACGGGCCCATTGGATCCGGGTCTTGATGAACGAGCTGTCCCGGGTCTCCGATCATCTGACCTGCCTGGCGGCCATGGCCATGGAAACCGGGGCTTTCACCGCTTTTCTCTATAACATGAAAGCCCGCGAGTACCTCTG
>CAYPKX010000154.1:0-6809 GCA_964411395.1 uncultured Eubacteriales bacterium | reverse complement strand
CTGGCAACCGGCCGGAGTAAAAAAGATCCGGCTGTCGTTGCCGGCCGGAACGAAGGCAACCAGGTCGTCAACTTCCGCGCCGGGGAAGATTGTCTCGGCCGGTTCATGGATGTCGAAATCACATCCGCAGGTCCCTACTCTTTGCGGGGAACCGCGGTCAGGACCTGACCGGCCGAATCTCGTCGAAAAAAAAAGCCCGCCCCCGGAGGGGACGGGCTTTTCCGTCGAATCGTGAATTACAGAAGATGGACCGCGACCGTGACGCCGGCCACGACAATCGCCACCATGCTCATCAGCTTGATGAGAATGTTCAGGCTGGGTCCGGACGTATCCTTGAACGGGTCGCCGACGGTATCGCCAATGACCGCGGCTTTGTGGGCCGGGGAGCCCTTGCCGCCCAGGTGGCCCTCTTCGATGTACTTTTTGGCATTATCCCAGGCTCCACCCGAGTTGGCCATGAAGATGGCCAGGACAAAACCGGTTGAGGTGCCGCCGATCAGCAGGCCCATCACTCCGGCCACGCCCAGGAGGAGTCCGGTGACGACGGGCAGCGCGATCGCCAGAAGCGAAGGAAGAAGCATCGCTCTCTGGGCGCCTTTCGTCGAGATGGCCACACACCGGGCATAATCGGGCTCGGCCTTTCCGGTCATGATCCCGGCGATCTCCTTGAATTGCCGCCGGACTTCGTCGACCATCCGGGAGGCGGCCCGGCCGACGGCGGTCATGGTCAGACCGCAGAACATGAAGGCCATCATCGAACCGAGGAAGATGCCGACCAGGACGATGGGGTTCATCAAGTTGACGTTGTAGAAACGCATGAAGTCCATGAATCCGGCCGAGGCGGTGCTCATCGAGGTTCCGTCGGCGAATTCGATGACCGTCCGGCCGATCCGGAGCAGTCCGACTTTAAGCTCCTCGACATAGGAGGCCAGAAGGGCCAGGGCCGTGAGAGCGGCCGATCCGATGGCAAACCCCTTGCCGGTGGCCGCGGTGGTGTTTCCGAGCGAGTCGAGCGCGTCGGTCCGCTTCCGGACGACCTCGTCCAGCCCGCTCATCTGCGCGTTTCCGCCGGCGTTGTCGGCGATCGGCCCGTACGCGTCCGTCGCCAGCGTGATGCCCAGAGTCGAGAGCATCCCCACGGCGGCCATCCCGATGCCGTACAATCCGTAACTGACATTGCTGAGGTCGAAGTTGGCGGCAAAGAGGAAGGCAAAAACGGTCCCGAGGACGACCGCCAGAACCGGGATCGTTGTCGACATCATGCCGACGCCCAATCCGGCGATGATGACCGTGGCCGGCCCGGTCTTGGCGTTTTCGGCGACGGTTTGAGTCGGCTTGTAGGAAGACGAAGTGAAGTACTCGGTGGCTTTACCGATGACGATGCCCGCGGCCAGACCGGCGATCATTGCCAACCAGAGACCCAGGTGAAGGCCGAGGAGCTTGATGATGAAGAAAGAGACGATGACGATTCCGATCGAGCTGCCGTTGACTCCGCGGGATAGAGCTCCGAGGAGCTGTTTCTGGGTGGCGCCTTCCTTGGTCCGGACGAAGAAGATGCCCAGAATGGAAAGAAGCGTCCCGACGGCGGCGATGATCATGGGGGCGATGACGGCCCGGAACTGAAGGTCCGGCGTTCCCAGGAAGGCCGAAGCCCCGAGGGCGGCCGTTGCCAGGACCGAGCCGGCGTAGGATTCGTACAGGTCAGCGCCCATTCCGGCCACATCCCCGACGTTGTCCCCGACGTTGTCGGCGATGACGGCGGGATTCCGCGGATCGTCTTCAGGGATGTCGGCTTCGACCTTGCCGACGAGGTCGGCTCCGACATCAGCCGCCTTGGTGTAGATGCCGCCGCCGACCCGGGCGAAAAGCGCCTGGGTCGAGGCGCCCATCCCGAAGGTGATCATCGTCGTCGTGATCAGGATCAGGTTGTGGCCGCCGTCATTGACCGGATAAATCGCTTTCAGGATGAGAAACCACAGGGAAATATCGAGAAGAGCCAGGCCGACGACGACGAGACCCATGACCGCCCCGCTCCGGAAAGCGATTCGCAGGCCGGCGTCGAGCGACTTGCGGGCGGCTTCCGTTGTCCGGGCGGCGGCATAGGTCGCGGTCTTCATCCCAAAAAAGCCCGCCAAACCGGAGAAGAAACCGCCGGTCAGGAAGGCCACCGGAACCCAGGGATTCTGGACCTTGAACACGAACGCCAGGATCGCCAGGAAAATCACCAGAAACACAAAGACGATCGTGACAATTTTATACTGCTGTTTCAGATAAGCCATCGCCCCCTGGCGGACGTAAAGGGCGATTTTGGCCATGCGTTCGTTGCCCTCGGGGGCTTTTTTCATTTGCCGGTAGAAAAACCAGGCGAAAAACAGGGCCAGAGCCGAGCCCAGAGGGGCGAGCCAGAACAACAAATCAGCCATCGTCTTTTCCCTTCCTGAAAAAATTCACTTCACCGCCGAACGGTTCCGCAGAACGGGCGCTGAAGGCCGTTTCAAGGGATTTGCTTTCTTTTTTCGACTCATCGGCGCCCGGAAGTCGGCTCACTATAGCAAATTCCCCTTCTCTGGTCAAAGGCTTCGGCAACGTCCCGCGGCTGCCGATTGAACTTCACCGGAAGTTCCGATATAATGCTGAATTCCGGCCGGACCTATAAACATGAGGATGCTTTGAAAATCAATGTCTGGAATACCATTCTGCAGCTCAGCAAAGAGCGCGGGGTGGAGCCCAAGATCATCGTCGCCGCGATCGAGGAATCGCTCCAGGTGGCGGCGACCCGCATTTATACGAAAAATGAGGACGTCAAGATCCTGTTCAAGCCTGAGAAAGGCGATCTCCGCGTCTATTGCCTCAAGACCGTCGTCGAAACTCCGTCCGATTCCGGACGGGAAATCGGACCGGCTGAAGCCCAGCGCCTGAAAGCCGACGCGGCCGTTGGCGATACGATCGAAATCGACCTGCCCTCCGATACCCTCGGCCGGATCGCCGCCCAGGCGGCCAAGCATGTCCTCGTCCAGAAAGTCCGCGATGCCGAATCGGAAAAGATTTACGGGACCTTCGCCGCCCGGGTCGGAGAGATCATTACCGGGACCTACCGCCGGATGGAAAACGGGGCGCTCGTCCTGGACGTCAATAATCTCGACGTCGTCCTTCCCCCTTGGGAGATGATTCCCGGTGAAACCTTCGACCGGGGTTCCCAGGTCCGAGCCGTCATCACCCAGGTCCGGAAGGGCATGAAAGGCCAGGACACCCAGATCCTCGTCTCCCGCTCCAGTCCGGATTTTCTCGGCCGCCTGCTGGCGACCGAAATCCCCGAGATCGCTTCCGGCATCATCGAGATCAAGGATATCGTCCGCCAGCCCGGTGAACGGGCCAAGATCGCCGTCTGGAGCCGGGAGAGGGATGTCGACCCGATCGGAGCCTGCATCGGACCCAAAGGCAGCCGGATCCTGGCGATCAGCAAGGAGCTCGGGGGAGAAAAGATCGACGTCGTCCTCTGGTCGGCCAATCCCGGGGCTTACGCCCGTTCCGCGCTGAGCCCGGCTCGGGTGGAGCGCGTCGTCCCCGTCGATACGGCCGATAAATCCCTGGAAGCCGTCGTCTCCCGGGACCAACTGTCCCTGGCCATCGGGAAAAAAGGAATCAACGTCAAGCTGGCGTCCAAGCTGACCGGTTGGAAAATCGCCATTCGCGAACTGGGATAATTTTTTCGGAAAAGGAACTTCTATTGAGCGACATGAAAACGGCCAAACCGACAATCAAGCCGCCCGCCGCGGCGAGCAAAGCTCCTGCGGCCAAGCCCGCCTCGAATCCGGCTTCGGCCTCCGTTCCGCGCGGAGCCGGCGCTTCCCCCAGCGGAGCCGGGGCGCCTGCGGCCGCTTCGCCCAAATCCGGCCCGGTCGGAGCCGCAAAACCGTCCTCTCCCCCGGCCCCGGCATCCAAACCCGCTCCCGCCGGAACCGTAAAACCGGCCGCCCCGGCCCAGCCGGCCAAGCCGGCACCGGCTCAACCGGCCGCCCCGGCGGCCAGACCTGCGTCCGCGCCGACGACTCCCCAGGCCGCCAAGCCGCCTGTCGCGGCGGCCCCGAAACCGCGGCCGCACGCCCGCCTTCGCGAAGGGGCCACGATCAAGGATCTGGCCGACAGGTTCAAGCTCAAACCCCGGGACCTGGCCGACAAGTTGGGCCATAAAGGCTATGACCTGGATATCACGGACATCATCGATCCGTCTTTGGCCGCCTCCCTGGCCGCCGATCTCAATATCATTCTCGAGATCATTCCCGTCGAGGAAGCCTACCGCCAGGAAGCCGCAGCCAAACCGGAGCTGCAGACGCATCGTCCGCCCGTCGTGACGATCATGGGACACGTCGACCACGGCAAGACGACGCTTCTGGACGCGATCCGCAAGTCCAACCTGGTCGGCAAGGAATCGGGAGGCATCACCCAGCACATCGGGGCCTACCAGGTGACGGTGAATAAAAAGCCCATCACCTTCATCGACACGCCGGGCCACGAGGCCTTCACCCAGTTGCGGGCCCGCGGGGCCAAAGTCACGGATATCGTCATTCTCGTTGTCGCGGCCGAGGAAGGCCTCATGCCCCAGACGCGGGAAGCGATCAACCACGCCAAAGCCGCCGGCGTCCCCATGCTCATCGCCATCAACAAAGTCGACAAGCCCGAGGCCAATCCCGACCGGATCAAGCGGGAGTTGCAGAAAGACGGCCTGCTGGTCGAGGAATGGGGCGGCGACATCATCAGCGTCGAGATCTCGGCCAAGGAAAAACGGAACATCCCCGAGCTTTTGGACATGGTCCTTCTGATGGCCGATGTCCTCGACCTGAAGGCCAACGCCAAAGCCCGGGCTCAAGGCGTCGTTCTTGAGGCCCGGCTCGATCCCAAAAAAGGCCCCCTGGCCACAGTCATCATTCAAAACGGGACGCTGAACGCAGGCGACGCCTTTGTTTCGGGAACGACCTTCGGCAAAGTCCGGGCGATGAACGACGATCTCGGCCGGACGATCAAGTCCGCCGGGCCCTCCGTGCCCGTCGAAGTCCTTGGTTTCGCCGAAGTTCCCAAAGCCGGCGATCTTCTGCAAGTTCTGCCGAGCCAGGACGAGGCCCGGGTCATCGCCGAGCAGCGCAAAGCCGCCGTCGCGAAATCCGAGCCGCAGAAACAGGCGGCGGCCATCTCCCTGGACGACCTGTTCCGGAAGGCGGAATCGGGCACAGTCAAGGAATTGGCCCTGATCCTCCGGGCGGACGTCCAGGGCTCGGTCGAAGTCCTGTCCGGGCTTCTGCCCTCCCTCAGCACCGACAAGGTCAAGATCCGGATCGTCCACGCGGCCACCGGCTCGATCAACGAATCCGACATCGTCCTGGCCCAGACCACCAAGGCCGTCATCCTCGGGTACAACATCAAGCCGACTCCGAAAATCCAGGAAATGGCGGTCAAGGAAAAGGTCGAGATTCGAACCTACAAAATCATCTATCAGCTGACCGATGAAATTAAAAAAGCCATGACCGGGCTTCTCGAGCCGGTCATCAAGGAAACCTTCCTCGGGCGGGCCCAGGTCCGGAAGATTTTCCGGATCCCCAAGATCGGGACGATCGCCGGCTGCTACATCCTCGAGGGCAAGATCGCCCGCAATGCCGAAGTTCGGGTCATCCGGGCCGGAATGGTCCTGCACAAAGGCAAGCTCTCCTCCCTCAAGCACGTCAAGGAGAACGTCAACGAGATCAAGGCCGGTTATGAATGCGGCCTCGGACTGGCGAATTTCAAGGACGTCCAGGAGGGGGACATGATCGAGGCCTTTTTGACGGAGAAATCGGCCGCGGTCTGAAAGGCCGGCCTGCCATGGTCGTCGGGCTTCTCCTCGTCGAAATCCATTTTCCTCAGGCCCGGTCGCTCAAGGACAAGCGCCGGGAGCTCGCCGGAATCAAGAGCCGGATCCGGAATCGCTTCAACGCGGCCGTGGCCGAGCTGGATTTCCACGAAATGTGGCAGAGGACGGCCGTCGGCTTCGTGACTCTCAATAACGAACGCCTCATCGTCGAGCAGATCCTCGATTCGATTCGAAGGGACATCGAAGCCAACGTCCAGGGCGAAATCCTGAGCTCCGAAACCCGGTTGATGTGACATGCGGACGGAATCGCGGCGGCAGCAGCGGATGGCCAGCTTCCTCCGGGAGGCGCTGAGCGGCCTTCTTCCGTCGGAGCTTCGCGACTATCCGACGTCGCTCGTCTCCGTGACCCGGGTCGAGGTCCCGGCCGACCTCCGCTCGGCCCGGATTCTGTTGAGCGTTTTCGGCCCGGCCGATCCCGAAGAAGTGCGAAGCCATCTCGAAAAACGAACCGGGGCGATCCGTCATCGCCTTGCCGCGATCGCCGAATTCAAGTATAATCCGCAACTCATTTTCGCGATCGACGGCTCGGCGGAAGAGGTCGAGCGCCTCTCGCGGATCCTGGAAGAGAACGCCCATGACGACGACGAACCGACCGGTTGAAGACATCGTCCGGAAAATCCGGGATTGCCGGCGCCTGGCTGTCACCTCCCACCTCCGGCCCGACGGCGATTCCCTCTGTTCGGGGATGGCCCTCACCCTGGCCTTCGAATCGCTGGGGAAAACCGCCGACTACGTCATCACCGATCCGATCCCGGTCCCTTTCAATACGTTCCCGGACTGCCGCCGTGTCCGGGTTGGCCAGCTCGAGGCGACGGGCTATGACGCGGTCATTCTCCTGGAATGCGCCGACGTCTCCCGTTCCGGTCAGACCGGACTGGACAACTATTTCAAGATCAATATCGACCAT
>CAYPKX010000153.1:0-6825 GCA_964411395.1 uncultured Eubacteriales bacterium | reverse complement strand
TGAAGCCGGCGAGCCCCGATGTCTTCGGCCTCGCGATTGACCTCTTCCGCCGTCTGGGCGATCTCATCGATCGCGTCTTCGGTAATGATCACCTCGACGCCCTCGGTCTGGAGGAGAGCCCGGTATTGTTTGATCAAGGCGTTTTCGGGCTCGGTCAGGATGCGGATGAAGTCCGACTTGTTGAGCGAGGACAGCTCCACCCGGATCGGGAAGCGGCCCTGGAGTTCCGGGATGAGGTCGGCCGGCTTGGCCACATTGAACGCCCCCGCCCCGATGAACAGGATGTGGTCGGTCCGAACCAGGCCGTAGCGGGTATTGACGGTCGTTCCTTCGACGATCGGCAAAAGGTCGCGCTGGACGCCCTCGCGGCTGACATCGGGTCCGCGGCCCGATTCCCGCCCGGCGATCTTGTCCAGCTCGTCCAGGAACACGATGCCCGACTTTTCGACCCGCTCGACGGCCAACCGGGCGACCTGGTCCATGTCCACCAGCCGCCGCTCCTCTTCATCGAGGAAGTGCTCGCGGGCCTCGGAGACTTTGACCTTGCGCTTTTTCGTCTTTCCGCCCATGAATCCGGGAATGATTTCCTGGATCTGGAGACCGATCTCCTCGATCCCCTGATTGGAAAAGATCTCCAGGGGGGGAGTCGATCGTTCCCGGACCTCGATTTCGACCTGACGATCCTCCAGCTGCCCGTCGCGGAGCTGGCGGCGCATCTTTTCCCGGGATTCCAGGTAGTGCTGGTATTCCTCCTCATTGGGGGGCGACTCCCGGCGGCGGACGGGCGGCAGGAGGATATCCAGGAGTTTTTCTTCCGCGCCGGCCGCGGCTTTTTCGCGCACTTCCAGGGATTTTTCCTGGCGGATCATTTCGACGGCCATTCGAACAAGGTCGCGAACAATCGACTCGACGTCCCGGCCGACATAACCGACCTCGGTAAACTTGCTGGCCTCGATCTTGAGAAACGGCGATGAAGCCAGCTTGGCCAGGCGCCGGGAGATCTCGGTCTTGCCGACTCCCGTCGGCCCGATCATCAGGATGTTTTTCGGGGTGATTTCATCGGCCAGCTCGGAGATCACCCGGCGGCGCCGGTAGCGGTTCCGGAGAGCGATCGCCACGGCTTTCTTGGCCGCCTGCTGGCCGATGATGTACTTGTCGAGCTCGACGACAATTTCCCGGGGGGTCAGCTCGGCCTCCCGGTCGCGCTCAAAAACATCGCGCAGGCTTTGGGGAAGTTGGATGGTCATCAAATTTCCTCGAGGGTGATCTGGTCGTTGGTATAGACGCAAAGGCCGGCTGCCGTCCGCAGGGCCTCCTCGGCGATCGCCCGGGACGAAAGCGCCGTATGCTTCATCAGAACTCGGGCGGCGGCGACGGCATAGGGGCCGCCGGAGCCGATCGCCAGCACCCCATCGTCGGATTCGATCACGTCGCCCGTCCCGGAAATCAGGAAGGCCGAATGGGCGTCGGCCACGATCATCAAGGCCTGAAGCTGGCGGAGGGCCTTGTCCAGCCGCCACTCCTTGGCCAGCTCGATCGCCGCCCGGGACAAGTTGCCTTTGTAATCCTCGAGCTTCGCTTCAAAGCGCGAGAACAGGGCGAACGCATCGGACGTCGAGCCGGCAAATCCGGCCACAACCTGGTCCTTGTAGAGGCGCCGGATCTTGTTGGCTTTCGATTTCAAGATGGTTTCCCCCATGGAAACCTGGCCGTCTCCGGCGATCGCCGTTCGACCGTCGCGGCGGACACAGACGATGGTCGTCGATCTGGTCATTTCAATCTCCCTCCGGGCGAGTCTTCAATATAAGACAAGGGGGGGCCCGCGTCAATTTGACATTCTCCGTCCGCGCGCGACCTTATTTTCAGATTCTTTGCCGGGGCTTCATGCAGGTTTCATTTTTTCAAGGCATCCTGATCTCCGTGAGGAGCCCGCAATGAAAAAAATCCGCGTTCTTTTCGTCTGCGTCCACAACAGCGCCCGGAGTCAAATGGCCGAGGCTTTTCTCACCGCGCGGGGCGGAGAGCGGTTCGAGGCCCGGAGCGCCGGACTCGAGCCTGGAATCCTGCTTCCCGAAGCCGTCGAGGTCATGAAGGAAGCCGGTATCGACATTTCGGGCAATCCAACCAGAAGCGTTTTCGATTTTTTCCGGCGAAGCGAGCTGTTCTCCTATGTGATCACCGTCTGCGACGCGGAGGCGACCGAACGTTGCCCGATTTTTCCCGGAGTCTCCCGGCGGATCCACTGGAGCTTCCCCGATCCCTCGGCCATCGCCGGAACGCGGGAGGAGCGTCGGGCAGGGACGCGGAAAATCCGGGACATGATCAAGGCCGCCGTCGAGGAGTTCATCCGGACCGCCTGATCGAAACTTGTTGAACCGGGCGCCGACTTCGAGTACTTTATTCCCGGAACACTTTCTCGGGAGGGACAACCCATGGCGAAGAAAATCGGACGTCGCGAATTTATCAAATCGGGAGCCGCTCTCGGCGCCTCGGTCGTCGTCGGAGGAAAGCTCCTGGCCAAAATCCCCGGCGGCCTTTCAACCGCCCCGGCATCCGGACTCGCCGCCGCCCCGGCGGCCGTGACCGTCGTTACCGGAACCGATTGGGCCGCGATGACGGCGAAAGCGATCGAGCTGGCCGGCGGGATTTCCTCCTTCGTCCCCAAGGGCTCGAAAGTCGCCCTCATGCCCAACGTTCAGAGCAAGCACCCCGGGACGTTCACCAAGCCCGAAATTCTGCGGACGGTCATCCGGCTTTGCCGGCAGGCCGGAGCGGGCGAAGTCGCCTGCCTCAGCTATCTCGCCCAGCCCAATTGGGACGGAACCGGATTGGCCCAGGTCATTCAGGAAGAAGGCGCCGTCCTCCGCTTGATCCCGCGCGAAGACGAACACTGGAAACCGGTCCCCATCCCCGGCGCGGCCGTCCTGACCGAAGCCCGCCTGATGAAGGCCCTGGACGACTACGACCTCTGGATCAACATGCCGATCACCAAGGACCACGCCGGAAACAAGTTCACCGGAACAATGAAAAACTTGATGGGTCTCAACCAACCGACGGTCAACCGGGCCCAGTTCCACAAGCCCAATTGGAAAACCGACCCCAACGACATCGCCCATTTGGAGAAGTGCATCGTCGACCTCAATTTCGCGGCCAAGCCGGCCCTCAATATCGTCGACGCCACAGAAATCATTAAGACCAACGGCCCCATGGGACCGGGAGAGCTGATCAAGCCGGGTAAAATCGTCGCCGGCATCGACCGGGTGGCGGTCGATGCGTACTGCGCCACGATCCTCGGCTTCAAAGGCGAGGAAATCGTGGCCATCAAACACGCTTTCGAACGGAAGCTGGGCGAGATCGACCTTCAAAAAGCCGGCGTCCGCGAAGCCGCGGTCTGAGGACTGCGGCATGAGGAGATCCGCGGCCGGGCCGCTTCTCGGGACGCTTCTCGCCGGCTGGCTTGCGGCGGCTCCGGCGGTCCAGGTCGCCCCGCCGTCCTCCCCTCCGGCCGATCTGGCGGTCTTTGTCCCCGGCTCGAAGGATATCCCGGAGTGGCCGGTCAAGGGAGAAGCCCAGCGGTTTTCCGGTGACGACCTTTACATCTACATCAACGGCGGAGCGGAAATCTACAACGAATACGGATTCCGGCGGGTGATCGCCCAGGACTTCGAACACAAGGACGGGCGCGGAGTCACCCTCGAGATTTATGAAATGGCCGACCCGTCCGCGGCGTTCGGCATCTATTCGTTTCAAACCAGCGGCGCCGGCAACCCCACCGAATTCGGAACGGACGGGGAGATCGAGGAGTACTATCTCCGCTTCTGGAAGGGCCGGTACATGGTCACCGTGACAGGATTCGACCCCTCCGGAACAGGGCAAGGCCGCCTCCTGGAGGGAGTGCTCGAGGTCGCCCGGGCGGCCGACGCCCGAATAAAAGAAACGGCCCCTCGTCCGGAGTTCTGCCGAGCGCTTCCCTCCGCCTGGAACAGGCCCGGATTGAAATATCTCCGGGGAGTCTTGGGCCTCAACAATGTCCACCCCTTCTTCCCCGGAGATGTCTTCGGATTCAAGGAGGCGGCCGCCGTTTCCATAGACGGCGGCCGGTTGTTCGTTTTCGGCTACGGCAGCGCCGCCGAAGCCCGCACCCGGCTGGACGAAATCCGGAAGGCGATGGCCCGAAGCGAGGCTTACCGGGATGTCCGGATCAAAGCCGATGGATTCATTGAAGCTTCAGATTCTAAAGAAAATAAGATTGTCGCGCGGATCATAGAGGATAAAATCGGCCTCGTCCTGTCTCCCCGGGCGGTTGAGATCGCCGAGGATCTTCTTTCTCAAATCCGCTGAATACGGCTTTTGACCCGGGCTACGATAAGGAATAGAATGAAGGTTGATTTACGCAGAGCGGAGTGGATCATGCGCAACCGGATTTTGAGGATTTGTGCGGGTATTGCGGTTCCGGCCTTTCTGGTTCTGATATCGGCCGGACAGGGCGTCGTGCGGGCCAGGCTTTCGCCCGTCAATCCGGAGTATCTCCGGGCTATCGATTCCCAAATCCTTCCCCTTCCCTCCCCCCAGGATCTGGGTCCTCTTCGCAACGCTCCCCGGCTTTTAGACGCCACGCTTCCGGCGGCCTATGACCTGCGCCAATCCTACCGGGTGACCGCTGTCCGCAACCAGGACCCATTCGTCAACTGCCCGCTTTTCGGCATCTACGGCTCGCTCGAATCGACCCTGAAACCCCTCGAAACGCTCGATTTCTCCGAACATCATCTGGACGCCGGATCGGAGGAAAGCAGCATCCTGGAAGCGAATATCGGGATTCTGGTCCGTTGGTCCGACCCGGTCCTCGAGGAAGAGGCCCCCTGGCCGACCGCCCCTCAAGCGGTCGCCGTCGCCCCGGCCAAACACGTTCAAGACATCGTCTTCCTTCCGCCCCGGGCCGACGCGCTGGACAATGTCCGCATCAAGCAGGCGGTCATGAATCTCGGAGCGGTTTACGCCGAAATGCGCTTCATTCCCGACCTGATCAGTCCGACCTACGCCTCCTATTACAACACGACGGCCGAGGTTGGACTCCACGCCGTGGCGATCGTCGGCTGGGACGACAATTTCGCCAAGGCCAAGTTTTCTCCGCCGGCGCCCGGCGACGGGGCTTTCCTCTGCAAAAACAGCCAGGGGACGAATTTCGGGAACGCCGGATATTTCCACGTTTCCTATCACGACGCATTTCTCGGCCGTTTCTCGCTCCCGGCGGTTTTTCTGGCTGAACCCGCGGCAGGCTTGACCCGGAATTACCAGCATGACCTCATCGGCTGCACGGCCCGTCTGGGATTCGATTCGGAAACCGGGTGGTTCGCCTCCCAGTTCGTCTCCGTCTCGACCGATCCGCTCGACGCCCTGGCTTTTTATTCCTACAGCCTTGAGGCGTCTTATGAGGTTTATATCTATAAAAACGCGACGGCGGGTCTGCCGCGGAGCGGAAACCTGGCCGCCCAATTCGGCGGGACGCTCGATTCGGCGGGATATAAAACACTTCGTCTTCCCGCCCCGCTCCCGTTGGCCGTCAACGAGGTTTTCTCGGTCGTTGTCCGGCTGCAAACCCCGGGGAACGAATTCCCGATTCCCGTCGAGCATCCCGTCGCCGGCTTCGACGCTCCGTTCCAGGCAGCGCCGGGAGAAAGCTTCATCAGTCCCGACGGCAGCGAATGGCGCGATCTCGCCGTCTCGGAAGGGACGATCTACGCCCGGTCCAATGTTTGTCTTAAAGCTTTCGCCGGATTCGCCCCGGTTTATCCGCCAGCCTATCTTCGAGTGGACCGGGTGGTCAACAATCTCGTCTTCTACAAGGAATACATCGACCGGCTGACCTGGCTGCCCAATCCTCAAAACACGGAAAAGATCTCTGCGTACCGGATTTACCGAAAGCTGAAGGGAGCGCCCCATTCGACCTACGCCTTCCTGGCCGAAACGGGAACGAATAACCTGATGTATTACGTTCGCGGCCTCAAGCAGGACGACGCCTTCGCCTACCGGGTCACGGCCGTCACCGAATCGGGCCGCGAAGGCGATCCCGCCGAAGTCATCGGTTGAACAGGCGGCCCATCATGAAAAAATCCGCCCTGCTCCTGGCCGCCCTTCTGGCCGCGGCCGGAGTCTCATCGGCCCAGGACCATAGCTGGGAGATGGGAATCTCGGGCGGGTACCGGACGATCAAGGATCAGGCGCTCCGAAGCGCCTACGGAAACGGCCTCGTCTATTCTCCGTATCTCAGCCTGGCCGTTTCGAAAACTCTCCGGGTCGGAGCCGAAGGCGAATTCGGGTACGCCAAAGACGCGGCCATCGGCCTCTTCCAGGACCCTTCGACTCTCGACGTCAAGGGCGGACATCTCTTCATTCAATACGGCGAGCGAAAAGGCCGGATCCTGCCGTTTCTCAAGGTCGGGATCGGGATTTATTTCTACAGATTCGACGTGGATATCCCCGCCCTCCCCGGCCTGAAGGTGTCGGACGACGATGTCTCATTCTTTTTCGGGGCGGGAATCCGGTACGCCCTGGCTAAGCGCGTCTTCGCCACGGCCGAGCTGAAGTACGCCGCTCTTTGGGTCGACCCCTACGACGACCTGGTCGACCTCGGCGGAATCCGGGCCCTCATAGGAATCGGGATCGGGATTTAACGAAGAACGGATCTGACTCCTCCGCGCCCGGCCTTCCGGAGTAACGAGCTCCCGGTCGTCCGAATCGATCAACATCGCGTCCGGTGTCGAACAGGAAAAGCCAATAAAACCATCAAAAAGATCCTGGCCGATTCTCTGGGACTGTCGGGTGAGA
>CAYPKX010000152.1:0-6838 GCA_964411395.1 uncultured Eubacteriales bacterium | reverse complement strand
CATCGATTACGGTCGGCGGATCCGGAAGGCCCTGGGCGGCGGGATGCGACAGGTCGGGGTCATCGCCGCTGCCGGTCTCCTGGCCCTGACGGAAATGACCAGGCGGCTCGGGGAGGATCACGCCCGGGCCCGGCGCCTGGCCGAGGCGATCTCCGTCCTACCCGGCGTTCAGATCGATCCGGCCGAGGTCGAAACGGACATCATCATCTTCGGCTTCGAACACCCGAAGATATCGGTCCCGGCCATGGTCGCCGAGCTGGAGAAGCGGGGGATTCGCGTCCTGGCGGCGCCCGGCGGAATCGGCATCCGGATGGTGACTCACAAGGACGTCGGAGATTCCGATGTCGAGGCGGCCATCGCGGCTTTCCGGGCGATACTGAGCTGATCGGGTTTGTCCAACGGAGGGACGAGGCGATGAACCAGCGGAAACATAATCTTGCCGCCGTTATGACGGCGGCCGCAGCTTTCCTCGCTCTGCTCCCGTTTTTCCTCGAAGCCAGGCCGGTCAAACCCGCCGAAGCTTATCGGGCGGCCGGCCGCCTCCTGGACGTGGAAAATAGCCGCCCGGACCAGCGTTTGACTCCCGGCATCTTCCGTCTCGCCGGCCTCGAACCGCTGGCTCATCGCGGCCGTCAGGTCGGCTTTCTCGCCCGTCTCGTTCCCTCCGGTTTCATGATCCTCTCCGATGTCACCGAGGTCACGCCCCAGGTTTTCGTCTCGTTCGGGACCGGCGACTTCGACTCGCTCCGCAGCCATCCCTACCTCTCCATGATTCTGGACCGTCTGGACGACGATAAGGTTCGACTCCGGTATTCGGATCCCTCCGGGGACGGGGCTTTAGAGAACGGATTGAACGAATCCGCCGACGCGGTCCAAGTCGGCCGAAACGAGGCGGCTTGGACGAGCCTGCTCTCCGGTTCGACGCCGCCGAAGTCCGCCTCGCCCGTCGCGACGGGGGCGGCGGCCGAGGTCCTTCCTTTGCTTTCCACCCAATGGGATCAGGATGCGCCCTACTGGAACTATACGCCCCGGGTGGGGGGACAGGCGACCTACACCGGATGTTCAGCCACGGCCATGGCCCAAGTCATGTATTATTGGAAACATCCCGACCGGGGTCAGGGCAGCCACTCCTATTTTTGGGGCGGATTCATGCTCGGGGCGAACTTTGATCACCCTTATGACTGGGACGGGATGCTGGAGGATTATGACAACGGCTATACCGAGGGCCAGGCCGATTCCGTCGCCCGGCTCATGTCGGATGTCGGCATCTCCATCGACATGGATTACGGCGTAACCGGCTCGGGGGCTTACCCTAATGACAACAACGCTTTGGCGGCGTTTTTCAAGTACAGCGACGGGGCCCATGACGTCAACCGGGCCGACGTGCCCGGTTGGGAGGCGTATTTCAACATCATCCGCGGCCAGTTGGATGACCATCAACCCGTGATCCTGGCCATCTATACGCCCACCTCGGGACATGCGGTCGTCGCCGACGGCTATCGGACTTCGCCCAGCAATCAGGTGCACGTCAACATGGGTTGGAGCGGGAGCGCGGATGCGTACTACTCTCTGAGCAATATCTACGGGTACGGCTACGCGGCCTGGGATTACGCGGTGGTCGACATCCACCCGCCGCAGTTCAAATTGAACATCAAGGCGAACGCGGGTGGAACAACGACTCCTCCGCCCGGATCGTATCCCTTCGATTACGGAACATCGCAGGTCGTTCGAGTGACTGCCGTCTCCGATCCCCATTACCGTTTTCTCGGCTGGACGGGGCATGCTGCGGGGATGGACCCGGCGATCGCTGTCCCGGCCGACAAGCAAAAGACGGTGAAAGCCGGATTCGAGCGGATCATCTACGCCCCGGTCAACGCCTCGGGCGTCAGGGAGTCCAATCGGTCGTTTTCCCAGAACGAAGTCATCAACGTGTTGAGCTTCGAGGGGCATCCCGACAACATCGACATCCTGGGATACCGGATCTACCGGACCGACGGCGGACAACAGGCCCAGATCGCCTTTCTGACCGGAAGCGCGGGCGCTTTCCAGTATCTCGACCGCGGCGTCTCTCCTGACGGGGAGGCCGTCTACCGCGTCGTGGCGATCAATTTCGATTATCAGGAGGGGGAGGCCGCGGTCATCGAGATCCGGTGATATACCCCCTCAAGGGCGAATCGGCCGGCAGCCGGTCGAGCATGTCCCGGGTGTAGGCATAAGCCGACCGGGATGTTTCGGCGATCGATTTAAAATCGAGAATCCCGATTCCGCCGACCGGCGGTTCCAGGTTCAAATCCGCGTCCTCCTTCACCCGGTCGGCGCTTTTCCGGCACCCCGTCATGATGGTGGCCATCATGATCTCGGCGACATTGGGGGCGGAAATCCGTTCGGACCACGGCCAGATCCGGCTCCAGAGAATCTTCCAGGGCGAGGGATACTCGGGAAACCCCGCCGTCATGTTCTCGCGGGAATCCACGTCCACGGTGATGACGATCCCGGCCTCCCGGCGCATGATGTCGCCCGGCAGGTTGTTCATCACCCCGCCGTCGACATGGACCTTTCCTCCATGGATGACCGGGACCATGATTCCGGGCAGGGAAGAGCTTGTCCGGGCGGCTTGCCACAACGGGCCGGTTCGGTGGATTTTCACATCGCAGGAGCCGAGATTGCAGGAAATGCAGAAAAAGCCGGTCCAGAGGTCCTCGATTCGCGTGTCGCCGTAAACGCGGCGGGCGGCCCGGTCGATTTTGCGGCTGCGGAGAAGCGAGACGACCGGAACGGTCACATCGCTGAACGGATTGCTTCTCTCGAACGTCTCCCGGCAGAGGAACATCAGCCGTTCGGCGTCCGCGCCCATGGCGTAGGCACCCCCGACGATGGCCCCGATGCTTGTCCCGGAGATCAGGTCGACCGGAATGCCCCTCTCTTCCAGGGCTTTAATGACGCCCAGATGGGCCATTCCGCGGGCGCCTCCGCCGCCGAGCACGAGCCCGACCGCCCGCCGGCTCACGATCCGGCCCAGACGGGCGAAATCGGATTCCCGGTCCCAGCGGAGATGATGATGTCCGGCCAGCCGCCGCGGTGTCAGCCAGGCGAGCGTTCCGGACGGCGGTTTACGGCCGTCGGGATGAATGAGGATGAGCGTCTGGGGCGCCGCGGCGACGCCTTCGGGAACCTCCTGGGCTTCCTGCTCGATGGGACCCGGAGCCGGATCGTCTTCGGCCCGGGCGACGATGAGAACCTGGTCGGCCTGTTTCAGGCATCGCCGCGTCCAGGGCGTGAGCGCCGGATCCGCCTCGTAGAGAATGAAATCATGCCCGGCCTCCTGGTCTTCCAGCCAGGCGACAAGGTCGACGTGGCCCGGGTCATGATCGGCCGTCTGGGCCATGTCGGCCGTGGCCGCGAATTCCGAACCGAGAATCTTGCTGTTGAGATGAACGGTTTTTCCGCAGCCGAGCAGGGCGGCATGAAGCCGGCGGGTGAATTCGGCCAGGGGGACCTGGGGGCCGGCCGGGACGAGGGCGAGGTTGAAGGAGTGCTCCCGGCCGCCGGACCGGCCGCTTTCCCGCAGCCGCTTGACGAGGGTTCGCATGATCGTCAGGCTGAATTCGGGATAAGCCTTGTTGATTTCGAGAAAGTCGGCCTTCGTTAACCGGACCAGGTCGCAGTCGCGAACGGCACACACCGCGGCCGTCCGCTTCTCTCCCGAAAGAATGGCCATCTCGCCGACAATTTCCCCGCGATAGACCGAGCCGACGACCCGGACGGCTCCGTCCGGATTCTTGACCACGATATGGAGGAAACCGTGCACCAGGATATAGAGGCCGTCGGCCTCGTCGCCCTCGGAAAAGAGCGTCTCGCCCCGGTTGAGATGAACCCAGGAAAAGCACGATTCGAGAAAGGAGCAGTTCTCTTCGTCGATATCGCCGAAATAGTTGGACAGGATTTTCAACCAGCGTGAACGGCGAAGCCGACGACGGGCGATTTCGAGAAAACCCTCTTTCAGTCCCGGATGCCGGGCCATCACCGCCTTGATCTCGCCCGCGTCCAGCCGGGCCAGCCGGGTCGGTTCGACCGCCGTGACCGTCGCGTTGCGCCGGCTCCCGGTGAGAAGAGCGATTTCTCCGACCAGGGATCCCGGTCCCATGAGTCCGACGGCGGCCGGAGGGCATCCTTTCCTGGCGACGGAAGCTCGGAGCAGGCCTTTTTCGACGATGTACATCGCGTCGGCCTGGCCGCCTTGCTTGATCAGAACATGCCCCTCCGGGATGTCGATCCAGACGAGAACCGAGGCCAGATCTTCCATGGCCTGCGGATCAATTCCCTCGAAGGCTTTGAGCGTTTCGAGATTTCGGCCGACGGCTTCGGACAGGTTCCGGTCGTTTTGCGTCATGAGCGTTTCCTTCTCAACCGGCGTTTTTCAGGAATCGAGACGCGCGCCTCTCCCGCGGTGACATGCAAATCCTATCATGAAATCTGCCGGTCAGCTTTCCCCTCCGAGCGAAGCGGCCAGGATCTGGGCGATGTCGCGGACCTTCACGTCGGACCGCCCCATGTCCTGGAGCCCGTCGCGGAGCATGGTCAGGCAGAACGGACAGGAGGTGGCCACGTCGGAAACGCCGGCGGCCAGCACCTGACCGGCCCGGAGATGGTTGACCCGGGTGCCGAGCGTTTCCTCCGTCCACATCAGCCCTCCGCCCGCTCCGCAACAGAGACTGTGGTTGCGGTTATCGGCAAGCTCGACGGGCGCCGAACCGGTCGCCGCCCGAAGAACGGCCCGGGGAGCGTCGATCAGGCCGTTGTGGCGGCCGAGGTAACACGGATCATGGAAGGCCGCCCGAAGCCCCGAGCCGGCTTCCGGTTTCAAGCGGCCGGAAGAGATCAAGCCGGCCAGAAATTCGGCGTGATGCCGGATTTCGATTTTTGGATAATGAGCCCGGGCTTCGGGACTGAGGGAGGAGACGCGCCCGATTAATCGGGGATACTCGTTTTTAAACGTGTTGTAGCCGTGCGGGCAAACCGTCAGGATCCGGCGGACGTGGAACCGGGCGAAGGTTTCCATCGCTTCGGCGGCCAGGGTTTGGAAGAGATATTCGTTTCCCAGGCGGCGGGCGGAATCGCCGCAGCATTTTTCCTCCGGGCCGAGGATGGCGAAATTGACCCCGGCGGCTGAAAGAAGGCGGGCGAAGGCCCGGGCGGTTTTCTTGCCCTCGTCGTCGAACGAACCGGCGCACCCGACCCAAAAGAGATATTCCGCTTCGGGATTTTCGGCCATGGTCGGAAGGTTGAGTCCCTCGGCCCAGCGCCCGCGCTCGGCGAATCCGATGCCCCAGGGATTGGCGTTCGTCTCGAGGTTACGGAACAGTCCGTTGAGCGGCGCGGGGAACTTGCTTTCCATGAGAACCCGGCTCTGTCTCATCCCGACGATTTTCCGGATGTGCTCGATTTCGACCGGACAGACATGCTGACAAGCGCCGCAGGTGGTGCAGCTCCAGATTTCGTCCTCGGTATGGACATCCGGGACCAGCGGCTTCTGAGCTTCCCGGTTTTTGGAGATGACCGCCGTCCGCTCGGCCAGGAGGTTGTTCTCCATGTCGACCATGATCATCTTGGGAGAGAGCGGCTTGTCCGTCCGGAAAGCCGGACAGGCGTCCTGGCAGCGGCCGCATTCCATGCAGGCGAAGGCGTCGAGGTTGTCCTTCCAGCCGAAGTCGGCGGCCTTCCCGATTCCGAATGTTTCGGCGTTGTCCAGGTCGAGAGTCGGAATTTCCCGGCTCGAGCCGGGTTTGCGGACGAACATGTTGAACGAGCCGGCGAACATGTGAAGGTACTTGGAGTGGGGGACATAGGCGATGAACGCGAAGACCAGAAGGATGTGGAGCCACCAGCCCGCCAGGTAATGTCCGGCCGCCGCTTCGGCGCCCATCCCGGAGGCCCGGATGGCGTCGGCGAAAACATTTCCCAGGAAGGCATATCCCCGGGCTCCGCCGTGGTGGACGATGGCGAAGGCCTCAAAGTAGAGGTAACTCAAGGTGACCAGGATCAGGAACGCATAGATAATCGCCGAGTCCAGGGGCGTGGTCCGGTAGGCTTTGGGCCGAATGATGAACCGCCGGACGATGAAATAGACGACTCCGGCCAAAACCAGAACGGCCATCACATCCGTCAGGGCGGCAAAAAACATCCGGAACCGGCCGTGGCCGAGAAGCGAAAATCCCGCGAAAAATCCTTCGAGGGTATGGTTGACGGTCAGGGTGTCGAACGTCAGGGCTCCGTAGAAAATGCCGACGTGCATCAGGCCCGTAAAGGGCCGTTCAATTTTCAGCGTGCAGCGCTGAAGCAAGATCTTTCCCAAAGCGACACCGAAGCGGCGGCCCGGACGATCGGAACGATTTTCCGCATGACCGGCCCGGATGATCCGGAAACGGAGAATCAGGGGCCGGAGAAAGAGAAAGGCGGTGGCCAGTACGGCCAGGGCAAAGACGGCTTTCCCGAGAGGCGAGAGCATGCGTCCTCCTAAAACTCGAAGCTTAACCCGAGGCGCATCGTCCGCGGGGATTGGATATCGGTCGCATAGCGGAGAGGGAACTCCGGACGGGTCCATTCGCTCTCGGCCGTCGCCAGGTTCTGATTGAAAAGGTTGAAGATGTCGGCCATCAGCCGGATTGTCCCGAACGACAGGCGGACGTATTTCTCCAGGCGGAGGTCCACGGTCATGTTGAATTCATAACGGGCCACCCCCCGGGGATGGGCCTGGATCATCACCGGGCCCTGGGTCAGGCCCTCGACGATGATCATCCGGGCGAACGGCTGGCCGTCATAATAGCGGGCGACCAATCCC
>CAYPKX010000151.1:0-6943 GCA_964411395.1 uncultured Eubacteriales bacterium | reverse complement strand
ACCCGGACATGGATCGCAAAATCACCGCCGCCGGCGATCTTGAGGGTGCTGGAATCGGCATAAGGGAAATTCGTGCTCTGGGCGACGACGACGCCGCGTTCCTTCCACGTCACCGTCGAGGGGACATAGAGATTGACATACAACGCCCGGTTGTCGGAGCTTCGAAAATAGATGCTGTCCTGGAGCTTGGTGTTGCTCTCCAGGGCGGTGCCGTTGCAGCAGGAGAAGCCGTCCATATTTTCATTGCCGAAATTCTTCCGCGCCCCCGGAGAGAGAGGGACGTGATACGTGTTGCCGGCGTCGGCTTCGGCGACCGAGGCCAGAATATGGTTATAGAGGGCCTGCTCGTAATAATCCATGTACCGGGGATCGGGCTCGAGGAAAAAGAGCTGCCGGCTGAGCTTGAGCAGGTTGTACGTCGCGCAGGTTTCGTTCTGTCCGTCCATGGAAAAGCCGTTGCCGAACAGCGAGTCGGGCTCGGCCGTGAAGCATTCGGCATTACGCGGATTTTTCGCCCCGGCCACGCCGCCGATCGCGTACATGTAGTGATCCCGGGCGAGGGCCCAGAAATTTTTCGCGATGTCATAATAAACGGGTTCTCCGGCGCCCCGGAAGGTTTCCAAAGCCCCGGTGATCTGGGGAATATGCTGGTTGGCATGGCGGCCGCGGATCGTATCGACGTTTTTGGCCAGGCCGTGGGCGAGTTCCGCGTTGCCGAAGAAGAAATTCGTGTTGTCGAAGAGCCTGGCGCAGGCCAGATAATCCGGATTGCCGGTGAGACGGAACAGGCGGGCCATGACTTCGTTCATGCCGCCGTATTCGCCGGCGATATACCGGCTCCACATGGCGATCCGCGTCGCCGCCGGCACGGCCTGGAGACGCTTGAGCGCCCAGGTCCCCATTCCCTCGGCGATTTTCAGAGCCTTCGGATTTCCGCCGACTTCATAGCCGTCGAGCAGTCCGGCCAGAATTTTGTGCAGGGTGTAATAGGGCGCCCAGATCTGGGCGTTGGTCCCCCCGTAGGTGGCGCCTTTCTCCAGCATGATGAACTGGTCCGGCGGGTAAGCGCTGATGAAGCCAAGGCCCCAGTTCCAATAATCATGGCGGAGGCCGGCCGAAGTCAAATCCGAGTCGTAACCGCTCTTGCCCGGACCGGGAGGAACGGCGGTGGGATCGGCTTTGCTCGGCCCTCCGGCCTTGACGGGACGGCCCGATTTTTGAGAGAGCTCGAAGAGGGTGTCGATCACATAGTTCAATTTCTGCAGGATATTCGCCTGAAGGTCCTTGTCGTACACCGAGCCGGCATAGGCCTGGGCCAGGGCCGAAAGGTAGTGGCCCGTCGCATGGCCGCGCAAACGGGTGGTCTGATCGTCCCAGCCTCCCAGTTGAACGGCGCCGGCCGGTTGAGGTTGACCGAAAGCGTCGCGGAAATTGTAGAGGAAGTTATCGGGATTGACGCGAGCCAGAGTCGTCACGAATTTATCCCGATTCTTCATGAACGGAGTCGCCCGTCCGCCGGCGTCCCGGTCCAAAACGACCTGGCCCAGCGGAAACGGTTCCAGAATCCGCCCCGGCTTGAATTCGGATCCGGCCGGCGGCGCCGGATTCACGGTAATGACGGCTTTGGGCGAAAAAGAGGTTCCCGGCACCGTACCGTTCAGCGTATAGGCGCCGGGTTTCAAGACATCGCCGTTGTCGGCGGGCGACGGCCAGATCACCCGGACAAGAGGTCCCGAAGAGCCGTTTTCATAGCGGCCAGGGATTTGAACCGGCAAGCGGGGCAGGACGCCGACCGTCGTCTCCACGGCGATATCAGGAACGGCCTGCAAGCCTAAAGCCAGGGAGCGAATCGGCGGAACCGTCGGCTCCACCGCCCGCCGCCTTCCGCCGCCCTGGCCTCCGGCCGCGCCGAAGGCTATCGCCCTCACCTGGTCTTCGCTCAGGGCGATATTATAGAGGCGCAGGTCGCGAAGCTTGGCCTGAAGCGCCGGCGCTTCGGCGCCCGGCGCCCGGCCGATGAGAAGCGTGTTGGCTTCCGGACGGCTCCGGTTCAAAATATCCGGGAGGAGGACATCCAGATTTTCAACCTGACCGACCGCGCGGCCCATGACATAGCCGGTCAGAGTGCGATGGGCGGCATCCAGGACGCAAACGACATGGAACCAGCGTCCGGGGGAAGCGGCCTTGGATGAAAATCCAGGGCCGGTCGAGGATCCCGCAGCGGTGATGCCGACACGGAATCCGGACGCTTCATCCTTGCCGGTCAACTCGCAGAACAAGCTGCGCCCCCCTTCCTGCCCGAAATCAAACAGTCTCTGACCGGGCGCGGCGGCGCCAAGATTCACCCAGCACGAGAGACTCAGGCTGTCGGCGCCCGCCAGGGCTCGCCCGGGGATTCGGAGCGCACCGCCGGGGAGCGACAACACCTTGCCGAACGGTCTTTCTTCGGGATATGAGGGCTCTCCGGCCAGCGAGACGGCATGGAAGTGGTTCCGGGACCGGTCCTCGAGATTGCCGTCAAAAACATAACGGGCGATCAAGGCCGTTTCCCCGATGCCGTCCAGGATTTGATCTCCCGAGGTTTGAGCGGGGAGCCGCGTCAGGCCGAACCGGAGGAAGCCTCCGGTTGTCAGCAACATTACAAACGCGAGCAACCATTTTTTCATGAGCGGCCTCCTCAACGGTTTCCCGGCAACGGTAACAAGCAGTCTAATATGTCGTATATCAGAATAAAAGATAAAAAACTCTCAATCAACTCTTTTCGACATCCGAGTTTGAATTCTTTTTGAAAATTCCGCGGCCGCGTCGCAAGTCGGAGTCTTACCCTGCTGAGGGAAGCGCTTTCAGGTTGATTTCATACCTGCAGCGGTCGTCTCCGCGAAGAATGGAAGTCATGACCCGGGCTTTCACGGGATGTTCGGCGACTTTCGAAAACATGCGCTCGGCAAAACCCTCGGAACAATAGCAAAGAATCGACGATCGCACCCCTTTTTCCCTGTCGACGAGCGGGCAAACACAGTGATCCTTGTTTTCGTCGGCGATGATGAGGCCCGCTTCCGGACGGGATTCGATCTTCCAATCCCATTCCCTGCTGAGAAAAACGAGAAACTTATCCATGTCTCCCACATACGGAGAAAGCAATTGATCCATCCCCAGAAGATCATAATGAGCCTCGGCGCAGGGCTTCAGAATTCGGCGGCTTTCGTCCGGATCGGTCGTTTCATCGATTCGAAAAAGGAGGGTTGAAATCCAATTCCGGATGAATTTCCGTTCCCGCGCCTCCGCCTCGGTCGGGCCGGAGGCTTGCCTCCGGCTTCCGCCGTCGCCCGCCCGAACTCCGAATCCGCAGAAACCGGCGCCGGATAAACAAGCTCTTTTGATGAATTCTTTACGGGTGATGGCCATGCACGGCATTCTACCCGGCCGTTATCGGCAAATCAATATAATCTCGCGCCCCCGGAACCGGCGCCGCGATACTCCCGGGAATGCGCCTTAAGCCAAGATCGCGATCCCGGCCTAAGGCCGGGAGGAACGAGGCAACAACCGTTCAGGCGGTGGCCGCGAACATACGGCGCAACTGGCTTTTTGTCCGGAACAAATGGGCGCGGACATTCCCTTCGCTGCAATCCAGGCGGCCGGCGATTTGCCGGATTTTCAAGTGATCCCGGTAACGCAGGGAATAGATTATTTTCTGGTGAGGAGAAAGGCCGACGACGGCATTTTCGACTTGAAGACGAACACCGCGCTGGACGGCGAGCTGCTCCGGCGTGGGAAATGAAGACGGGGGCTCCTGGACCATCGCGTCCAGAGACGTCAGGCGTTGATTGCGCCGCTTCCGGGACCGGAGATGGTCCAGGGCGCAATGAATGCAGATCCGATTGATCCAGGCAGGAAAACCTGCGCTGAGATCGACGTCAAAAGTCCGGATCCCGTCGTAAAGCTTGAGAAACGTATCCTGGACAACGTCTTCCGCATCCTCGCGGGAATGAACATAGCGAAGCGCCAAGTGGAGCAGACGAGCGGAGTGTCTGAGAAAAAGCGCTTCCAAAGCGGCGGTATTTCCATCCTGGGCTGACTCGATCAACGTTTTTTCCGTCATGATCAATGAATTTCCTGATCGTATCATTGCGGGAATCGTGCCAAGTCGTCCGGTTTTAATACGGCCGAGTCCGAGCCGGCAATACCCGGCCGCCTGTTCGCAAACCGACAGAAATCGTCCATTAACGGACAGATTTATGCCGGATTCCCTTGGCCGGGGACTCGTCCTTATCGGCGTTTTGCCCCTTTTTCCGGCGACCTTGTTCGCTCGCCGGAGGCCTCGTATAATCGGCTTGATGACTTTTGTAAACAATTGCCCGATCTGCGGCCGGCTTCAGGATCTCGAGACGTCCTATTCCAAATATCTCGCTCCGCAATACGACCGTTCCCTTCCCGAAGCGGCCGGAAGACTGTCCATCCTTCCGGATCCGGCGGGCGGAGATCCGGAAAAACATCACACTCGTCGCTGCCCGGAGTGCGGAACGCTCTACGACTACGTGTGTTACTACGAATACTACGCGAACGGCGGCGAAGATAACGAGGAATTGCGGAGAATGAATCCGGCCGAGACGGCCGCCTTCATTCTCTCTCGAGCCCGTTCCCTGGAGAGGCTGCGCCGCGACATCAATACGCTGGAGGATGCGGCCGGAAGACTGGGAAGCTTCATCGATCGGGGTCGAACACAGGCGGAAGAAATCCGCGAGTCGCTTGCGGAAATGGAAACGCTCCGGCGGCAGGCCGATTCGCAGCGTCTCCTTTTAAAGGAAATCGTGGAGGCTTTGCGCCGCGTTTGTCCCGAGATTCTGACCGCCTGGGCCGGGGCTAACGCCCGCGTCTGCCGGAAATTCCTGGATGCTCCGGGAGACGGCGGCGAAGACGGCCACATGGCCCGCTTTGAAGCCCGGTCGGTCCTCGAGGCATGGGAGAAGCTTCCGGCCGGAGGAGAAACGTACATTGCCGGAAACTCCCCCTGGCTCCCGGAATACGACGAACATCTGGATCGCGAGCTGGCGACGCCGGAGTAAAACGGAACGCGAACGAAAGATGCCCAAGGGGGGGCCGTTTACGGAATCAGGGTCGATTCACCTGTAGCGCCTGCCCCCTCCCGGCCGCCGGCCGCTTTTGCGCGGTCCGGGACCTTGAGGCGCCGCCGGGCTGCGCTTGGGTTCCGGTTTCGGCGCAGGCCGCGCCGATCCGGCCGCCGCCTGGGCCTCCCGGCGTTCGGCCTTGGCTTTCGCCCGCGCCCGTTCCTCCGCCTTGCGGGTCCGGATGGCGGCGATACGCTCGGCCAGAGGGACCTCGAGCCGCGCTTCCGTTCGAGCGGTGTAGTCGAAGTCGGGGACGGTGATTCTCGGCAAACGTTTACCGATGGCTCTCTCGATCCGAGCCAGGTCGCCCTGTTCCTGGGGCGAGACGAAGGTGAACGCATCGCCGGTGGCTTCGGCGCGCGCCGTCCGGCCGATCCGGTGAATGTAGTCGTCCGATACCAGCGGCACGTCAAAGTTCACCACATGTCCAAGCTCCGCCACATCGATGCCACGGGCGGCGATGTCGGTGGCCACGAGCACGCGATACTTGCCCGACTTGAAGCCGGCGAGAGCCTCGGTCCGTTGCCCCTGCGACCTGTTGCCGTGAATGCGCTCCGCCTTGATCCCCTGACCGACCAGGTGGGCCGCCAGCCGGTTGGCGCGATGCTTGGTCCGGGTGAAAACCAGGGCATCGCGAATATCCCCGCGCTTGAGAAGGGCGACCAGGAGGGCCGCTTTGAGCTCCTGGGCGACAGGATACACCGCCTGGGTGATGCCCACGGCCGGGGCCGCTATCCGGTTGATATTAACGGTGACCGGATTGCGCAGCATCTCGCGAGCCAGGATGCCGATCGGCGCAGGCATCGTGGCGCTGAAAAAGAGCGTCTGTCGGCGGGCCGGAATATGGCGCAAAATGCGGCGGATATCGGGGAGAAAGCCCATATCGAGCATCCGGTCGGCCTCGTCCAGCACCAGGTGCTCGAGCCCGGCGAGCTTCGCATAGGGAGCCCGGAAGTGGTCCAGGAGCCGGCCGGGCGTGCCGATAAGGACATCCACGCCGCGGCGGAAAGCATTCTCCTGGGGCCCGATCGAGACGCCGCCGAAGACAGCCGCGGCGCTGAGGGGCGTGTGAACCGCGAGATCGTTGAGGTCCTCGAGAATCTGGGCCGCCAGCTCGCGAGTCGGGGTGATGACCAGGGCGCGCGTCGTTCCGCGAGGTTTGTCGATCAGCTGGTGAAGGATCGGCAGGAGAAACGCCGCCGTCTTGCCGCTGCCCGTGACGGCGCTGGCCATCACGTCGCGTCCCGCCATCGCCGGCGGGATGGCGTCGGCTTGAATGGGAGTCGGGCGGGGGAAACCGAGTTCTTTGAGCGCTTTGAGAAGCGTTGGATGGAGGTGCAAACTGCTGAAGGGCATGATCATTCCTTTATGGTCGAGCTGGGATGAGGCGCGGCGAATTCGCAGAAAACCATCACCGGTTCTCCTCGCCTGAGGGACAAACAGATGAAGGCGCTTCTGCGATCTCTGGTGAGAGTGTATCGCCTCGCTTTCGCGCTGTCAAATGCCGGCCCTGAGGTCTAGCCATGGAATCCGTCTTGCCGTACAATCCGTTTCCAACCCATGCCTCTCCGGTTCAAGGATCTGACCGCAGCCGAGTTACAGGCCGCCCTGGCGGCCAGGGGCGTTTCCCTGCGCCTGGCCAGGCGGCTTCAAGCCGCCGTATTGAGGCGTGATGCTTTCCCTGAGACGCTTCCGGAAGTTTCGGAAAAAACGCTGGCCTGGGTACGGGAGAAGGTCAAGTTGCCAAGGCTCGTTCGGAAAGACAAGGCGATTTCGGCGCAGGACGGATTCGCCAAATATCTCTTCCAGGGCGAGGG
>CAYPKX010000150.1:0-6958 GCA_964411395.1 uncultured Eubacteriales bacterium | reverse complement strand
TTCACCCGGGAGGCCAAGACCCTGAATTCGAAATCCCAGGAGATTGGAGTCACCCGCGAGGGCCTGCTCATCAAGGGCGAGGTGGAAAGCATCCGCCAGCAGGTTCAGAACGTCGAGTGAGGAGGCGGCCGTGCTTTTTGTGATTACCGGACCATCGGGCAGCGGAAAATCGACGATTCTTCGCCATCTCTGGAAGGACCTGCGGAACATCCAGTTTGCCGTGTCCCATACGACCCGGCCGTGCCGGCCTTCGGAGCTCAACGGCCGGGAATATTATTTCGTCTCGCCCGGGGAATTCAAACGGATGGCCGCCGGCCGGAAATTCCTGGAATGGGCCGAAGTCCACGGTAACCTGTACGGTACGTCCAAAAAAGAAGTCACGGACAAAACCCGCTCGGGCGATTTGGTCCTGGACATCGACGTCCAGGGGGCCCGGTCCATCCGAAAGCTCAGGCCGGACGCGGTTTTCATCTTCGTCCTGCCGCCGCGGGCGGTCGATCTCAAGCGCCGCCTCCTGGAGCGCGGCGAGGACGATAAGGACACCATCCGCCGCCGCCTGGCCAACGCCGGCCGGGAAATCCGGGAGGCCGCGGCGGCCGATTATGTCATCGTCAACGACCGCCTGAACCGGGCCGTTCTCGAGCTCGAGGCGATCGTCCTGGCCTCCCGCTGCCGGGTCGATGTCCGGAAGAAGGAAATCCAGTCGATTCGCAAATCCTTCCACCCGGCGAAGAGGTGATCGCCATGGCAAAAATCGCGTTGGGCGTGACCTCCTCGGTCAGTATCTACAAGGCCTGCGAAATCCTCCGGGGATTTCAGAAGGCCGGACACGAAGTCCAGGTCATCGAGACCCGGAATGCCGCGGCCTTGATCCCCCCGGCGCTTTTCGACGCCCTGTCGGGCCGCCGGACGATTGTCGAGCTGTTCGACGACCGGCAGCCCTGGTCGGTCGCCCACATCGCCCTGGCCAAAGAGATCGGCCTGTTGGCCGTGGCTCCGGCGACGGCCAATATCCTGGCCAAGCTCGCCGCGGGCCTGGCCGACGATTTTCTCTCGACTTTCGCCCTGGCCGTCCGGACGCCCATACTGATCGCTCCGGCGATGAATGAAGCCATGTGGTATCACCCGCAGGTTCAGGACAATATCCGCCGCCTTCGGGAGCGCGGCGTCCAGTTTGTCGACCCGGCCGGCGGTTACCTGGCCTGCGGCGATGATGGACAAGGGCGGCTGGCCGACCCGAACCTGATCGTGGCCCGCGGCCTGGATCTTCTCGGCCGTGGGGACAGTCTGAAAGGGAAGACCGTCCTGGTCTCGGCCGGACCCACCCGGGAAGCTCTCGATCCGGTTCGCTACCTTTCGAACCGCTCCTCTGGGAAAATGGGCTTCGAAATCGCCCGGGAAGCCCGGCGGCGCGGGGCCGACGTTATCCTCGTCAGCGGACCCGTGGCGCTCGATCCGCCGCCCGGGATCGAGGTCGTTAGGGTCGTTTCCGCGGCCGAGATGAAAAAAGCCGTGGAGGCGCGATTCGCCGCCGCCGATGTGACGGTCATGGCCGCGGCTGTGGCGGATTTCACCTTCCCCGCCGCGGCTGAAAAAAAGATCAAGAAAAGCGGAATGACCTCCCGCCTGGACATTGTGCCCACGGCCGATATCCTTCAGGGATTGGGAAAGAAGAAGAAAAACGGCCGAATTCTCGTCGGGTTTGCGGCCGAAACCCACGACCTCGAGTCTTCCGCCCGGGCCAAGGTCCGGGATAAAAACCTCGACCTGGTCGTGGCCAACGATGTGTCCAAGGAAGGCCTCGGCTTCGACGCCGACCTCAACCAAGCCGTTCTCATCGACCGGAGGGGCCGGATTCGGAGCACCGATATCCTCAGCAAGCGAGCCCTGGCCGCGGTCGTCTGGGACGCGATCGAGGAGCTTCGTGAACAAAAAAAATAACCGGTCCGCCGTTGCCGACCGGATTCGATTCTTCGAGGAAATCGGAGCGGGTTTCCTTTCCAGGCCCGAATCCCCCTCCCGCCGGACCCCGGCGCCCGCCTCCGTCCGTCCATCCTCCCCTGAGGCTCCCCGGACTTCCGCTCCGGATTCGGTTCGGCCCAGGCCGCCGGCGTCCAAGCCGGCGCGTTCGGCGGCGGAGACGGGCTTGGACCTGCCCCGTTCTGGACGGACGTTGGAGGAGATCGCCGCCGAAGTCCGCACGTGCCGCAAATGCGGCCTGGCCGCGGGCCGGACTCACGCCGTGCCGGGGGAGGGGCATCCTCACGCCTCGATCCTCTTTGTCGGCGAAGGCCCGGGCCATGACGAGGACGTCCAGGGCCGGCCGTTTGTCGGACGGGCCGGACAACTCCTGACAAAAATCATTGCGGCCATGGGCTTCGACCGGTCCGAAGTCTTCATCGCCAATATCGTCAAATGCCGGCCGCCGGAAAACCGTGTTCCGCATCGCGATGAATCCGAAGCCTGCGCCCCGTTCCTTCTCGAACAGATCACCGTCCTCAGGCCTCGGGTCATTGTGACCTTGGGGAAGACGGCCGTCGACTTTTTTCTTCCAAACGTCAAGGCCATGTCCTCGGTTCGGGGGCAATTTCAGGAATGGCACGGCCTTCAGGTCATGCCCACCTTCCATCCTTCCTACCTGGTCCGTAATGAAGGGAACCGGGAGCTGAAGAAGATGGTTTGGGACGACATGCAGAAGGTCATGGCGTTCCTCCGCGGAGAATAGCCCTGTTCGTCGACGTCGCGTTTCCGCGGCCTCTCCTTCAACTCTACACGTATGCCGTCCCGGAGGCTTTAGCCGGGCGGGCCCGTCCGGGGGCGCGGGCCTGGGCTTCGCTCGGGCGGCAGTCCGTCGTCGGTGTTATCGTTCGTGTCCATGAGGATGCCCCTTCGGCCGGGACGATTGTTAAAAACGTGGCGGCCATTCCGGACGAGGAACCGGTCGTTCACTCTTCGGTACTGGCCTTCACCGAGAAGTTGGCGGTTTATCAGGCGACCTCCTGGGGTGGGCTGCTGGGACTGGCCCTGCCTCCCGCGCCCGTCCCTCCGCGCATCCGCCGGCGCGTCCCGGGCGAAACGACGGAAGCCGGCCAGCTGGAGCTCGGACTGGAGACGACGGCGGCGGTGGCTGCGACGGCGGCGGAGACCGGGCGTTTGGCTTCGAGCGGGAAGCCGGCTTCCCTCCTGGCTTGGGGAAGCGAAGGCGCCTGCCGGGCCCTGATCGCCGAGGCGTCGCGGGCGGTCCTCGAGCGTTCCCGGAACGTCCTGGTGCTTCTTCCCGATATCGCCCGGACCGAGGATCTCTGCGCCCGAATCCGCACGCTTCTCGGCGCGGCTCCCGCCATTCTCCATGGAAGGATGACCCCGCGGGCCCAAGCGGAGGAATGGGACAAGGTCCGCCGGGGCGAGGCGCGGATCATTCTCGGTTCCCGCTCGGCGCTCTTTAAATCCTGGCCGGATATCGGACTGATCGTCGTTGAAAATGAACCGGACGACTCTTACGTCCAGGCCGAATCGCCGGCCTATGATGTTCGCCGCGGCGCGTCTTTTCGGGCGGAAGCGGAAGGCGCCGTCGTTTTGAGCACCGCGGCCGCCCCTTCGATCCCGGCCTATGCCCGGGCTCGAACCGAGGGCTCGCTTCGCGTTTTGGGCGGCCGGGAAGCGGCGGGGCCGGTCCGGTTGGTCGACGACGGCGCCGAAAAAAAAGCCTTGACCAAAGCGATGCGCGAGGGCTTGTCGGAATGTCTGGCCGCCGGCGGCCGGACGGTCGTCTTTCTCAATCGCCGCGGATACGCGTCGATGCTCTTCTGCCCCCGCTGCGGATACATTCCCCGCTGCGGCCGGTGCGGTTCGGTTTTTTCCTACCACAAGAAAGTCGACTGTCTGGCTTGCCACGCCTGCGGCGCGGAAGATCGCCGGCCGGGGAATTGCCCCTCGTGCGGCCATCGAATTTTAGAACCACGCGGCGGCGGGGTGGAAGCGATCGAAGAGGAGATCAAGACCGTATTTCCCGAAGCTCGGACCGCCGTTTTCGACCGGGACCGGGCCGGCCGGGCGGCGGAGAGGGAGAAAATCCTCAAAGCTTTCTCGGATGGCCGGATCGATGTCCTGATCGGCACCCAGATGCTGGCCCGCCGGGTGGACGTTCCTCCGGCCGATTTCGTCGGCATCTTTCAGCCCGAGGCCGGGCTGGCCGTCCCGCATTTCGGCGCAGCCGAGAAGGTCTTTCAAACGCTCCTTCGGATGGTTCGGTTCGCCCGGGCGGAGGGGCGCGGGCGGCTTGGAACCGTGATCCAGACAAGCTTCCCGGACCATCACAGCATCCGGGCAGCCTCCCGGATGGACTTCGAAGCCTTCTTCACCGAAGAAGTCGAAAACCGCCGTCTGCTCGAACAACCGCCGTTCATCTCCTCGGCCGAGGTCGTTCTGTGCGCCGCCGACGCCCGCCGTCTGGGCCGGGAGGGCCGAAGCCTGGCGGCCCGGTGGAAAGCGGCGGACCCGGCCGTCCGGATTCTCGGGCCTTCCTTCGCCGCCGAGGCGGGCCGTCCGGGAGTCAAAACGATTCAGCTCGAGTTGCGGGCGGAACGGGCCGAGGCGATCAGCGCGTTATTGGCGGACGGACTGAAAGAAACCGGGGTTCCTTGGACGGTCGCCCGGTTTGACGGGATTACCAGTTGAAGAGAATCGTCAAATCGACGAGCTTGGCGATCACCTGGGGGGACGACGTCTGAAGCTGGGCCATGACGGTCGCCGTCGTATCATCGGTGATTTCAAACTTGGTCGGACCGATAAAGGTGGTCGCGGCAATTCCGTTGAAGTCGGTCGCGACGGCGATCCTCTGCATGTAGTTGGAGAATTCCCCCGGGCCTTCCATGATCGTGAAGATGACGAGCCGTCCGGCCGCCGGTTGGTTGTTTTCGGTGACGGTGGCGGTCAGCAGGGATGTCGGCCGCTGTCCGGTGGCCATGAGGACGTTGGGCTGGGCCGTCAGTCCAAAGGTCAGGACGAACGTGGAAGGACCGAGAGGCGAGGGCCCTTCGCTGGCCGTCCGGTTGCATCCGACAGTCGCGGCCGCAAGGAGGATCAACCCGGCGATGGTCAAGGTTCGAAAGCGGGGCATGGCTATCCTCCTCCTCAGTTCCCGTAATTGGCGAACGTGATCGAAATGGATCCGGTCGCTTTGACGGCTTTGCCCGAGAGGTCGTGGCCGTAGAAGTCGACCGTGGCGATGACCGTAAAGTTTTCGGCCCGGCTCGAAGCTTGAAGAATATCCAGAATCGGCGGTTCCATCTTGGCCGATTCCCGGACGATGACGAAGCTGACGCCGGTTTGGCTGCCGACCCGGATAAGACTGGTGGCTTCCCCTTCAATCGGGTAGGGGACGTCGATGCCGGGCGTGTTCCGGCCGTCGGCCCGGGTGTACGTGACCTGGTATTTTTCCAGCTGGATATCGGCGTAAGGGGAGACGCCGGTGATGGGATCGGGATCGAGCATCTGGGCGGTTAAAACCGCGGTCGCGATGTCGGCGAAAATCGAGGTGGCGCCGGTCGTCGGATCCTCGAAAAGCACATCCGACTGGATGTAGTCGGCTTCGGCGCCCTCCTGATTCATTCCCATCAGGCTGACGATGACGAGCCGGCTCATCGAATCCGTGACATTTTCCAAAGCGTTGCATCCGGCCAGGGCGAAGGCCAAGACCGTTACGGCCAGAACTCGGGCGATCCGAGGCGTATATCGCAAGGTTTTCATGGTCGGCCTCCTATTTCTGGATCCTTGGCGTGATGAAGATCAGGAGTTCCCTGTTCGTCCTGTTCTTGGCCAGATTCTTGAACAGCGAGCCAAGGAGGGGAATCTGATGGAGGAAGGGAACCCGTTCCTGAGTGATGGAATCCTCCACCCGGTACACGCCGCCGATGACCGTCGTCCCGCCGTCGGGGACCATGACGGTCGTTCGGGCGCTCTGGGTGGTGATCGGCGGGATGCCGTTGACCAGATTGCCGAAGTCGGCCGCATTGTTCTGGATGTCCAGAGTCATGATGATCGTTCCCTCGGCCGTGATCTGGGGCGTGGCCCGCAGTTCGAGGCCGGCGTTGATATACTGGGTGGTCACGGTGAAGTTGGCCGTGGTCTGGACGGGAATCTGGCGGCCCAGGTTGATATAGGCTTCCTTGTTGTTCTGGGCCGTGACCCGCTGGGAAGAGACGATCTTGCCCGATCCCTCGGTTTCCAGGGCGGTGAGGGCCAAGTCGACCCGGAAGGTATCCAGGACGTTGGCCAGGGACATGCCGACGGCCGAGGAGAAGGAGGCCGCCGGCAGATTGACGGCATAGCCGCCGAGCGGTCCGCCGATGCCCTTGGTCACATTCCCCTGGGGAATCAGGGCGCCGTCGACGGCAAGCTTGTTCGGAAACTGGAGCGAGGTCTGGTTGCCGTAAAACGGGTCGGCCGCGACCTTGGAGCCCCATTGGATGCCCAGGTTGCGGACGAAGGTCGAAGTCGCTTCGACGATTCTCATTTCCACCGTCACCTGGGGCGTGGCGGCGTCCAGCGTGGAGATGACCTGGTCGATCATGTCGATTTTTTCCTGGACGTCGGAAACGATCAGGGCGTTGGTTCGGGTGTCGATGACGATTTCGCCCCGCTCGGACTTTTTATTCTTGATGATCTCGAACACATCGCGGGCGGTGGCATAGGACAGGGAGTATGTTTTCGTCAGGATCGGTCCCGAAGCTTCGATCGCCGACCGGAGGGTTTGCTGGGCTTTTTCCTCGTCGGCCAGGACGTTGAGCGGCGCGATCCGGAGGACATTGCCCTCCAGCACGCGGCCCAGCTTGTTGTTTTTCAGGATGATGTCGAGGTACTGATCCCAGGGAACGTCCTGGAACGTTCCGGTCACCCGGCCCCGGACCTCGGGGTCGAAGGTGACGTTCAGGGCCACCCGCTCGGCGAGCCAGAGGAC
>CAYPKX010000149.1:0-7092 GCA_964411395.1 uncultured Eubacteriales bacterium | reverse complement strand
CCTCCTCGATATCGTGACCGCGCGGCTCAGGCGGGACAACCCTCGGGCCAGGGCGGCTAAAGCGGCGAGGCCGGTTGCGGCAGAGAGAAATTGAAGGACCATGAGGCCGAAGATCTGGACGGCGGGGCTGAGGACCGCCTCCCCGGAATAATGCTGAAGATTTGTGTTGGTGACGAAGGAAGAGGCGATATGAACGATCAGATGGAAGGACATTCGTCCCCGTCCGTCGGGATTACCCGGGAGCAGAGGCTGGAGAGCGAGAATCGCGATTACGGCCGAGAACAGGACGGCGTTAAAGAGAAGAAGCGAGCGGATGAACGCCCCCGGAGTCTGCTCCTCCGATATTCGGCATCCGCCGACGTGTCGTAACCAGGATGGAGACGTCGATTCGAAAACGGCCGCCATCATCCGGCCCAAAGGGACGGAAAGTGCCGCCGCCCCGGCCAGGATCGCGGCCATCAGGAAGGGGGTCATGGTTAGAATTTCTCCGGCTTTAAAAGCGCATAAAAAACGTATCCCAGGCAGAAGAGATAGGCGATCAGAGCGACGAGTTCGGTCATGAGCGGCCTTTCAAGATTTGGTTCGCCCAGCCGCCTCGCTCCTCGGGAGCGTGAACCAGGCGACCGTTTCCCTTCCGGGATCGCTCTCGATGCCGGTCCATCCGCCATGATGGCGGATGATTTCGCGGACGATAGCCAGACCCAGACCGACTCCGGAAGCCGGACTTTGTCCCGGCACCCGGAAGAATGGCGTAAAGACCTCGGCGAGGTGCTCCGGCGGAATCCCCGTGCCCGAGTCCCGGACAGCGAATCTCACGCCGCCCTTGGCCGCTTCGGCTTCGATACGGATCGTCCCTCCCGGACCGGTGAAGCGCAGAGCATTGGAGACGAGATTGTCGAAGACGAGGGAAACGCGAGTTCGATCGGCCAGCACCCGCGGCAGGTCCGGCGGCATCGAAACCGTCAGGGCGACTCCTTGATTGCGGGCTTCGGTGAAATGCCTGTCGGAAGCGCTCCGGATGAGGGATGCGGGATCCTCGGATTTCAGAGCCATCGGGACTCGGCCGGATTCGAACCGGTCGATGTCTAAAAGATCGTTGACGATCCGGACCAGGCGCTCGCTTTCGTCCCGAGCGGCCAGGACGAGCTCGGTTTGCCTGACGTTGAGCTCCCCCTGCGCTTCGTCCAGGAGAAGATGGAGCGACATCCGCATGGAGGTCAGGGGGGTTTTAAGCTGGTGGGAAACCGTGGCCACGACGCTTCGTTTGAGCTCGAGCTGTTCGTAGATATGGGTGACGTCGAGGATGAGAACGACCAGGGCGGAAGGATCCTCGGCGGCTTCGCCGAGCGAGAGGGGGACGACGACGGGGTGGAAGAGGCGTTCCTCCGGTCCGTCGAACTTTTGCAGAACGCCACCCCGATTTTCAAAGTATTCCGCCGGCCGGTTATCGACCAGGGCCCGGTCGATGAGGGTCGATAACCAGTCTTCGCCCAGGGAGCGGGCGTTCACCCCGGGCTTCAGCCCGAACAGGCGTTCGGCCGGTTCCGTGGCCAGCTCGACGCCGGCCTGAAGGTCGAGCACAGCGATCGGCGTCGGCAGGGCTTTGAAGACTTCCTCGGTAACCCGCCGGGTTCGAACGACTTCCTGCCTGTCCTTCCATCGGATTTCCCGGAGACCTTCGGCCATGTCGTTGAACACTCCGGCCAGCCGCCCGATCTCATCCCGTCCCTCGGGTTTGAGAACCAGCTCGAGGTTGCCGCGACGGGCTTCGTCGGCGAAGGCCGTCAGACGGCGGATCGGGAGCAGGATCCAGCGGCGGATGAGCAGGGCGTAGCCGATGGCGACCGCGGCCGAAGCGAGGATCACCATCAGGAGCTGGCGATGGGCCGCAGCGGCCTGAGCCCGGGCCCGGTCGTTGGCCTGGACCATGTTTTCCTGATTGAGGTCGAGAATGTCCTGGGCCAGACGTTTGAGCTCTTGGAATCTCGGGTAGGCCTCCCGGAAATACATTTCACGCCGCTCGTCCGAGCTCAGGACTTCATCGACGACGGGCCCGATCGAGGAAACGTAGGCGGCGAATGCGGCCGGAATGCGCCGCGCCTTCTCGCCTTCGACCGGGAGGGTGATGTTGCCCAATTCGGTTTTCAGGGCGCGCTCGAAGGTCATCCGGTTCTCCGCGATTATCCGGCGTGTTTCATCCGGACGTCCGAGGAAGGAAAGCAGGACGGCGCTGTCGATACGCTCCAGGGCCTCCTTCATTTGCTGACAGGCGATGACGCTCCGGTAGTTTTCCCGGAGGATGATGTCAATCGACCGACCGAGCTCGGAGATCTTGGCCATCGTCAGGATGCCGATTCCGCCGATCAGGACCACGAGCCCGCCGAATCCGAACATCAATTTTTGCCGGAGTCCGAACATGGTGTTCTCCTCGATCGATAACCCTGCAAGGGTTGTGCCAAATAAAAACGGTGGTTTTTAAAGGAATGAGACGGACGGCGAGACACGAGGACAGGGCATTTTGCCCGGAAGGCGGAAAGGGCCGGGGCAAAATGCCCGATCCGATGAGAGACGGGGTTTATTCCAGACCGTAATCCCTGCGTTTCCGATACAGGGTCGATTGATCAACGCCGAGAATTTCGGCGGCTTTGTGGAGAGACTGAGTCGAGGCGAGAACGGACCGGATGTGGGATTCTTCGATCCGGGACAGGGGGACCGGATCGCCGAGTCGCACGGCCTGCGTTGCCGGGGCGACAGCTGAAGGGAGGTGCTCCGGCAGGATCTGTCTTCCCGGGCAGAGGATCACGGCCCGTTCAACGGCGTTGCGAAGCTCGCGGATGTTTCCGGGCCATTCATAAGCCCGAAGAGCGGCCAGCGCCTCAGGTGCGAATCCCATCCCGGGCTTATGGTTCTGAACGGCGAAGAAGGCAAGCATCTCTTCGGCCAGCATTTCGATATCCTCGCTGCGCTCCCGAAGAGCGGGCAGGTCGATGGGGAAGACGTTGAGACGGAAGTACAAATCTTCGCGGAAGGATTTCCGCTCGACGGCGGTCGCCAGGTCGGTGTTCGTCGCGGCGATGATCCGGACGTCGGCGCTCCGCGTTTTGGATTCTCCCAGCCGCTCGAATTCCCGATCCTGCAGAAAACGGAGAAGCTTGGGTTGGATCGGCAGGGGAAGGTCGCCGATTTCATCGAGGAAAAGCGTCCCTCCCTCGCAGGCGGCAATGCGGCCGGGATAGTCGCGGACGGCTCCGGTGAAGTCCCCCTTGGCATGACCGAACAACTCGCTTTCCAAAAGCTCCAGGCTGAGCGAAGGGCAGGAAACGATCCCCAGGGGCTTGGCGGAACGCGGACTCCAGGCGTGAACGGCCCTGGCCAGGACGGATTTCCCCGTTCCGCTCGGGCCGCGGAGAAGGACGACCGCTTCTGAGCCGGCAACCCGGCGGGCCGCTTCAATCACTTTCAGCATGGCGGCATTCCGTGATTGAAAGTCGATTTCGGGACGGACGCGTTTCAGATCGTCCTGGAGGGTCGTCAGGCGCAATTCCATCCGGCGCAGAGCAGCGGACCGTTCGGCCGCCAGGGTGACCTGTTCCGGGACGAAGGGTTTCGGAATGTAATCAAAAGCGCCCCGGCGCATGGCCTCCACGGCCGTTTCAATCGAGGCGTAAGCGGTGATCACAATGATTTTAAGCCAGGGCGACTCCTTGAGCAGAAGGGGAATCAGGTCGAGCCCGTTGTCGGTTCCGAGGCGGAGATCGACGAAAGCCAGGTCGAAAGCCTGGCGTTCGGCTTCAGCGATCGCTTCGGAAAAACGGCCCACGGCAGTGAGGCGATACCCCTTCGCTTCCAGACAGAGCGTCAAAACGCGGCGGATAGGGGCTTCGTCGTCGACGATCAGGATGTTCAGGGGGCTGTCTGAAATTTCCGTCCGGGGCGCGTGCATGGGAGAGGATCGCTTCGGTTTGGAATGGATTCCGGATCAGGCTTTGCCCGATTCGGCTGGCGCTTCATATCCCTTGGCCGTGTAGAGGATCGCCCGGTCGAAGAAGAGCTGGACCTGGTGGTTGAGCTCCATGGCCTGGATAAAGTCCGGGACGGTATCGATCAGCCCTTCTTCGTTGACCTTTTTCCAAAGAACCCGGCGCATCAGGTTGAGGGAGTGGAGGACTTCGGAAAGAGGAAATCCCTCCTCCCGGCGCTGGAGACCCAGGGCGGTGTAGTATTTCACCAGATCCTCGCGCTCGGATTTTCGAGAAATCCATGTTCCCAGGTTGCGGTAGAGGTTAAACGCCCGATCGTGGAGTTCATCGGCCGGATAAACGTGGAAGGAGGGAGTATGCGGGTGTTGGCGGAGGGTTTCGACCAACTCCTTGGCCAGAGCCTCGGCCTCCGTTTCGATCAGCTTGATCAACCGGTCGGATCCGGGAAGACGAAGCGCGCGAGTTTCCTTGGGGATGAGTTCCACGATAAACCTCCTTCTTCGGCCCGCCTATCAATATATCCGAGAGGAAGGAGATGTCAATCCAAGCCTTCTTTCTCTCCGGCGATAAAAAAATTCCCGTGCGGGGGCTCCTTGGCCTGTTCCGAATCCGTCACCCGGCCCTCCCCTGAATTTCGGTAACATTTTTTGCGAGACGACGCACCCCTTTTTCGGGCCTTTAAATATCTCCCTCATAGGACTTTCGGGTACTGTTCTCGCGTTTGCCTGACCATCCTGCGCCTGTCACCGTGTCCTTCTTGGGATTTCGGTAACATTTCATATGATTCAACGCGGGGTCTGTGATTTTGCGGCGATTTCTGGCATAATACCGTCCGCCTCTCGACGAGCCTGTAGCTCAGCTGGATAGAGCGTTTGGCTACGAACCAAAAGGCCGGGGGTTCGAATCCCTCCAGGCTCGTGACCTTTCTTCAATTCCCCTATGACAAATTCAATGCGGCCTGCTGTGCCAAGGAAAATGCGCTGTGTCCATGAATGTGACCGGTTCAAAGCAGGTCAACGGCCCGTTTCTTCTTGTCCGGCGTCGAGTGCAGGTACAGAATCGTCGTCATAGAGGCCGAATGTCCCATCAACTCGGCCACGGTTTTTAAATCGGCGCCCCTGTCCAAGAGCGACGTCGCGAACCGGTGCCTGAGGTCGTGGAGCCGGAACGGCCGGCCGAGGGCCTTGCTTACCTGGACGTAGGTCCGAGTCAGGGCGTGGGACTGTGACCGATTTGTGACCGAGAAGACGTGCTCGTCAATCCGCGGCTGGCGCCCGATCGCCTCTCTGGCAGCCGCGTTTAGAGGGACTAGGCGCGTCTTATTTCCCTTCCCGCGGATCATGATGGAATCATTGTCGACATTCCGCCACTTCAAATGAAGGGCCTCTGCCCGGCGGAGGCCGGTGTTTGAACAAAGGATAACCAGGTCGTAGAAAACCTTCTGGACGTCCGAGGCGGGTTTATCGGAGATCGCCCTGGCCGCCTTCAGAACCTTTTTGAAGTCCTCGTCAGAGAGCGGGCGGAGATCCCGGTCTTCCCGGAACATGCGGACGTGAGCCAGGGGATTCGGTCCCTGGAACCTTCCCCACTCGATCGCCTTGTAGTAAAGCGCCTTCAGGACCTGGCAGTATTTGTTAATCGTCGCCGTTGAGACCTTGCCGGCGGACAGGTGGACTTTCAGCTGATCGACCTGGAAGGTGGTCACCTGATCCATGTTGACGACACCAACGCCGGAGAAATACTCCAGGGACTTTTTCAGGATTGACTTCTGTGCCTTCACCCAGGTCGGATGCTGAACGGCGGACCATTTCAGGTATTCCTCCTTGATCTCCTCGAGGGCGGGGGAGGGGAGTGCCGAGACGTCGGCTGAAAGCTTGGAATAGAGCTCGCGTTCGCGGAGGACGGCTTCCTTGCGGATGGTCGTATCGAGGGACCGGCGGACCCGGATACCCTGGATGTAGAAGTCAGCCCACCAGGCCCGGCCGCGGCGAAAGATGCTCATGGTAATGGTATTAATAGAATCTAAAATAATTTAATATGAGAGTGTAAGGAAATCTGTGTAAACCCCGAGGAATAGGTAAAATGGAGCAAAGGAGGTGCGACAATGGACCTGGACCGGGACGAGCTGAAAAAGCTGCTCAAGACCAAGGGAGTGAAAACGCTGGAGGATTTCAACGCCTTCATGCGGGAAATCAGCAAGGATGTCGTCGAAACCCTCCTGGAGGGCGAGCTGACCGACCATCTGGGCTACGAAAAACACGACCAGAAGGCCAAGGCGACTGAAAATGCCCGAAACGGCTTCACTCCCAAATCGGTAAAATCCAAATACGGCGAGATCGATCTGGACGTTCCCCGGGATCGAAAATCCGAGTTTGAGCCGCAGGTCATCAAGAAACGGCAGAAGGATATCTCCGGTTTCGAGGATAAAATCATCTCTCTGTACGCCAAGGGGATGACGACCCGCGACATCCAGGCGCACATCAAGGATTTATACAATTATGACATCTCGGCGGAAACGGTCAGCGCGATCACCGATAAAGTCATGGACCGGGCCCGGGAATGGCAAAGCCGGCCGCTGGATTCCGTCTATGTTCTGCTCTATCTGGACGCGGTATTTCTGAAGATGCGAATGGAGGGCCATGTGCGGAAGGCGGCGGTGTATACGATCATCGGAATCAACGTCGACGGGCATAAGGACTGCTTGGGGCTGTGGATTTCGGAGACGGAGTCGGCCAAATATTGGCTGTCGGTCCTGAACGAGCTGAAAAACCGGGGGGTGGAGGATGTCTTGATCTTCACAGTCGATAATCTGCGGGGGATATCGGAGGCGATCGAGGCCGTTTTTCCCCAATCCGAGATCCAAAAATGCATTGTCCATCAAATCCGAAACTCTCTGCGCTTCGTCTCGTGGAAAGAGCGGGCGGTGATAGCCAAGGACCTGCGAAAAATCTACGAAGCGGGGACAGTGGAGGAAGGTGCGGCGGCGTTGGCCGAATTTGAAGGAAAATGGGACAAGCGGTATCCCCATATCTCGGCCTCCTGGCACCGCAACTGGGACGAGATCGTGACCTTCTTCAAGTACCCGCCGGAGATCCGGAAGATGGTGTATACG
>CAYPKX010000148.1:0-7117 GCA_964411395.1 uncultured Eubacteriales bacterium | reverse complement strand
ATCTCCGGCGATGAAGATCCTTTTGGCCGTCTTGTCCTATTTCCTCGGCGCCTTTCCGACAGGGTACCTGTTGTTCAGATGGAGCTCGCGAAACGATATCCGCCGGTATGGGAGCGGGGCCACCGGGGCGACCAATATCCTGCGTCTCAAGGGCTGGCGGTTGGCCGTCCCCGTCGCTTTGGTCGATATCGCAAAGGGGGCCCTTCCCGCGGTCCTCGCCTATCGTTGGACGGGAGGAGATTCCGGCTTTGCCGCCCTGTGCGCGTCCCTGGCCGTCATCGGCCACTGTTATCCGGTCTATATCGGATTCCGGGGCGGAAAAGGGGTGGCCACGGCGGCCGGGGCGATGTTCGCCCTGGCGCCGGTTCCCGCCGCCCTCTGCCTGGGTGTTTTCATTTTGATTGTGGCCGCAACCCGGTACGTCTCTCTTGGTTCGATGATCGCGGCCGCCCTCTTTCCGGTTTTTGGAATTTTCTTCCACCATCCCCGGCCGTTGATCGGCGGCAGTTTGATTCTGGTCGCCGTCATCCTGTTTCGTCACCGGGCCAATATCGTTCGTCTGGCCGAAGGAACGGAGCGGAGATTCGGGGAGAAGGCTTCCCTTCCATGAAAAGCGCCTGCGTCGTCGGCGGCGGAAGCTGGGGTTCGGCTTTCGCCCTTCATCTGGCTCGGATCGGCCTGCCGGTTCGCCTCTGGATCCGCGAACCGGACATTTACGAGGAAGCGGTCCGCTCGCGCCGCAATCGGGTTTTTCTCCCGGGGCATGTTTTCCCCCCCTGCGCGTCGTTTCACAACAGCTTGCGGGAGGCCGTTTCCGGAATGGAAACCGTCTTTCTCGCCGTCCCATCGGTTCATTTCCGAAAGGTTTATTCCCGGGTTGCGCCCTTCCTCCGCCCCGGGACCGAAGTGATCAGCCTGACGAAAGGCCTCGAAAAGAAGACGCTGCTGAGGATGAGCGAAATCGTCGGCTCCCTTCCGCTGGCCGACGGGTCGGCGGCCCGCATCGGAGTTCTCTCCGGCCCAAGCTTCGCCAGGGAGACCGCCGCCGGCCATCCGACCGGATTGGTGATGGCTTCTGAAGATCAGGATCTGGCCCGGCGGGTTCAAACCCGGCTTTCCAATTCGGTTTGGCGGATCTATACCAGCCGGGACGTGATCGGAGTGGAACTCGGCGGCGCCTTGAAAAACATCATTGCCGTTGCGGCCGGCCTTTCGGACGGCATGAATTTCGGCTTCAATTCCCGGGCGGCGTTGATGACCCGAGGCCTGGCCGAAATCTCCCGCCTCGGGACGAAGCTGGGCGCCCGGAGGGAAACATTCGCCGGCCTGGCCGGAATGGGCGACCTGGTCCTGACCTGTACCGGTCCCCTCAGCCGCAACCGGAATGTCGGTTTGGAGCTGGGGCGCGGGCGGACATTGTCGGAAATCGTGGGATCCATGCGCGAGACGGCCGAAGGCATTCCGACAACGCTTTCGGCCCGGGCCCTGGCCCATCGGGAAAACGTCGATCTGCCGATCACGGAAGAAATCTACCGGGTTCTCTATCGCCGGAAAGACCCCCGGCGGGCTTTAACCGACTTGATGTCGCGGACTCTCAAGGATGAACATGAGAGAGCCGGAACGGAGAAATGATGAAAACACCCCGATTGATCTTCGGACTCATCGCAGTTTTGGCGCTGGCGGCTTGCATCTCTCCGGCGAAAAAACTGGAGCTGGAACGGGAGAAGGATCCGCAATACCAATTCGACAAAGCGGCCCTCTGCCTTCAATACAATATGGTGGATGAGTCGTTTCAATATATCGATAAGGCGCTGGTTCTCAATCCCCGCTTTACCGCCGCCCTGAATCTCCGAGGCCTGGCCTTGATGCTTAAAGGGCGCACCGTCGAAGCGATTCAATCCTTCCAATCCTGCCTGGAGATCGATCCGGCGTTTTCCGAAGGATGGAACAACCTGGCCGCGGCCTTCGACCAGAACAATCAGAAAGACAAAGCCGTGGACGCCTGGAAGAAAGCTTTCGATCTCGATCAAAACTACAATGCGTCTTACAATCTGGCAAAAACCGCCTTCGAAAACGACCAGGCGGAAATCGCCCTGGACTGGATAAGGAAAAGCATCGCCACGTTTCCCAAGTCGGTCCTGTCCTTCAATCTTCAGGGCCTGATCTATGATTCCCTGGGGAAATATCAGGAGGCGATCGACAGCTACCAGCAGGCGATCAAACTGGTCCCCACCGAAATCAACGTTCAATTCAATTTGGCCATGACCTGCTACCGGAAGAAGGATTACAGCCGGGCCCGGGATCTTCTGGACAAGATCCTTCCCCTGGCCAAGGACGAACTCAAATTGAAAGTCGAAGAGATGCTCCGCCGGATCGGCCGGTAATCCGAAGGCGCTCCCGCGGTCAGCCGACGGGGTTTCCCCCTTATTTAAGACCGGCTTCGCGCCGGATATCCCCGGCCTTGTCCGTGCGTTCCCAGGAGAATTCGGGTTCCGTCCGGCCGAAATGGCCGAAGGCCGCGGATTTTCTGTATCGGGGTTTCTTGAGGTCGAGGTGGGCGATCATGCCTTTCGGCGTCAGGGGGAAATGGGCTCGGATGATTTCCTTGATCCTGGCCTCCGGAATTTTTCCCGTTCCGAACGTGTCGACCATCAAGGAGACCGGCTCGGCGATGCCGATGCAGTAGGCCAGTTGGACTTCGAGGCGGTCGGCCACTCCGGCGGCGACCAGGTTCTTGGCGACGTAGCGGGCCATGTAGGATCCCGAACGATCGACCTTGGAAGGATCTTTCCCGGAGAAGCACCCGCCGCCGTGGCTGCTGAAGCCGCCGTACGTGTCGACGATGATTTTCCGTCCGGTCAGGCCGGTATCGGCCAGCGGTCCGCCTTGTTCGAATCGGCCCGTGCCGTTGATGAAAAATTTCGTATTTTTGTCGATCATGGCGCCCGGGATGATCGTATCGATGACCTGGGCCCGGATGTCGGCCCGGAGGTCGTCCATTTTGACGTCGCCGTCATGCTGGGCGGCGATAACCACGGCCTCGACCCTCTTCGGGACGTCGCCTTCATACTCGATGGTCACCTGGGTTTTTCCGTCGGGACGAAGGTAGGGAAGAATGGATCCCCGGCGGACGTCGGTCAAGCGACGAGCGAGATTGTGAGCGAGCATGATCGGCAGCGGCATCAGCTCCTGGGTTTCCCGGCAGGCATAGCCGAACATCAAACCCTGGTCGCCGGCTCCCTGTTCGTGCTCGGCCGAATCATCAACGCCCATGGCGATGTCGGGCGACTGTTCGTGAATGGAACTGAGGACACAGCAGGTTTCAAAGTCGAAACCGTAATGCGCGTGGGTGTAGCCGATTTCGCGAATCGTTTCCCGGACGATTTTCTGGAAATCACAGTAAGCGTTGGTCGTAATCTCTCCGGCCAGAAGGACCAGTCCGGTGGTGGCCAGCGTTTCACAGGCGACCCGGCTGTTCGGATCCTGACCAAGGATGTCGTCCAGGATCGAATCGGAGACCTGGTCGCAAACTTTATCGGGATGCCCGGGCGTTACGGATTCCGAAGTGAACAAATACCGGCAGTCATTCGCCATTGTCCTTCACCCACAGAGGAAATTTTCGAACGGGTAGGTTAGCAGAGGGGGGGGGAAGATGCAACGGGGTATCCCGATTTGCTTTCGCCTCGGGATTGGATTATCTCTAGGGAGTCATGAGTCGCGTTTTCTTTCCCTGTTTGGAAGATTCCCTGATTCACTACGGCTGTCTCCGGACCAGGCGTCCCCCCCGGATCGACGGCTCCCTCGACGACGCGTGCTGGCTCCGGGCGCCGCGGTCGCCTCGATTTGTCGACCTGGTGGACGGGCGCCCCGGTTTGTTCGACACCCGGATGGCCGCGGTCTGGGATGATGAGGCTTTCTACCTGGCCTATTGGATCGAGGAGCCCGATCTTCGGGCGACGTTCGATAAGCGGGACTCTTTTCTCTGGTTGGAAAATGACGTCGAATTCTTCGTCGCCGGACCGGACGGTTATTATGAGTTTCAAGTCAACGCCCTGGGAACGATCTACGAGGTGTTTTACGTCTGGCAGGACGCATACCGCAAAGGCGGTTTCGACCTTCGGCCCGAGTTCGACCTGTCCGCGAGGAATGTCGATATCCTCGGCGGTTACCAGGACGCGTCCCGCTGGGGGCGGCATCCCCGCGGCCGGCGTTGGGCGTTCATGGATTGGGATTTTCCGGGGCTGCGCTGGGCCGTCCGAATCGACGGCACGCTCAACGACGACCGCGACCGCGACCGCGGCTGGACATTCGAAGCGGCGTTTCCCTGGACCGGATTTGAGCTTCTGGCCGGCGGCCGTCCGCTCCCTCCCCGGGACGGCGATATCTGGCGAATGGATTTTTCCCGCTTTGAACACCTGACCGAAACCCGAGGCAAAGCCGAGCCGCCCTCCGGCTGGGCTCTGAACAAGCATGGCGTTTACGACTCGCACCTGCCCGAAGTGTTCTCTTATCTCCATTTTCTCCGCCGGCCGATAGAATGAGCCCGCGGATTGTGATATTTTAACTGTTCATGAGCGGAAAAGCGGCTTGGAGTCGGGCCGCCGCGGCAATCGCGGCTGTCGGGCTGATGTCCGTCGGCCTCGGGGCCCAGACGGCGTTTTTCGACGGGTTGTCCCATTACACCTTAAAAAACGGCCTGACGGTCATCCTTCACGAAAATCGGGAGCTTCCCGTCGTCTCCGTGGCGGTCGGATATAACGCCGGATCCATCCATGAAACGCCGGGGAAATCGGGCATCGCCTATCTTCTCGAGAAATTGATGATGTTCGCCGGGTCGGCCAACGTCTCCCGGTTGAGACATATTTCCGACATCACCCGGGTCGGCGGAACCCTGAACTGGGAAGCCCTCGAAGACCAGACCGTGTACTTCCAGACGATTCCCTCCCACTACCTGGCCCTGGCTTTGTGGCTCGAATCCGACCGGATGCGGACGCTCGATCTCTCCGAGGAGCATTTCGAAATGGCCCGGACGGATCTCCTCGAAGAGCTTCGGCGGCGGAAATCCTCCGAACCTTACCTCAACAGTCTCCAAACCTTCGATCAGCTTGTCTATTCGGATTATGCCTTCGGCCATTCTCTCCTCGGTTCGGAAGAGGACGTTCGCAACCTCGCTCTGGCCGACGTCAAATCTTTCTACGACACGTATTACGTCCCGCAAAACGCCGTTCTGTGCATCTCCGGAAGGTTCGACCGGACCGCCGCCCGGGAGCTGGTGACCCGGTATTTCGAGTCCCTGCCCGGCGGCAGAGCCCCCGCTCCGGACTTCGAAGCGCGGACCTTCGCCAAAGTCCAGGTCAATCGGACGGTCGAGGACGCTCTGGCTTCGGCCCCCGCCCTGTTCCTCGGTTTCCGCCTGGCCCCGCCCGGATCCGCGGATTTTTCCGTCCTGACGCTTCTCGACTATGTCCTCCTTCGAGGGCGAAGCGCCCGCCTCAACCGGCGTCTCCTCAACCGCGAGGCGAAGATTGCGTATCAGCTTTCCGGCGGCATCGATCAACGCTATAATCGGTCGGTCTACAAGATTCTCGTCACCGCAAACCAGGGGCAGATCGAGGCCTGTCGGGACGCCGTTTTCTCTGAAATCGACCGTCTCAAACGGGCCTTTCTGAGCGAGCCCGAGATGGCCAAAATCAAGGCTCTCTACCGCCAGGATTTTCTCAACCGCACCTCCTCGGCCCGGGACCGGGCCGTCTTCCTTGTCCAATCGCATTGGATGCTGATCGCCACCCGCCGGACCCTGGATGACCTGGCCTCCGAGTACGAGCGCGTCCTGGCGGTGACGGCTCAGGATCTGGTCGGAATCGTCAACCGGTATTTCAATCTCGACAACTGTGTCATCGTCAACGTCCGGATGAGATAAGCGATGAGAAACCGCGGCCTCTCTGCAATTTTGCTTCCGGCGGTCCTGCTTTTATCGGCCGCTGATGTCCGGGGCCAGGACGAACGGTTCCGGCAGAAGCCTCCCGCCCCCGATCCCCGTCCGGAAATCCGTCTGCCCCGCTTCGAATCGTCGACGATGTCCAACGGCCTGGCGGTGACCGTGGTCTTTCGCGACCCGGCTCCGATGATGAGCCTCGCTCTGATCATCTCAGCCGGAGAACACGCTTCGCCCGACAAAGCGCCGGGCCTGGCCTCCCTGGCTTCGGGAATCTTCGGCCAGGGGACCCAGCTGCGCTCCGCGGCTGAGATCGAGGAAGCCATCGAACGCATCGGCGGCTCGTTTTCGGCAACGGCCGACCGCGACGTCCTTCTCGTCGCTTTCCACTTTCTTGAAGAAAACCTCGATCAAGCCCTGGAGCTTCTGGCCGAAATGATCCTGCTTCCCCGGATCAGCGACCGGGAGATCAAGATCCTCCAGTCGATGATCAGTTCGGCCATGACCGCCCAGGAACGAAATCCGGTCTTTGTGGCCGACCGGCTCCTTGGAGGGCTGTTGTTCCGCGGCCATCCCTATGAAAAGTATGCCTTCAGCCGGCCGGCGATGCGGGCCTGGACCGTTCGCGATCTCCAGGATTTCTGGGACCGGAACATCCGGCCGAATAACTCCCAGGTCATCTTGTCCGGGGCGGTCAATATCAATGTCGCCACGCGGAAGATCTCCCACGCCCTGTCCACCTGGCGCTCGCGCGAAATCCCCCGGCCGCCGCTTCCGGCCCCCAAGGCCCTCGAACGGGACCGGATCTGTTTCATCGACCTTCCCCAGGCCGCCCAAAGTTCCATCTGCGCCGGGACGGTTTTCCCCCCGCTCACACCGGTGGAACGGTTTTCCCTCCTGGCTCTCAGCCAGATCCTCGGCGGCTCGATCAATTCCCGCCTGTTTCTCAACCTTCGAGAAAACAAAAGCTTCGCCTATGAGACGGGCAGCCGCCCCGAATTCTACCGGGCCGGGGGCGTCTTCACCGTCCGCGCGCTGGTTCGGCCGGAAAACACGGCCGCCTCGGTCCGGGAGATTTTTTCCGAGATTCGGCGCTTGACCCGGGAGACGGTCTCCCCTGAGGAAACCGACGAGGCCAAATCCATCCTCCTCGGAGGATTCCCCGTGCAGTTGGATCGAATC
>CAYPKX010000147.1:0-7176 GCA_964411395.1 uncultured Eubacteriales bacterium | reverse complement strand
ACAAGCTCCCCGAGGCGATCGAAGCGTTCAAAAAATCGGTCGAGATCAAACCCGACTATGACAACGGCTGGTTCCAGCTGGGTGTCAGCTATTATCAAACCAAGAAGTACACCCAGGCCATCGAGGCTTTCCAGAAGATGATCCAGATCGCCCCGGATCAATTCTACGGCTGGCTGTACCTGGGGATGAGCCAGATGGTTCTGAAACAGTACCGGCCCTCGGCGGAGTCGTTGAAGAAAGCCGTTGAGCTGAAGCCCGATAATACCGATGCTCTCTTCAATCTGGGGATCGCTTATGTCAACCTGCGGGACAAGCCCAATGCCCTGGACATGGTGAAAAAGCTCGAGCCGCTTTCCCCCGACCGGGCGTCCAAGCTGAAATCCTACATTAAATTCTGAACGGGTTGAAAAAATCCGGTTTAGGACCGGAATAAATTGACATGGTGGAGGAAAAGAGATATACTCCTTTCCTCCACCTTCCTCTTCCCCGAGTCTCCGGAGCCCGAGGTTTTCTATGGGAAAAGGGAGACCCGGGCGGTTTCATAAATGGGCAGGTGGCGGAACGGCAGACGCGCTAGGCTTAGGACCTAGTTCCTGAGAGGGAGTGCGGGTTCGACTCCCGCTCTGCCCATGTTCGAACGAAGGATGGATTCGATGTCCGACTCCCATGATCACAAGCATGATGACGTGAAATGCACGGTGGAAACGCTGAGCCCCGTCCGTCTGGAGCTTCAGATCGAGCTCACGGCCGAGGAAGCGGCCAAAACGTATGAAGAAATGACGATCGCCTACGCCGCTCAGGCCAAGCTTCCCGGCTTTCGGCCGGGAAAAGCTCCCGTCGATATCGTCCTCCAGAAATTCGGTCATGAAATTGAACACGAGGTGATCGACCGGCTTGTGCCCGAAGGCCTCCATCGCGCCCTGGAGATGAAGGCGATCCGGGCGGTGGGCGTTCCCTCGGTTGAGGACGTCTCTTACCGGGTCGGCGAACCTCTTCGATTCAAGGCGGTGGTCGAGACGTGGCCGGAATTCGAGCTCCCGGCCTACAAAAAGTTGAAGCTAAAAAAACGCGATGAGAGCGTTTCCGAAAGTGACATCGACCGGACGATCGACGACCTCCGCAAAAAACAAGCCGAATCCCTCCCGGTGCAGGATCGAGCTGTCAACGACGGGGATTTTGTCACCGGCCGGATCCAGGGCCGGGACCTGAAGACCAAGCGGCTGATGCCCACGGAGAAGATCGTCCTTGTCGCCGGCCAGCCCGGCAATGCTCCGGCGCTCAACGACAACCTGCCGGGACTCCGGGCGGGGGAGGAGAAAACCTTCGAATATTCCTACCCGGCCGATTTCATGAATAAAAAATTCGCCGGCAAAACAATGGCCTACACCTTGAACCTCGAATCGGTCCGGGAAACGGTCCTCCCCGAAGTCAACGAGGAGTTCGCCAAGCGGTTGGGAGAAGAATCCCTGGCTTCGGTCCGGGAAAAAGTGCGGGCGGAGCTCGAATCGTTGAAGCGCCAGACGGCCCGCCGCGAGACGTCGCAGGAAGCGATCCAAGCGGTTATCGACAAAGCGGAGATCATTCTTCCCGAATCCGTTGTCCAGGAAGAGATGGAGATCGTCCTCAAGAATATCGCTTCTCAGCTGTCCGGACGGACCGTCACCCGGGACGAAGCCGAAGTGATTCGGGCCCGAGCCCGGCAGCAGGCCGAACAGAACCTCAAGGAACACCTGGTCATCCGGAAAGTCGCTCAGGCCGAAGGAATCGCCGTGACCGACGAAGATGTCGATGCGGAAATCAAAACGATCGCCGAATCCAACCATCTTCCTCTGGCCCGGGTGATGGAGACGTTTCAGGAAGAGGGACGGCGGGACGGCCTGAAAAGCACGCTCCTGGCCCGCCGGACCGTTGACTTTCTCGTCTCCCAGGCTATAATGGAATAAAGTTTCGGCATTCCGATATGACACTCATCCCCTTTGTCGTCGAACAGGACGGCCGTTCCGAACGGGCCTATGACATCTACTCTCGCCTCCTCAAGGACGGGATCGTCTTCCTCGGAAGCGAAATCAACGATGACTCGGCCAATCAAGTCATCGCCCAGCTGCTGTATCTGGAGGCGGAAAACCCCCAAAGGGAAATCTCCCTGTACATCAACTCGCCGGGCGGGAGCATCACCGCGGGTTTGGCCGTCTATGACACGATGCAATTCATTCAAAACGATGTCGCAACCATTTGCGTCGGCCAGGCGGCCAGCATGGCCGCCGTCCTTCTGGCCGGGGGGACGGCCGGGAAGCGGTTCGCCTTGCCCAACGCCCGCATCCTTCTCCACCAGCCGTTCGGCGGGACGCAGGGGCAAGCTTCGGACATCGCCATCCAGGCCAAGGAAATCCTCAGGATGAGGGAAACGATTTACCAGATCCTGATCAAACATACCCGCCAGACAAAATCGAAAATCCAGGCTGATATCGAGCGGGACTTCATTATGACGGCGCCCCAGGCCAGGGAATACGGACTCCTCGACGGGATTTACGCGTCGCGGGGCCCGGCGAAAAAGTAATCCGGCGGGCCGGTCGCCGGCCCGGAAACCAAACCGGATGACGAGAGTCGAATATGGACGAATCCACGCGGGACAAGACCAACGCCCCCGGGCAGTGTAATTTCTGCCATCGGACGCCGGCCGAAGTCCGCAAGCTCATTGCCGGCCCCGACGGCGTCTTCATCTGCGACATGTGCGTGGAAGCGGCTCATTCCCTGGTGAAAAACGTCCCGGCGCCGGAACCGGCCGAGGATGCGGGAAAAAACCGTCCGCTTCCGACGCCGGCGGAAATCAAAGCCGGCCTGGACGCTTATATCATCGGCCAGGAAACGGCGAAAAAGAAAATCGCCGTCGCCGTCTATAACCACTACAAACGGATTCGGCTTCCCCGCGGCGCCGATTCGGATGTCGAGATCTCCAAAAGCAACATTCTGCTCATCGGTCCGACCGGGACGGGGAAAACGCTCATGGCCGAAACCCTGGCCCGCATCATCTCCGTTCCCTTTGCCATCGCCGACGCAACAACGCTGACCGAGGCCGGATACGTCGGCGAGGACGTCGAAAACATCATTCTCAAGCTCCTCCAATCCGCTCAGGGCAACGTCCGGAAGGCCCAGAAGGGGATTATCTACATCGATGAGATCGATAAGATCAGCCGGAAGAGCGAAAGCCCCTCGATCACCCGGGATGTTTCGGGCGAGGGGGTCCAGCAGGCCCTTCTCAAGATCCTCGAAGGGACGACGGCCAATGTCCCCCCGCAAGGCGGACGGAAACATCCTCATCAGGAATTCATCCCCGTCGATACCACCGACATCCTTTTCATCTGCGGCGGGGCTTTTGTCGGGCTGGAAAAGCTCATTTCCCAGCGTCTCGGCCGTTCGGTTGTCGGATTCCAGGCCGAGGCCAGGTCGCGAAGGACCGAGGATGCCGCGCTTCTGGCCGAGCTGATTCCCCAGGATCTCATCAAGTACGGCCTGATTCCGGAACTCGTCGGACGGATTCCCGTGGTCGCTTCGCTGACCGATTTGGAGATCGACGACCTGATTTCCATCCTGACCAAACCGAAAAATGCCTTGATCAAGCAATACCAGAAGCTGTTTGAAATGGAGGGCGTCACCCTCGAATTCAATGACGAGGCCCTGGCCGCCATCGCCCAGAAATCCGTCGCCCGGAAGCTGGGCGCCCGCGGCCTGCGGTCCATTATCGAAGACCTGATGCTGGACCTGATGTTCGATTTGCCCTCGTCCCGAAAAAGCAGCCGGATAAAAATCACGAAGCGGATGGTCGAGGACAACGAACTTCTGTTCGACCGTCCCAAGACGCCCTCCGGAGCCTGACCATGGATCCCGTTAAAGATGCCTTCGAAGTCCTGAAAACCGTGCCCTTGATCCCGCTCCGGGACCTGGTCGTCTTTCCTTCGACGCTCGTCCCGTTCATCATCGGCCGCCCCTCCTCGATCCAGGCCCTGGAAAAGGCCGCCGAGAGCGAAAAAACGGTCTTTCTCGCCGCTCAGATGGATCCGTCGCTCGATAATCCGACGCCCAAAGACATCCACTCCTTCGGAATCACGGCCCGCATCATCCGGACCGTATCGATGGACGATAAAAACGTTAAAGTCATCGTCGAGGGACGGCGCCGGGCCCGGGTTTTGGAATACGTTTCGACCCAGCCGTTCTACCAGGTTCTGGCCAAGGAGATTCCCCCCTCGGAGGAATCCACGGTCGAGATGGTCGAGATGCTCAAGCGGGTCCTGGTGCTGTTCGAGGAATACCTCAAACTCAACCAGAACGCCAATTTCCAGTCCATCATCCCGGCCCTTCGGGATCATTCCCCGGAGCGGATCGCCGACATCATCGCTTCCCACCTGTTTATTCCCCTCGAGGAGAAGCAGAATCTCCTGGAAACCATCCAGGTCGGAGAGCGGCTTCACCGTCTCGATTACCTCCTTCATCATGAGATCAATCGAATCCAGGCGGGTCTTCGGCGCAAGAGCGGGAAAACCGGCGAGACCGCCAGAAAGACCGAGGGCGGCACCGCCGTCTTTCAAACCGGAGGGGGCAGGAAAGAGGATCAGAATAACGAAATCGATGACCTGAAAAAGAAGGTTCTCGAGGCCCAGATGCCTCCCGATGCCCTGGAAAAGGCCCGCAAGGAAATCGAACGGCTCGAGGCCATGCCGCCCATGTCGGCCGAGGCCACGGTCTGCCGCAATTATCTCGATTGGCTGATCGCCCTGCCCTGGGTCAAGAAATCGCGGGAAAAGAGGAACATCAAGGAAGCGGAGCGCATCCTCAATGAAGATCACTACGGGCTGGACAAGGTCAAGGAGCGCATCCTGGAATACCTGTCCGTCCGCCAGCTGGTGAAAACGCCCAAAGGGGTGATTCTCGGCCTGATCGGCCCCCCGGGCGTCGGGAAGAGCTCCCTGGCCAAATCGATCGCCCGGGCGACCGGCCGGAAGTTTGTCCGGCTCTCGCTTGGAGGGGTTCGGGACGAGGCGGAAATCCGGGGACACCGGCGAACCTATATCGGAGCCTATCCGGGAAGGATCATCCAGATGCTCAAGCGAGCCGGGACCAAGAATCCGGTCTTTCTCCTGGACGAAGTCGATAAAATGAGCATGGATTTCCGGGGGGATCCGGCCGCGGCCTTGATGGAAGTCCTCGATCCCGAGCAGAATGACGCCTTCCTCGATCACTATATCGATACCGATTTCGACCTGTCCCAGGTCATGTTCATCGTCACGGCCAATATGCTGGAACCGATTCCCCGGCCGCTCATCGACCGGATGGAGATCATCCGGATCGTCGGATACACCGAGCCGGAAAAGTTCCAGATCGCCCGGCGGTTTCTCTGGCCCAAACAGCTTCAGGCCCACGGCCTGACCGAAAACAATGTCGCCCTGTCGGACTCCGGATTGACCATGCTCATCGATTCCTACACGCGGGAAGCGGGCGTTCGCAACCTGGAGCGGGAATTGACTTCCGTTTGCCGCAAGGTGGTCAAACGGGTGGTCCTCAAGGGGGCGAAACACCGCGAGCGGGTCACGTCCAAGAATCTCGAATCCTATCTCGGTGTGCCCAAATTCCGGCGCCGGGCCGTGGACCGCGAGGATGAAATCGGCGTTTCCGTCGGCATGGCCTGGACCGAATTCGGCGGCGAGCTCCTGACCTTCGAGGCTTCGAAAGTTCACGGCAAGGGCAATTTTGTCCTGACCGGCCAGTTGGGCGAGGTGATGCAGGAGTCGGCCCGGACGGCCTTCAGCTTCGTCCGCTCGAAGATCTTCGAGCTCAACATCGCCAAGGACGTCACGACGAATTTCGATATCCATATCCATGTCCCCGAGGGAGCGACACCCAAGGAAGGGCCTTCGGCCGGGATCACAATCGCCATCGCCATCCTCTCGCTTCTGACCGAAATCCCGGTCAGCAAGAAGATCGCCATGAGCGGTGAAATCACCCTCCGCGGCCGGGTGCTGCCGGTCGGGGGGATCAAGGAAAAGCTCCTGGCCGCCTACCGCGAGGGCATTCGAGAGGCCATTCTGCCCCGGGACAACAAATCCGACCTTAAGGATCTGCCCAAGGATATTGCCCAGGAAATGACTCTTCATCTCGTCGAATCGATGGATGAAGTTTTGAAAATGGTTCTGACCCGGGACCTCCCGGCGATGACCCCTCCGCCCGATGCGGCCGCCAGCTCCTCGTCCCCGGCCGGGGAAGGGGAGGGCGTTCGCGCTCATTAGAATCCAGAGAAGAGGTGCCCCATGCCGACACGCGAACCGAAGGAAAATCGCGAACGTGAACCGCGGGACAACGCCCGCGAACCGCGCGAGAATTTTAACCGGGAGCCCCACGAATGGGGCCTGATCGAGCTCGAGGAGGAAGAGACCAAGGTCATCCTGAAAGTGGCCGCAGAAGTCGGCCTCCCCGAGGACGAAATCGTCCGGGAAAAGGAAAACCGCCACAATCTGATCTTCAAGATCCTGGAAGCCCAGGCGAAAAAACAGGGGCTCCTGTTTTCCGAGGGTGTTCTGGAGACGCTCGAGGACGGATTCGGATTCCTCCGGGCGCCCGAATTCAGCTACCTCCCGAGCCAGGATGACATTTATGTCTCGCCGTCCCAAATCCGTAAATTCCAGCTCCGAACGGGGGACACGATCTCCGGCGTCGTTCGTCCGCCGAAAAACGGGGAAAAATACTTCGCCCTGATCAAGGTCGAAGCGGTCAATTTCATGCACCCCGACGTGATTATCGAACAACGCCGGAATGTCCATTTCGAGCAGCTGACGCCCCTGTATCCGTTCGAGATGATCAAGCTTCAGGACGGCAATCAGAAAAACCTCAACGCCCGGATCATGGAGATGATGACCCCGATCGGCAAGGGGCAGCGCGGCCTGATCGTTTCCCCGCCGCGGGCCGGTAAGACGACCCTTCTCAAGACGATCGCCAAGTCGATCGAAAAGAATCATCCGGAGATCTACCTGATCGTCCTCCTGGTCGCCGAACGTCCGGAGGAAGTCACCGATTTTCAGAGAAGCGTGGCCGGAGAGGTCGTGGCCTCGACGTTCGACGAGCCGCCGGCTCGAAACGCCCAGGTCGCCAACATCGTCCTGGAGAAGGCCAAGCGCCTGGTCGAGATCA
>CAYPKX010000146.1:0-7237 GCA_964411395.1 uncultured Eubacteriales bacterium | reverse complement strand
CCGATCATGATGACGGTGCAGGCCTCACGGTCGGGCCCGAGAGTCAGCTCCAGACCGGGATCCTCTTTCTCCGAAAAGACGAACAGGCCGGCCCCGGCGAGAACGGCGGCGGCCAACAGGCCGATGATCGGCCGGCGAAGGGCGTGCTTCATGAATATGTCTCCTTTACCGTTGATCCGGGGTCGTCCAGACATCCGTCGCGCGCACGGCCTTGGGCCAGAGCTCGCCCTGGGCCTGGATTCTTTCCCGGGTGCGTTTTTCCGAATTATAAAAACCGAAATGATTGTAGCGGACCAGGAGCCGGTCGCCCAACTCCCACCAGGCGGCGACGACCTTGTCCGCGTTTCCGACCGAAAAATCGGTCAGAAGCTCGATCGCTTTCTTCGGATTTTTCGTCCAGAGTTCGGCCGCGGCCTTGTCGGTTTCGGCGATCCCGGCGAAGACGCCGTCCTCGTATTCGAGCCGGGCTTTTTGGATGTCCTTGATCGCTTCGCGGTAGACCGGCTGGGCGTGAAAGTCGACGTAATCGAACGCCCAGCGGGCCGAAGCCCGGTTGAATTCCCAGTGATCGCCGATCCCGAACGATCGGGGCATCGCCGTGATTCCGGCATAGAAGGGCATGTAGCATGAGGTGTCCTGGGAGCCCCAGGTCAGCCAGACGATCCCGCCGATCGCGTCGGGGAAGCCGGCGCGGCACTGGGTCAGGCTGGTGTACTCGGCGTTGCGGACGGCGATCAGCCGGGTGTTGCCCCAATAGTTCGGATTGGCATACGGGCCGCCCCGGATGCCGGCGACAGGGTCGAACGGCGTGCCTTCGCTTTTGTCCCGGGTCAGGTTCATCACGTCCGTCGGCGACACTTTTTTATCCGGCTTGACCGAGAAGGGGAAGTCCATGTTTTCAAGATCGGTTTTGAATTTCTGCGAGGGGGCGACGAGGTCGAAAAACCGCCACATCCGCGAAATCCGCCCGTTCGAGCTTTGGGCGCTCCCGTTGCTCGGGGAGTACGCCCGTTTCCAGTTGAACGGCTTGCCCGAAGCCGGATCGTAGAGCTTCTGTTCGACGGCGAAAGCGACCATGTGGGCCGATCCCAGGAAATGGTCCTTGTCGGCCAGATCGACTTCGCCGATCCGCGACTCGTTGGGACAGACCGAGACGTGATCGTCGGGCACGCGCTGGGCGCACCAGACCGCGCCGGGCTTGCCGCTTTCCGGGGTCCACAGCGGGCCGACGGGCATGATTTCGAAGATCCAGACCTCGGCCGGATCGGCCACGGCCAGCATTTCCCCGCCGTCGACTTTGCCGTAGCCGTATTTTTCCGCCAGGTCGCCCATAAGCTGAACGGCTTCCCGGGCCGTCCGGCAGCGCTCCATGGCCAGGAGGGTGAGGATGGTGATGTCGGTTTTCGGCGTGGGCGTGGGGTTGTTCAGCTTGCGGACGTTGCCGATCGTGGATTCGCCCATGGCCAGCTGCTGGTCGTTCATGTACCCGAAGACGCCCCGCATATAGCCGTAGGTATGAGGCGGTTCGGGCAGGGCCAGGCCCGTGTCGTCCATGCGGGCCGGATCCCATTTGGAACCCTGCGCAGGCGGCACGGTGTCCATCTGGCCGACGTGGTAGATTTTGCGCACCGCCCCCGGCTTGTGATCCCGGGCCGGGATCTTGGCCCAGGTCCAGTCGCAGACGCCGCAGTCGGCCGCGTGGGTGGTCATCGTCGAACCGTCGGTCGAGGCGTCCTTGCCGACGAGGATGACGGTGCAATGGTCTGAAGCCCGGTCGATGTCGTCCATCGGCGCCGGAGAAGCGGCCGGTCGGTCCACGGCCGGGCCGAGACCGAGGATGACCGCGATCAGGATCGCGGTCTTGGCCGCGGCGAGAAAGGGCGAACGAAGGTTTGTCATCAGGCTATCCTTTGCTCGAACTTATTGAAAATAAAGCGTTTTTATGTCCGCGCGAACGGGATCGAGAAGATACGCCCCGACGCCGTTTTTGACGATCTCGGCATAGCGCGGGACTCCGGTCAGCTTGATCCCCGCCTCCGGATACTTTTTGGAATACTGCCGGAAGATCTCCAGGGTGACCGAGACGTGCTGTCCGGTTCTCTTGTCCATCGACCAACCGTCATCGTCATAGGGGACGAAGAGTTTCTTTTTTTTGGAAAGGCTCAAAAGGAAGGGATCCTTTCCGTCGAGCATGAGCTTGACGGTCTTGGGTCCGGTCGGCTGGTCGAGGAAGGGGATCGGCGCCTCCAGAAGGAACGGCCAGGTTTCGCTGTAGTCGCCGATTTCGCGGTGGGAGAGTCCCCGGAAATTCACCGGCGACGGCTCGACGTGATTGTCGAAACCTTCCATCGCCTTGACCGTCATCGAGGCGATCGTCGCGATCCGGGCGGATTTTTCCGGGGCGACGATGCAGTTGGTCACGGGAAACATGGTTTCGGCTCCATGCATGTCGATGGCCAGGTTGACCTTGTCCCGCCGCATCAGCTCCATGGCCGCGAAAGTGACCCGCTCCATGAGGGGACCGTCGGGCCGGCCCGGCCAGGTCCGGTTCGTGTTCCGAACGTCCAGGTAGGACAGGAGCTGTTTGTCGGGGTAATGGATGTAGACATCGGGGTCGGGCCATTGCTCCAGGGGCGAGGCGTCGCGGTTGCCCATCCGGAGCCGCAGGGTGCCCCAGGAGGCGGGGATATCGAAGTAGAGCGGGTAGCCGTCGCCCGGCTTGGTGTTCCGGCTTCCGCTGGCGTTGAAGAAGGGGATGATGTAGAGCGTGCCTTTTTCGACGACGGCGTTCTGGATCATCAGGATGGAGGCGAGGATTCCGGCGGGTTCGTTGGCATGTGTCCCGCCCATGACCAGGGCTTTGCCTCCCGGCTCCTTCCCTTCGAGGACAAAGACCTCGGTGTCGGCGACGGAGCCCTTGAGCGAAGGCACGATCTCGCTCAAGGAGAACACCCGGGTGACTCCCGGACCGGCCGCGATCGGAACATCGTAATGGCGATGTTTCCAGAGAGGCAGGCCGCCGGCCAGGAGAAAGGCGGCGAAGATCAGCCCGAGGACGATTTTGACCGTTTTTTCGTTTTTCACGGCATCCTCCTATTTCACCCGGAGGAGGCGCAAAATGAGCGGGGCCAGCACCAGAAGCGACAGGATCAGATTGTTCACGCTCTTTTTTTCCCGGAGGAAATTCCAGGCGAGGATGACGACCAGGTAGGCGGTGATGAGATAATACAGGATCATGACGATGTTCATGGCAGGTTCCTCACATGCTCCAACGGACCAGGAACGAGAGCTTGGCGCTGAAGACGACCATCAGGATGCCGACGATCGTGATGACCAGCCAGGGCAGCCAGGTCTGTTTCAGGAAGGAGCCGTACGACCCTTTGTATTCCGAAACCATCACGCTCAGCCGTCCGATCAGGGCGGTCGGCGGGAGACCGTCGCCCAGCGGCCAGAGCAGGCTCAAACCGGCGATGGCGACCGTGGCGTGCAGGCCGATCGAATCGAAAAACCAGATCAGGGGGATGCCCAGGATGGCCGCGGCGCCGTAGGTCAGGACGCCTTCGGAGAAGGGGATGATGACCGTGAGCAGGATATAGAGGAGGATCAGGGGCGTGCTGATGACGGCGAACGAAATCAGCCCCCGTACGCCGGTTGCGGTCATGATCTGTTGGAGCATGCCCACGGCGATCATGGTCGCCAGCAGCGGCAGCAGCCGGGCCATCGTGTCCCGGGACAGGGCCAGGATGTTGATTTTTTGGGGGCTGACGAGATAGGCCACGACCGCCGCGGCGACGAACTGGAGGGGCAGACCGATGGTCGGCACGGCGAACGGCCAGATGCGGGCGACGGCGATCAGGCCGAAGAAAACGAGGAAGGGCAGAAGCACCCGCCACCAACTCATCCCTTTCGGGACTTCGGGCATGGCCGCCAGGGCGGCCCGTTTGTCGAGCGTCCCGTCCTTTTTCAATCCGAGGACGAGCATGGTGAATGTCCCCAGAACCAGGACCGGAAGGCCCAGCGTCCAGGTGAAGCCGACATAGGGGATAGCCGTCCCGGCGCACAGCATCATCGCCCAGATGTTGACCGGCGGGGCGGCGGCCGCCAAGCCGGCGACGATGAAGAGGATCGCCGCCCGGCGCCGTTCGTTCACGCCCAGGTATTTCAAGGCCAGGGCGACGGGCGCTCCGACGACCAGGAGCGAGACCGATCCCGCCCCGGTCAGGGCTCCGGGGATCAGGATGATGAACATCAGGACGAGCAGGGCCAGAAGCCGGACGTTATAGAAGAGCTTGATCGTTCCCCGGACAACATAGTTGACGCCGCCCGATTCGCCGATGATGGCCATGAAAATCGTCGCCGTGGAAAAGACCAGCATCACGTCGAGGTAAGGAAAGGCTCCCTCGACGAGGTGGCGGGGGAGGTCCGGAATCGCGGGCGTTTTCACCAGGCCGCCGGCCAGACCGCCGGCCAGGGCCGAGACGAAGATGCAGATCTCCACCGGGAGCTTCTTCGCCTTGGCCGCGGCGTAGGCGGCGATCATCGCCAGCAGAATGAGGACGATGGTAAGGGTCATTCCGCTACTCCTTTTTACAGAAGCGGAAGATATCCCAGTCTCCGCCGGGAGTCAAGGCGATGAATCGGTCGCGGCGATGGATAATGTCGCGGCGGGCGGAAGCGCGCTCGGTTTTATTTAAGGCACTGCTGGATCAGGGCGTTGATCTCGGTTCGCTCCTGCTCGGAGATCGATCGGCCGCGCGTAGTCAGATAGTTTCGGAAACTCTTCAGCGCGGCGGCTTTGTCGCCCTTGCCGAGATAGGCCAGGCCGACGTTGTACAAGGCCAGGTCGTAATTCGGCTTGAGAGCCAGGGCTTTCTCCCAGGAGGCGATGGCCTCGTCCCTCCGTCCCATCAGCATATAGACGCCGCCGAGGCCGTTTTGGGCGGAAGCCAGGGTCGGGTCGGCGGCCGCGGCCGCCTGGTAGACGGTCAGGGCCCGTTCCAGATCCGGAGCGCTTTTATTTTTCATGGCGATCGTCGTCAAGGCCGCGCCCAGATTGTCATTGATCAAGGCGTCTCCGGGGGCCAGGGCCAGGGCTCGGTTGAAATAGTCCACGGCCTGGGCCGGATTTCCTTTCCGGAAAGCGGCGATACCGAGGGAATGCCAGATTTCCGAATCCTGGTCGAAAAGTCCGGCGGCCTTTTCCAGAACGGGAATTCCGGCGTCGAACCGGCCGGCTTTGACCAGGGCGATCCCGAGGGCGGCGACGAGGATGTAGTTGTCCGGATTGGCCTTATAGCCGCGTTCCAGGACGGACAGGCCTTCGTCCAGAAGGTTTTGCTCCCGGTACAGCTGGTAGAGAAAATCGTAGGGAGCGGCGAAGTCGGGCTTGGACTTGATGAGGTCTTCGTAAAGCTTGACGCTCTCGGCGATTTTGCCGGCTTTCCGGTAGACTTCCGACAGGGTCAGCTTGTAGTGGAGCGGGGACAGCGTTTTGAGGTCGTCCTCGGGCCCGAACTTCGTCTTGACTTTCGTCACCGGCGAGACGAGATAACCCAGACTGCGGAGCCGTTCGCGTGTCTCCGGATCGACGCTCATGTTTCCCTGGGCGGGCCGGGGGCCGGTCGTCTTGCGCAGAGCTTCGAGATTTTTCCGGAAGGAGGCCAATTCCGTCCCCGGGGCCAGGTTCGTTTTTTCCTCGAAATCCTTGTCCAGGTCATAAAGCTCGGGAATGGGCAGGTCGATGAACTTCTTCCCGTTTTCGATGAGGCCGTGAAGGGGAGCCCAGCCGCGGTTGAGGAACGGCTCCAGGGATTCGAAATAAATCGGCCGGGATTGACCGCTTTTTCCGGCCAGAGCCGGGGCGAGCGATGCGCCCTGAAGCCCGGCCGGCGGCCTGAGCCCCAACAGGTCGCAGACGGTTGGAAACAGATCGATGTGCGCGGCGTCGCTTTTCACCCGGGAGGGAGTGATCCCCGGACCGGCGATGATCAGGGGAATATGGATTGTCGAGTTGTAGGCGAAGTAGCCGTGCGTGGATTCATTGTGCTCTCCCAGCGATTCTCCGTGATCCCCGGTGAGAACGACCAGCGTCCGGCCCGTCCAGCCGTTTTTTACTCCGTCGCCCAGAAGCTTTCCCAATTCCTGGTCGACATAAGCGACTTCTCCGGAATAGGGGTCCTTGACGAATTTGGTGATGAACGGTTCGGGCGGCAGGTAGGGAGCATGGGGATCCCAGACATGGACCCAGCAGAACCATTTCCCTTTTCGGCCGTTGAGCCAGGCCCGGGCGGCGGCGACTGTTTTCTCCGCGGTGCGTTCCGAGTAGCTCGTGGTGACGTTGGTCGTGGCCGGATAGGCGTCATCGTAGACGTCGAAGCCCCGGTCCAGTCCGAACCGGGAGTCGAGGGGAAAGGCTCCGACAAACGCTCCGGTTTCATATCCCTCCTTCTTAAGAACCTCGGCGAGAGAGGTGAAACCGGCGGGGACGGCCGAGCGGCTGTTTTCGCTGACGCCGTGGATCGGAGGCGTCAGGCCGAGCAGAATGTTGGCGTGGGAGGGAAGAGTCATCGGAGTGTGGGCGTAGGCCCGCTCGAAGACCGCGCCCCGGGCGGCCAGCGAGTCGATTTGCGGAGTCAGGAGGTATTGCCGGCTGTAGCAGCTCAGGCGGTCGGGGCGGAGAGTGTCGATGGTGATCAGGAGGATGTTCGTATCGGCGGCCGTTGCCGGAACGGCCAGGAGGGCTCCAAGGGCCAGGAGGAACAGGGCGGTCTTTTTCATGGGTTCACCGGAATTTAACGTTTTTCAACATGTTACAAAGACATATTTTAACTTGATTTCCCCGTGAATTCAAACGGAGATCTCCCGGTTCCCAAAGGTTTTTTCGACTTCCGGCCGGAAACATGCGGCAGACGAAAAAAAGCGGACGGGCAAAAAAAAAGCCCCCCGCCCGAAGGCGGGGGGCTTTCGATCAGGTGCGATCGGTGCTGTGGGTTAGATCTGGAACCGCATCCCCAGACGGAAGATGAACGGGTTCATGATTTCGTTGATCCGGCCCGAGCCGCCGCCGGTCGCGGCGGGGGAGGTCCGGCTGATCGGGGTGGTCCCGGCGTACCGGAACGTGCCGAGGCTGATGTCGTACTTCCGCAGAATCGTGTCGAGGTTGACCACGTTGAACAAGTCGATCGAGAAGTACATCCGGGACGTGTCGCCGAGCTTGAAGGCCTTCTCGACTTTCAGG
>CAYPKX010000145.1:0-7496 GCA_964411395.1 uncultured Eubacteriales bacterium | reverse complement strand
AAATAGATGCCGGGGTGGCGGAACTGGCAGACGCAAGGGACTTAAAATCCCTCGGCCCGTAAGGGCTGTACGGGTTCGATTCCCGTCCCCGGCATTTCCGTCGGCCATAACAATATCTTTTTATCCGGCGTATACCTTTCATCATGAAAAAGCCGGTTTGTATCATTTTCGGCCTCATGGCTCTTCTGATCGGTCTCTCCACCGCCGTTTCCGCCCGGGTTCAGGCCTCTCCGCAATCCGGCGACCGGCCAGGCGTCCCGAAACGCTTCGCCGAAAATGAAACGATCCCCGAGGACATCCGGACCGAAACATTTAAAATCGTCTGGGAAACGGTCCGGGACAAGTATTATGACCCGGCGTTCGGCGGGAAGGACTGGGAGAAGATCGGGGCCGAATACCGTCCTTTAGCGGCTGCGACGGTGAAAAGCGGCGAATTCCATGCCGTTCTCGGCAGGATGTTGGCGGAGCTCGGGCGAAGCCATTTGGCCGTCAATCCGCCGCATTTGGTCGCGAATGCCTCCGGTCTGCCGGATGCTCCCCGTTTTCTGCCGGCCGGAGCGGCGTTCTGCGCCGCGGAAGGATATATCGCCGTCTCCTCGGTCGCTCCTGATTCCGCGGCTTGGGCGGCCGGGCTGCGTCCCGGGAACATCATCGTCAAGGCCGGAGAAGCGGCGTTTCCTTCGTCGGACGATGTCCGGAAGCAATCCATGCGGGCTTTAGCCGCCGCCAAACGGGCCCTGTCCGGACCGGAAGGCAGCCTGGTTGAGATGACCGTTCGGGCGATGGACGGCCTTGAAAAGACGCTCTCCATTCTCCGCGCAGTCCCGTTCAAGGAGAGAGCCAACCTGGGAAAATCGATTTTTGAATACCGCCGCGTGCATCCGCGCGTCGGCTACATCCGCTCCGACGGCTGGGCCTTCGACTTGCCCCCCAAGCTCGAGGCCGCCCTCAAGGAGCTCTGGGACTCGGACGGCCTGATCATCGATTGCCGCCAGAATCGGGGGGGCGTCAATCCCGGAGTAGATTACCTGGCCAAGCGGCTGTGCGCCGAGCCCGGGCTCTTGGGCGTGGAAACGACCAGGAGCGGGGAGCGCCGGGAGTGGAAGCACGAGGGGAGCGGCGAGGCGGCTTACAGAGGAGTGGTCGCCATCCTCATCGACGATGGATCGGGAAGCGCCAGCGAAGTCTTCTCCTCCGCCATGCAGGAAAAAGGCCGGGCGGTTATTTTCGGCCGGATGTCCTACGGCGGCGTTCTCAACAGCACGCAGGCTCCTCTTCCGACGGGCGGAGTTCTCCAGTATCCCCATGCCGATATGCGGACGCCCAAGGGCCGGTCCATCGAAGGTCTCGGCGTCACCCCCGATATCCCAACGGATCTGACCCTGGCCGACCTGGCCGCGGGGAAGGATACGGTGATCGAGCGGGCGGTGGCCGAGATTCTCGGCCGCCGGGAAGCTCGCCGACCGGAATAATCGGTCGATTGTCCCGGCGGTTGCTTCCGCCCGGGGATTACGGTTTAATGTCCGCCTGATGAACGCGCCAATTTCCCGACGCTTCGCCCCGGGCTGCGCCCTTATGCTCTACAAACCGCATCTGGCCGAGGCCCTCGGCCGGTTTCTCCAACCGGTCTTGAGCCGAGAGGAACCCTGGTTGACCTGCTGCCGCAAGGATCCCGGCTTCGAAGAGACGACTGAAATCGTCAACGTCTGCCCGGGCTGCGACAAGCGCTTCCGGCGTGACTATCCGTCGACGAAAACCGTCTCGGTCTGGGAGGTATTAGCCGCCCACGCCGCTTTCCCGTTTCCCGATTACGGCGGCCGGCGGATGACCATCATCGACGCCTGCCCGACCCGGGACCAGCCGCGGATTCACGAGGCCGTACGGACGCTCCTTGGGCGGATGAATATCTCTATCGTAGAGCCGGAAGCCACCCGGACGAAAGGCGTCTGCTGCGGCGATTCCCTATGGGGCGAGATTTCCACGGGCGAGGTCACGGATTGGATGAAAAAGCGCGCCGCCCAGCTTCCGGCCGAAGAGGCGGCGGTTTATTGCGTATCGTGCGTCGTTGCCTCGGGGATCGGCGGAAAAAAACCGCGCTACCTCGTCGACCTTCTTTTCGGCGAGGAGACGAGGCCGCCGACTTCAGACCTGGACGCCTGGCACGCGGCGCTCCAGGCTCGTATCGACGCCGGCTGAATTGCGACTTACTTGATCACCGCTGCGGCCCGGCGGATCAGCGAGTCGGGCCCGATCCAATCGAGGAACGAGTATTCCTCCTTATAAGCCTTGAGGATGTCGTCCCGGACCATGTCTTCGGCGCTTTTCCCGGCTTCCTTGTTGTTACGAACGATCGCAATCATCTCCGCCAGGTCGTCCCGGTATGTCTTCAAACCGGCCTTGGACAGGTCGGGGCCGTGGCCGCTGACGAACGTCGTTCCGTCCGGAAAGGCGGCCAGGACGTTGTCCAGAAAATCCAGGTAGGCGATGGAATTCGGAACGGCCGGACATGTTCCCGCCAGGAGCAGGTCTCCCATGCTCAGGACTTTCGACTTCGGGAAGTAAACGAGGATGTCTTCAGCCGAGTGCAGGCCGGGATTGGGAATAATTTGGATGGTTTCGCCGTTGAACGGCAGGAGATAAGGGGCGGCCAGCTCCCGGTCTCCGTCTTTCCAGAAGGGCTTATCGCTTCGGGAAAACCGGTCCTTGAATTCCGGGCTGCCGAGATTCTTGAAATTGACGATCTTGGCCTCGGCCGGAGCGACGGAATTCGCTTCGATGTGGTCGCCGTGAGGATGCGAGTTGATGAGATACGTGATGTTTCCCGCACTCAACCCGCCGATCGTCTTTTTCAGCTCGGGCACGGCGATCTTCGCGAATCCCGAATCGATCAGGAGAATTCCCTCCCGCCCGGAGAAGACGACGACGTTGTTTCTCATCCCCCAGGGATAGGCGATCCGATGGAGGGCGGGCGCGAGGCGGAAGGTTTCGAACGTCAGCGGGGTGGGTTCCGCTCCTTTGGATTTCAGGTAGGAGATGATCCCTGCGTTCCCGACTTCCAGGGCCAGGTCCAAGGGCTTCCCGGAATACTTCGCCGCGGCGTTGACGTCGGCGCCCTTCTCGACAAGCCGCCGGACGATCTCGACCGGTGTATCGGAGCCGCAAGCCGCATGCAACGGCCGGATGTGAAAATCGTTTTCGGCGCTGACGTCGGCTCCCCGGCCGATCAGGTATTCGGCGACGTCGTGTTTCCCGGTCCCGATGGCGATCATGAGCACCGACTGGCCGCCGGCGGCTTTGGCGTTGAGCGCCGCGGGATCCGCTTCGACCAGCTCTTTGACCCGGGCCAGATTACCCGCCTGGGCGGCTTGGAAAATGTTCATGGGGGCCGGGGCTTTGGGAGCGGCGGCCGGCGGGGGGATGACCGGGTCGGCCGCAGCCGGCGTGATCTTGAAATCGGCGTAATCCCCTCCCGAGCCGTTCCCGACCATCAGACCGACCAGACCCGTCGATCGCCCGCTGAGGGATTCGACGACCAGGCAGGGCGTGGAGGCGCCGTCCACATAGACGCCGATTCTCTTGGAGGCGACAACGATCCGGACATGGAACCAGCCGTTCGGGTCGGGGACGGGGAAGACGGCGCTTTCGTACTGGTCGGGCCTCTCCGCCCGCAGCCTCTGCCAGGTGAAGTCGGGATGGGAGACATATTGGACCGCATGGATTTTCCCGGCCGGAGCTTCGGCTTTGAAATTGAACGGCCGGAAATAGACCGCCTCGAACGTTTTTTCGTCCACTCCATGGAAAGCGGCCCCGACGAAGCTTTGCTGGAAGACGTCCTTGCCCCGGACATTGAATTCGATCGTTCCGATGGAGAACGAAACGCCGTCCAGCCAGATCTCTCCGTCGCCGGCCCGCTCGTCGAGCCGAAGGAATTTCCGGCCGCCCTCCTCGACGAGCGTCGCCGACCGGTTAAAGGCCTTCCATCCCTGTCCGGAGGCGGCCCTGGTCAGGTCGTAGACGGTCTGCGGACCGGAAGCTTCGGCCCGTCCCGCGGCCAAACCCAGGGAAGCCATGAGGACGGCCGCCAGGCACGCCGGAACGAGGGTGGTGAAGAATTTTCTCATTTTAAGCGCTCCTAACTTTATGATACTAAAAGATATGCTGATCTTCCGGGCTCGAATTTGAATTTTTTCTAAAATCCACCCAGTTTCATAACGATTTTCGGCGGGGAAAAGCTTAAACAGGACACCTCGGCGGATTTGCGATAGGGAGGACAATATCCCGACTTACACAAAAAAAGACACTTGGGCCTGATTTGGATTCTTATACGATCGAATATTTTGGGTTAGAAAGATGCTTGGTTTTTCGTCAATCCCGGCGGAAGGTTCGAAGGAAGACGGGGAGAAGCTTGGCCAGTCCCTTCAGGCGGAGGGAGAGCTTTTTCCCATAGAGAAGATGGAGGCCGCCTTTCAATCCGTCGTAGACCGCCCGGTTGTGGGGATACCACCACATGTTCTTCTGGACGCCGGGCAGAAGATCATCGACCACGACCCGAACCTGGGTCATTTCCTCGAGTCCAAAAGAGCCGTGGGTTCGGCCCAACCCCGACTCTTTGAAACCGCCCCAGGGCGTTTCGGCCAATCCATGGCTCATCAGGTGGTCGTTGATCGTGACCGTCCCGGCTTCGAGCCGCGAGGCGATGCGGCGGGCTTTTTTCCGGTCCCGGCTCCAGACCGAAGCGGTCAGCCCGAGGTGGGAGCGGTTGGCTTTTTCGACCGCCTCGTCGACGCTTTCGACTGAGGCGACGGCGACGATCGGGCCGAACGTTTCCGTCTGCATGGTCACCATGGACTCATCGACATTTTCCAGCACGGTCGGGGGGAAAAAGAAGCCGTCGCCGTTTCCCTTCCTCTCCCGGGCGTAAAAGCTTCGTTTCGCTCCCTTGCCCAGGGCGTCGTCCACGTGTTCCCGGATCGTTTCCAGCTGCGTTTTTGTCGTGACCGAGCCGACATCCACTCCGCCGTCCGTGTCGGCCCCATACGAAAGGGCTTCGGTGATCCGGCCGAGGAGGGAGACGAATTCAGCATAAGCTTCTTTTTCGACATAAACGCGTTCGACGCCGCCGCAGGATTGGCCGGCATTTGAGAATCCGGCCCAGGCGGCTCCGGAAGCGGCCCGGTGGAGATTCGCGTCTTTACAGACGATCATCGGGTCGTTTCCCCCGAGCTCCAGAGACAAGGGCAGGAGCCGGGGAGCGGCTGCGGCCATCAACTTTTTCCCGATGGGAACCGAGCCGGTGAAAAACAGCTTGTCGATCCCGGCGTCGATGAAAGCCCGGCCGGCGATGTTGCCCGGGATATTCACCAGGTGGAACAAGCCGTCGGGCAGATGGCCGGCGGCGACAACCTCCCCGATGAGCTTGGCGACCTGCTGAGTTTGAGTGGCGACTTTCAGGAGAACGGCATTCCCGGCCATCAGGGCCATCACGATTTCATGAAAGGGGATGGCGAAGGGATAGTTCCAGGGACTGATGATTCCGATGACGCCGAACGGCACCCGCTCGATCCGGGACTTTTTATTGAAAAATAGCACATTGCCCGATCCGAGCTTCTTCGGTTTCAGGAATTTTTCGGCCTTCCCGGCGTAATAGGAGGCCGCCATGGCCGCCGGCAGGACCTCGGTGCTCAGGGCGTCGATCCGGGTTTTCCCGTTGTCCCGGGAGATGACCTCGGCGATCTGGTCGGCTCCGGCGACGATCGCGTCCCGGATGGCAAAGATATGCCGGGCCCGTTCCTTGAAGCTTGCGGCCGCCCAGCCCTTCTGGGTCGCCCGGGCTTTTTCCAGGAGGACGTTCAGGTTGTCCGGGTGATCTTCGGGATGATGGCCGATGACTTCGCCGGTCGCCGGGTTATGGCTGATGGTCAGTCCGGGTTTGTTGGGCTCGTGATTCAAGAGATTCTCTTTCACCGGTAAAGCTTTAAAAGAACCACCCCGTGGGAGGGGAGGCGGAGGTCGAGCGTCGAACCGTTCGTGGTCAGCTCCTTCTGCCGCCAGATGTCGCGGGCCCGAATCGTTCCTTTGAGGCCGAGGGATTTGTACTCCAGGTTGTAGGGAACCGCTTTGTCGCCAAGGTTGAAAACGCCGGCCGCCGTGGAGCCGTCCTCGAGCTCTTTTGTCCAGACCTGGATATCGCCCGCTTGATGCGCCGGAACCGCTTGTTTTCCAAGAGGGTCCTGATTGACGGCCAGGACCTCGTCGTTGGTCAGAAGGTTCAGGGTAAAGGCATCCAGCCGGGTCAGGTCGCAGCCGATGAGCAGAGGAGCGGCCAGAAGCGACCACAGGCTGATATGGGTGTACTGCTCGTCGGGTGTCAGGCCGGTCGGGCGGAGATTCGGCCCCCAGCCGACCCATCCGACAACCAGCATGTCCGGGTCATTCCAATGCCCCGGGCCGGCGAATTTGGCGTTGGCCGTCTGGCCGAAGCCGATATCCCGCATGCTTTCCCAGGTGTCGGTGATGTCGCCGGTCGTCCGCCAGGAATTCCCCCCGACTTCCGCGCCCCATTCCCAGACTTTGCCCAGACCGTATTGGCAGAGGCTGAAAAAGATATCGCGGTCGACCGCATCCAGGGCTTTGCGCATCGCCCGGTACGGTTTTCTGAGCTCATAAAGTGTGGAATTCACCGCGATTTCATCGTAAGAACACCAATCGTATTTCAGGTAATCCACGCCCCAATCGGCGTAGGACTTGGCGTCCCGGGCTTCGTGTTCGTAGGACCCGGCATATCCGGCGCAAGTCCACGGTCCGGGCGAGCTGTAGAGGCCGAACTTCAGGCCCAGGGCATGGATCGAGTCGGCCAGGGCCCGCATGTCGGGAAACTTCTCGTTGGTCAGGATTTCGCCGCCGGGGCCCCGCTTGGGCCGCGGATCGTCCCTGGGAATTTCCCATCCGTCGTCGATGTTGATATAGGTCCAGCCATGGTCCCGCAGACCGTGATCCACGAAGGCCCTGGCGCTGTCTTTGACTTTCTCCGCGTCGACGGCCGTGCCCCAGACGTTCCAGCTGTTCCAACCCATCTGCGGGGTGAGGGCGATATCCGGGCCGATGATGATCTTGAGAGTGCGCCGATCCTCTCCGGCCGCGTTTGTGGCGATGACCTCGACTTTGAAGTCGCCCTTCTTCTCCGGCCGCCCGGTGATGATCCCCGTCCGGGGATTGAGATTCAACCCGCGGGGAAGTTCGCTGGCGGCAAAGGTCATTGGTTTTTGGCCCGTGGCCGTAAGGGAATGAAGAAACGGCCGGCCGGGGCGAGCCCCGACGGCCTTGGGACCGGTCAAGCGGGGAGCGGCCGGCGGCTCCGGCGTCAGGATATAGGGCGCTCCGTCCCGATACTCCCAGCGGTCGCCGTCCCCGGGGGAATTGATGGTGTAGGTCAGAGCGACCGTTTCCTCGAGCCTGGGAAGGCGGATCTCAAATTCCCTTTTTTGACCGGGGGGAAG
>CAYPKX010000144.1:0-7500 GCA_964411395.1 uncultured Eubacteriales bacterium | reverse complement strand
TTTCCCCGGGATCATCAGCCACGGCGCGCTTCCCGGAGGAGGGACCACGGATTACGCCGTGGCCATCTATTACGAAGCGGTCAAGAACGGCCGTTACACCTGTTTCCTCGGCCCGGACACGCGGCTCCCGATGATGTACATGCCGGACTGCCTGAAATCCATCCTCGACCTGATGGCCGCCGACTTCAAAGCCCTCCGCCATCACGCCGATTTCAACGTCACGGCGATGAGCTTCACCCCGGCCGAGCAGGCCGAAGCCATACGGAAAATCATTCCCGGCTTCGAGATCGACTACAAGCCGGATTTCCGCCAGGCGATCGCCGATTCCTGGCCCGAGTCGCTGGACGATTCGGCGGCCCGCGAGGAATGGGGCTGGAAGCCGGATTACGATCTGGCCGCGATGACCAAGGATATGCTCGAGGTGCTGGGAAAGCGACACGCCGAAGGCCGGCTGGGGTATTGATTGGGGCCGAACCTCAGGAACTTATTTATTTTCAATCTGATAGAAGATTTTCGTCGCCCGAAAGAAGAGGGTTGATTCGATAGACGCCGGTAGCACGGGCCGTCCGCCCGGATTGTCCATTCAGCTTTTTGAGCGGCATTCCCGGTAGCGGAAACATGAGGTCAGGTGGTCGTTAACCATGCCCGTTGCCTGCAGGTGGGAGTAGACGACGGTTGAGCCGACAAATTTGAAGCCGCGGAATTTGAGGTCCTTGCTTATTTCGTCGGAGAGAGGCGTGCGGGCCGGCATTTCGGACAGGGACCGAAGCTTGGAATCGATGGGTTTGCCGTCGACGAAGCTCCAGATGTAGCGGTCGAAGGTCCCGAACTCCTTTTGAACAGCGAGAAATCGCTTTGCGTTGTTGATCGCGGCGAGGATCTTTAACCGATTCCGAATAATTCCGGCGTCGTCGAGCAGGCGTTGGATGTCGCGAGGTCCGAACCGGGCAACCTTCACAGGATCGAAGCCGCGGAACGCTCGCCGGAAATTTTCGCGCTTTTCAAGGATGAGGCGCCAGCTCAATCCGGCTTGAAACCCTTCCAGGATGAGGAATTCGAAGAGTTTCCGGTCGTCGTGGAGCGGTGTCCCCCATTCGAAGTCATGGTAGTCGCGCATGAGAACGTTCTTGTCGCCCTCGAGCTCCCCCCAGCAGCGCGTCTTCGTTATTTTCTTTTCCATCGGGGTCGGACCTCAGTATCTCATTATTTTTCAATAAGATGATCGCATTCGGAACCCAATGCGGTTTTGATTTAAAAACGCAAGAAATTTCCCCTGATACATTCATTCCCACTCCGAGGTCATTATAACGCTATTACGACGAAGAGGAAAATCAAATTATCATTTTTTCGCTCTGTTCGGAGGATGATCGGGCCAAGAGCCAATCGTAGTTTTATCCCGGGTTTGAATTAGCCAATATGATAAGATATTTAAGCCGTCGAAGGAGGACCTTATGAAAAAGCGCCTGTCTCTTTTCGCCATAATCCTGCTCGCTGCGGCCACCCTGGTATCGGCCGCTGTCGCCGTCACCGTTGATCTCCGCAAAGCCGAAGCGGCGATCTCCCCCCTCGAGCTCTACCAATGGGTGAAGACGCTCAGCGAAAAGCCCTTCGCCGGCCGCCTCAGCGGGCACCCCGGTTATACCGCCGCGGCCAACTGGGCCGCCGCCCGGTTTAAGGAATTCGGGCTGAAGCCCATGGACGCAAAAACCGGCTACCTCCAGACATTCCCCTCCCCTCTGACCGTCATTGAATCGGGAAGCCTCGAGGCCGAGCTTCTTAAGGGCGAGCAGGGAAATGAAGTCGCCGCCGGATCCCTCTCCGCCGAACCGATGACCGACTTCTTCCCCCTGGTCTTCAGCGACAGCGGCGACATCACCGCCGGCCTGGTCTTCTGCGGTTGGGGGATCAGCGCTCCGGACCTTGGCTATGACGATTTCGCCGGCCTGGACGTCAAGGGGAAATTTATCGCGATCTTTCGCGGCACGCCCGACCGGGATCGCCGTTGGCAGTATCACGACGAGCACCGGACCCGGATGAAAGTCGCCAAGGAAAAAGGCGCGGCCGGGCTGGTCTATATTTATTCGGAAATCAACGTCCATCCCAACGGCGATTTCACCCCCGGCTTTCTGCCGCTGATGATTTCAGACGCCTACGCCGACAAGATCCTTCAGGCCCAGAAATTCACCTGCGCCCAGCTCCGGCGCGACCTTCAGCTTTATAAAAAGCCTCTGAGCTTCCCCATCCAGGCCCGCCTTCGCTACAAGGTCAAAACGCGCCACGACGCCGGAGCCGTCACCCAGAATATCGTCGGCTGGATCGAAGGAAGCGATCCGAAGCTTCGGCACGAGGTCGTCATCCTGGGCGGCCATTTCGACGGCGTGGGCGAGCACATGGGATTTTTCTGCCCTGCAGCCAACGATAATGCCTCGGGCAGCGCGATTCTCCTGGGCGTAGCCAAAGCCCTGGGCAAGCTCCCGGTGCCGCCCAAACGATCGATCATGATTGTCCTTTTCGCCGCCGAAGAAAAAGGCATGCGGGGATCCGACTATTTCGCCAAGAACCTTCCCGCGCCCTTGACCAAGATGGTCGCCATGTTCAACTTCGACATGGCCGGCGCGGGCAACCAGGCTTCAGCCTCGATTTCGCCCGAACCGGCCGACTTGAAGGCGACCTTGCTCGCCGCCGACGAATCCTCGAAGCTTCTGGCCGGGACGTGGCCGATGGGGCCTCCCGGCGTCCGCGGCGGCGACGTCACCGCCTTTTATAATATGGGCGTCCCCTGCCTTTATTTCATGACCAACGGGCCGTTCCCCGATTACCACCGGCCCGGAGATTCGATCTACCGGGTCAATCCTGACATTATGTCCGACCTGGCCCGGTTGACCCTTCGGGCCGCCTTCCTTTACGCCGATCGCTAAAAGGCTCATAATAAACATAATCCTGAGGTCCAACCCCATGAAAGAAAAAATCGCCCGACTCACGGCTGGGGGAAAAACCCTCGAAGATATGTTCTTTTTCGAGAAAGACGTGTCGCTCCTCGAACAGAAAAACAAGCTCCGGAAAATGGAGAGGAATCTGAAAACGCTTACGGAAATTTCGGGGATCGCCGACGAAATCCTTCTTCGGAAACTGATCGACCTCAACATCCAGGTGGAAGTCCTCGCCACTCTATCAATCATCCCCTTGATCGAAGTGGCCTGGGCGGACGAAAAAATCGAATCCAAGGAGCGCGAGGAAATCCTGAAGGCCGCCGAGTCGTTCGGGGTTTTCAAGGGCGGGATCAACCGGGAGATGTTTGAGCACTGGCTCACCCATCACCCGCCCAAGGGATTGGCGGATTCCTGGATCTATTACATGCAGGGGCTCTGCCTTCTCTTGAGTCAAAAGGAACGTCAGACGCTCAAGGCGGGTTTTCTTCGCTGGGCGAAAAAGATCGGCGAAGCCGAAACCGCGGCCGGAAAAAGCGCGGCCCGGACGGCCCGGCGAAAGCAGGAGATCATCCTCCGCCTCGAACAAGCTTTCGAGCCCCTCGGCTACAAGATTTAAAACGCTCCCGAGAGCGCGACTTCGTCTCCGGAATTCGTCGATTCGAAGGCGCCCCGTCCGCTCCGGCCGCCCGGGTCAGATTCTTTTTTCGAGCTGGATCCCGGCGTAGTATTTCTTCAGAATATCGGCGTAAAGAGCGCCCTTCTGGGCCATTCGGAAGGCCCCGACCTGGCAAAGCCCGACCCCGTGGCCCCAGCCCTTCCCCGAAAACAGGAAATGGGTCAGCCGGTTATCCGCGTCGGTTTCCCGGTCGATCACAAACAGGGTGTCCCGGAGGTTGAGGACCTGCCTGATTTTCAGGCCCTTCACCACGGCCCGGCCTTCCTGGCCGACGATCAGAAGCTCCACGACCCGATGAGAGGCGCCCTTTTTTTGCGGGATCAGATCCATCAACCGGCCGACCGGATAGTACTGGTTGATTCGGGTTTCCAGCTCCTCGCGGGACGCTCGGACTTGCCAATTATGATATTGAGAGGGTTGATCGAGAACGTTCGTCAGCGGAATCGAGACGGCTTGAAGGAGAACGATTTTTCCTTCCTGCTCGATCCATTGAACGGAATCCCCCGGCTCGAGGTCGAGCGTCGAAACGAAGAGCGCCGTCCCGTCCATGCTCCGGACGAGAAAAGGATGTTCATCCAGGGGAATGGTCTTGATTCCTTCGTCTATCGAAATCGAAACCATGCCGGAATCGACCGAGCGCAAAATCCCCCGGCGGAACGGATCCCGGGACAGGCCCAGGACCCGGGACAGGGCGACCGCGGCTTCGGCCCGGCTGATCCCTCCTCCGGACCCGAGAGCCGTCTCCCGGGAGAGGATGCCGGAAATGAGGACATAGGCCATTACGGATCGCTCTTCGGCCGTCAAGTCGGGGAAATCTTTCGTCACATGCTCGGCCTCGCTCTTGCCAACGAGCGATTGGATCCTTTCCTTCCAGCCGAAAGCGTTGCGGATCATAAGGGCGAAAGCCTTCGGCGTCAGCGGACCGGCTCCCGTTGCCGCCGGAGCGGCCGGGCCGATCCGGCCGGCCGCCGCCGCGGTCCGGGCGGTCCACTCGGCCGCTTCCGCCTCCGGCAACGGCGACCGAAACCACTCCGGATCGCTTCCCGGGACGAAGATTCCCAAAGCCGCGGACATGGCCATTTTGACCGAGACATTGGTCCCGCCTTCGTAATGGGCGGCAAGTCTCCGGTCGGTCGTCAAGGCAAAGGAGCGAAGACTTTCGAGGACGCATTCCGTATTCCGAAGATAGGGCACGGGATCGCCCTCGAAAATCGCCTCGACGTTTTCTGTCGCTCCGCCGCAGGTGCTGGTATAAAGGGCATTGATCAGCCGGCCGTTGTAAACGGCCACCTCGCCTTTCGTTTCTTCAACCGCCCGGCTGCTGGCCGGATGCTCGATGCTCATCCCTTCATAGACCTGGGACTGGGGAGTGGCCAGAAGGTCGAATCCGAGGTCGCCGTACTGGCCGAGATTTTTCAGGGCGTAGGTCCGGGCGGCGACCGCCTGGGCTTTGAGGGCCTCAGGCTCGCCGAAAAGGTAAGGCGAAAGCTCCCCGGGTACGACGCCTTTCAGGTAATCCTCGAGGTTGAGGACGTTGATGAGCAACGTGCCCCGCGAGCTGCCGCGGAGGATCAAGATGCCGCGGTAGTTTCGTCCGCCGTAGGTCAGGTAGCTTTGCGGATTGGCCGGAATGAAATAGAGGGCGGATTCCGCATCGACGTCGATCAGGCGTCCCTGGACCAAGACCCGACGGGGACCTGCGGCGTGCCGGGTGATTTCTTCTCGAATGATCCAGGCCTCCGGGAATCCCAGTCCGGCCAGGACTTTGATGTAGGAGAGCGCTTCACCCCGGGTCAGAAAATCTCCGACTCGAACCTGAAAGACCCCGTCGAGGTTTTCATCCTTGCCTTCCGTGACGGTGACGCCCCGGTCGATCTTTCCTCGAAGAGCAGCGGCCGCTTGATCGGCCTCCCCCCGGCGGCGCGACTGGAAGGCCTGAAGCACGAATTTTTCATTCAAGGGATCTTTCCGCCCCATGACCCGGGCTTCCGACACATCGCCAACGAGGAGTTCGTAGCTCTTCGCCGCCCGATAGACTTTCATACCCGACGAAGCTCGAACGACCGCTTCGTCCAGGTTGAGTCCGAGGGCGATCCGGATGACCGGATTGGGAATCAGGAATCCTTGAAAGAACGAAACCTCCTGCCCGAACTCGACCGGCCTCCCGGCGATGAAAAAGAGCAGGAGAAAGCTCAGGAAGAAGTATTTATAATTCCGACGCAGGATTTTCGGCATGAGTGTCTGGGTGTTTTGCTGAGAGGCGTCCCTCCATTAATCTAACCTATTTCTCTCGGCTTTGTCAAGAGAAAAATTCAACAGGTGCTACTGATTTCCTTGGCCCTACAACCTGTTGGGGGTTGAGCGAGCCTCTCCCCCACGCTATATCTTAAAATCCCGATGGTTCCGGTCCATCATCTTATCCCATAAAATCGACTTCCCATGCGCCTTACCGGATGTTTCAGGTCATCGGGACCGAGCAGGGGGCTCATTTTGACTTTTACGTTGAATCGGCTATAATTCCGGACCGTTAATCCCTCATCAAGGATACGCAATGTCAAACATCGGAAATTACGACGAAAGCTACAAAAATTTTACTTGGGAACAGGCCGGAAACGACCTAGGCTACAAACCCGGCGGCATCATCAACATCGGCTGGTATTGTTCCGACCGCGTTTGCGACATGGGGAAGGGCGATAAGACCGCGCTGATCTGGGAAGGAATGGGCGGAGCGGCGAAGACTTTTACCTATCACGACATCCGGAGAGCCTCCAACACGATCGGATCTTTCCTCCGCGGCCTCGGTCTCAAAGCCGAAGACCGGATCTGCCTCTTCATGGACAAGGTGCCGGAACTCTACCTCGGCGTCCTCGGCATCCTTAAAATCGGGGCGATCGCCCAGCCGCTATTTTCCGCCTTCGGGGATGAATCGCTCTTTGTCCGCCTGGACAACGCCCAGACCCGGGCGGTCATCACCCAGAAAAAACATGCCCCGAAGGTCCGCAAAATCCTCGACAAGCTCCCCGGCCTCGAGTTCCTGATCATCGTCGACCATGACGGCAAGCCTCTCAAGGAACGCGAAGTCGCCTTTTCCCTGGAAAAAGCCGCGCCGGTCGAACACCTCGACATTCATCCGACCCTGGCCGAAAGCCCGTCTCTCCTCCACTACACGTCCGGAACGACCGGCCTGCCCAAGGGCGTCAAACATGTCCATTACTCGCTCCTGGCCCAGTATCAGACGACCCGCTGGGCTTTGGACGTTCGCGATGACGACATCTACTGGTGCACGGCCGATCCGGGATGGGTGACCGGCACCTCGTACGGGGTTATCGGTCCGTTCTGTCTCGGCGTGACTCAATGCGTTCTCGACTCCGGTTTTTCGGCCGAAGCCTGGTACAAGTTCATCGAAAAACACCGCATCACCAATTGGTATTCGGCCCCGACGGCCATCCGCTCGCTGATGAAGGCCGGTGACGAGGTCATCAAGAAGTATGACCTCTCCAGCCTCCGGGTTCTTTCCAGCGTCGGCGAACCGCTCAATTCCGAAGCGGTCATCTGGTCGGAGCGCGTCTTCGGCAAGCCCTTCCTGGACACGTATTTTCAGACCGAAACCGGCTCGATCATGATCACGAATTACCAGGGGATGAAGGTCAAACCCGGATCCATGGGCAAGCCCTTCCCGGGAACCACGGCCGTCGTCCTCGATCAGAAGACATATGAGCCCATCCCCGAAACCGGCAAGATCGGCCTCATCGCCCTCAAACCCGGCTGGCCGTCGATGATGCGGACGTACTGGAACAACGAGGAAACATACCAGAAAAAATTCAAGAACGGCTGGTACATGACCGGCGACCGGGCCAGCATCGACAAGGAAGGCTACTTCTGGTTCGTCGGCCG
>CAYPKX010000143.1:0-7508 GCA_964411395.1 uncultured Eubacteriales bacterium | reverse complement strand
GGATCAGGCTGGTTCGAAGGAATCTCCATTCCCAAGGATCATGGAGGACAAGCCATCAGCCGCGCCCTGGCTCCCAAGGGTTGAGGGGGGACCGCTCCGACTCGCGGGAATTGTCTCTGCTCGCGAGGCGAGCCAGGCATCGCCAAGCGGAAGGGGAGCAGGGCCGGCGGTTATCCAGCCGCCCGTTGAAGGGGAACACGTTGGGGGGGGTCCCCCTCAATCTTCGGGGCCCCCTCCGCTATGCGTCTTCCGGGAGGCCTTTGCGGCCATAGGGAGATTCATCCTCGATCCGAATAATCTCCCCTTTTCTTATTGCATATTTGATCCGGTTTATGACTTTTACAAGTTTATCGCGGAGCTAAGTATCCCCCATCGTTCGGGACCGGAATAAGGTCGATTCAGAAAGCCAAAGCCAGGCCGAGACGCGCCGATCGGGGCGCTTCCGGAAGGCCGGGCACGCGTTCAACCCGCTGGTCGAACAGGTTTCGAAGATCGAGAAACGCTTCCCACCGGCCCATCTTCCGGAGGAGGCGGACCGAAAGATACGGCCTGATTTTCCGCCCGCCTTCCTCCCGTTCGGCTTTAAAAGCGGCCGAAGCCGACCAGGGGCCCCGGCCGCCGGAAACAATCAGGGAAAGAACATGGTCGGGAAAATAGAAATGATATTTCATCTCGGCGCCGCCGCCCGCCGTGAACCGGGTTCTTTGGTAGGTATACATCAGGCGGACCGTTTCCCGGGGACCGCTCCATTCCCCCCGAAGATCGATTCCGGAGAACGTTCCGGCGGCGATGTTGACCGACTGCCAGGCCGTTCCTTCGTCCATTCGAAGCCAATCGATCAAGCCGACGGTCCGGTTGAAGAAAACCCGGCCGCCGGCCGTGAAATGTCCCGAATCGCCGTCGATCGACAGCGAAGCCGAGTCCGTTCGTTCGGTGTTCAGGGACGGATTGGCGAGATGCCCCGGATCGGAATAAAAAAGCTCGGTGAACGTCGGGATGCGGTACGTCCGGGCGAGAGCGCCGGTGAGGCGGACGGCCTGTCCCAGTGTTCGTCCGACGACCAGAGACCCGCCTGTCCCTCGATAAAGGCCGAAGCCTGCGTCCAGGGCGAGATGCCAGGACCACGGCTTGGAATCGCTGCCGAGCGAGGCGCGGAGTGAATGAATCGCCCGGTGATGCCGGCCCAAAGCCGGAGCCGGAAACCCGTTTCGAATTCCGTCGCTGCGGATGGCTTCGGCCGTCGTCGTCAGTCCCAGGGAGTACTCAACGGCGCGGGAGGTTCCGCTGACCGCCGCTTCGGCTGAAAGCTGGACGGTGTCGTGGATATTGCGATAACGGGCCGGCTCGTCCCGAAAGAGACGGAAATCGTCCCGGGAGGCCTGCCCCGAGAGGCGAACATGGCCCGAAAGCGCCGATCCTAACCGCGTTCCTCCCGAAATCGATCCCAGAAAACGGGAGACGGCTTCAGCCGCCGGATAAGGCCCGTAAAATCGGGCCGCCCCAAACCGGGCGCCGACGAATCCAGACTGGGTGTCCAGGTAGGACGATTCTCCGGTCAGGCGGCCGCCGATTCGGACGAACGCCCGGCGGCCGTCGAGGCCGTCGGCGTAGCCGGATGTTTCCTCATAACCGGCCGCCGCCCGGAGGGATTCCTTCCCGGCCGAGACGGAGGCCTCCGTCGTTCCGAAGCTCCCGCAACTGAGGCTGAAGCGGTTTCCTGTGGTCGTGACGATATTGACCCGGCCGCCGCCGCCCGAAACGCCGAATCGCGTGGAAAAACCGCCTCGCAGGACTTCGATCCGGGCGATGTCCGCGGCGGCGACGGGCAGAAGAAAGTTGTGATGTCCGGTCTGGGCGTTGTTGACCGGAATTCCGTCGACCAGCACGGCGATTTGCTCCTGGTTGAAACCCTGCATCTGCGGATCGGCTTGAAAAAGGCCGCGAACGGCGAAGTTCATATTGGCGGCCAGGGCGACGAGGTCGGCGATCTGAAGCGCGGGGAGGCGGCGCAGGGCTTCGCCTTCGACGACGATCGTGTCTTTGCGGGGATTCTCGCGGAACGGAATCTTCACTCCCCGGACCTCGACCTCATGGCGTTCCTGTCCGAAAGCACATGGGGAGGTCAGGATCACGGCCGCGGCCAGGACGGACACAACCCTCCCCCCGAGCCTCATCATGTTATCTTCGGCCGCGCTTTCGTCCGGAGTCAGATCTCCCGGCGGTGCCAGGCCCAGGCGGTTTTCAGGATCGTGTCCAGGTCGGAATAGCGGAGGACCCAGCCCAGAACCTGTTCGGCTTTTTCCTTGGAGGCGAGCAGGACCGGAGCGTCGCCTTCTCGACGGGGGTGGTCCTCGCGGGGAACAGTCCGGCCGGTGACAGCCTCGGCCGCGGCGATGATTTCCCGGACGGAATACCCGCGGTTGCTGCCCAGGTTGATGATTTCGCTCCGCCCGCCGTCCTGGAGATACCGGAGAGCCAGCACATGGGCGGCGGCCAGATCGGTGACGTGGATGTAATCCCGAATCGCCGTTCCGTCGGGCGTGGAAAAATCCGTTCCAAAGAGCCTCAAGGCGGGGCCGTTCCCCGCGGCGGCCCTGAGGACGTTGGGAATGAGATGCGTTTCCGGCTCATGCCGCTCGCCGAGCCCGCCTTCGGGATCGGCTCCGGCGGCGTTGAAATAGCGGAGCGAGACGAACCTGAGGCCGTACGCCCGGTCGTAATCGCGGAGAATGTTCTCGACGATGAGCTTGGTTCGGCCGTACGGATTGATCGGATCTTGCGGATGATCCTCCCGAATCGGCACGTCCCGGGGCAGGCCGTAGACGGCGGCGCTGGAGCTGAAGATGAAGTCCCGGAGGCCGGCCCGGATCGCCCCTTGCAGGAGGTTGAGCGAGGAGATGAGGTTGTGGCGGTAGTATTTTTGAGGATCGAGATACGATTCCCCAACCTGAATCAGCGAGGCAAAATGAAGGACCGCGGCAATGCCGGTGTCCTTGAAGACGGAGGCGACGGCGTCCTCGTCGTGAAGGTCGCCCCGGACAAATTCCACATCGCCGACCGCGTCGCGATGCCCGCCGGAAAGATCGTCGAAAACGACCGGCTCGAATCCCGCCCGGCGGAGCTCCCGGACCGTGTGGGAACCGATATAGCCGGCGCCGCCGGCCACGAGGACTTTTTTCATGAGAGCTCCTTCTCCTGCCCGGCCTTTTGAACGAGTCGACGGGCCGCCTTCAAAGCCTCGGCTCTCGTATTGAATTCGCCATCCAGCTGTTGTTGATAGATCTCCTTCAGGAGAATCCCCATGCCGCGTCCCGGGGGGACATCCAGCTTCAGGAGATCCCGGCCCAAAACCAGCGGCTTGATGGTTTCCTTCGAGACATTGTGCTCTTTCATCATCCGAAGCAACCAGCGGGCTTCCCGGTCCAGACTGGAAACCAGCCGCGTGGAGCGTCCGGCCCGGTCGGCGGCATCCAGGACCGCGGCCAGCCCGTATTCCCCGCCGGTGTCGGCGGCAAATCGGTTGAAGGCTTTTTTCGTTAACATGTCCCGGTTCTGCCAGAGCTCGGCCGCCCGGTGGTGGGTTCGGATCAGGCGAAGAGCCAGGGTCCTCACGTCCGCTCCGTTCCAGGAATAGATTCTCAGGCGATCGAAGGCCTTGAGGGCCAGGCGTTCTCCGGCCGTATCGTGTCCGGCGCTGGTGACGGCCATCCGCCCCTTCTTGAATTCCCAATGAGTCGTCCCGGCTTTGCCGATGTCGTGAAAAAGGGCCGCCCAGAGCAGGGCCGGCCGCTTGTCCGGATCGATTCCGGTTTTCTCGGCCAGCCGCTTGGCCTGATCCACGGTGATTTTTGTATGGGCCCAGACAGTATGGTGGCCGAAGTCGTCCTGCTCCGGATGAAAGACCGAATCCTGAATGACCAGGGTGAGGGCGTAAAGCTCGGGAAGGAGGGAGCGAAGCGCCCCCAGCCGGAACAGTTCCTCGAGCCCGCGCGAAGGCCGGTCCGAACGGAGCAGGATTTTATAGAGCTCCTCGGTCACCCGCTCGACGCTGAGGCCGTCGAGAGCGACATTCCGGGCGATCGGGTAAATCTCCGGATCGATTTCGAATCCGAGAACCGAGGCGAATCGGGCCGCCCGCAGGATCCGGAGCGGATCTTCAGGAAAGGCCGAGGGATTGGTCAGACGGAGGATCTTGTCCCGGATGTCCCGGCGTCCGTTATAAGGATCGATCAGCGTCCCGTCGGAAAGCCGCCAAGCCAGGCTGTTGCACCGGAAATCCCGGCGGCGAAGATCTTCGGCGACCGGAAGCCAGGGGTCTGATTGGGTTCGGATATCCTTGTGGCCGCGGATGCTTTTTGCCGCCGCCCGGTCGGTCCGGGGGAGGGCGATGTCGACGGTCCGTCCGCCGCGGGTGAATTTGATGACGCCGAAGCTTTTTCCCACCAGGTCGACTTTCCCCAGAGGTTCGAGAACCCGGACAATGTCGTCGAGGGGATGCCGGGCGACGAGCAGGTCGACCTCCGAGGACGGTTTGCCGCGGAGATTGTCCCGGACGAAACCGCCGACCGCGTAGACATCGGCCCCGAAGAGCCGGACGTAGAGGCGCCGGTCGCGGATTTTGATGTCGAGCTTGGCCATGGTCCTGGGATTCCCCGCCTATTATACCGGAAATCGCCTTTCCGTCGATTTATGGTAAAATGACCCTCCACTTCCATGGAAAAGATCGGGAAATACCGGATCATAGAGAAGCTCGGCCAGGGCGGAATGGGCGTCGTCTACAAAGCCCTGGATCCGGATATCCACCGCGAGGTGGCGATCAAGACGATCCGCAACGACCAGTTCGCCGAAGGGCGCGATACGGATAAAATCCTCCGGCAGTTCATGGTCGAGGCCCGGGCCGCCGGCCGCCTCAGCCACCCTCACATCGCCACGATCTTCGAGGTCGGACGGGATGAAGACCTGACCTTCATCGCCATGCAGTACATTCCCGGCCGGAGCCTGAGAAAGATGCTCGAGGCGGGAGAGCGCTTTTCACCGGCCGAAGCCGTTCGTTTCATTCTGCCGCTCCTCAGCGCCCTTGGCTATGCCCACCGCCAGGGTATCGTTCACCGCGACGTCAAACCCGATAACATCCTCGTCGACACCGAGAGCCGTCCGGTCCTGGTCGATTTCGGGATTGCCACGATCGAGTCGGCCAATGTCACCAAAACCCGGATGACCTCGGCCACGCCGGCTTACATGTCGCCCGAGCTGATTTTGGAAGGCGAAGTCGACCACCGGACGGACCTGTTCTCGCTTGGGATCATCCTCTTCGAGCTCGTTGCCGGCCGCCGGCCGTTCAGCGGCGAGAATATTCCCTCGCTCCTCAACCGCATCGTCAATGAGGAGCCCGGCCGCTTCGACCCGAAGTCCTCCCGGCCGCCGGACGGACTGGAGGCGGTCATCCGGAAATCCCTGGCCAAGTCCCCGGCCGACCGGTATGCCTCGGCCGAGGAGATGGCGGCCGCCCTCGAAGGGACAATCAAGACGGAAGAGGAAACGATCGTCGTCCGGACCAAGCCGGTCGTCTTGAAAGGGCCGGTCAAGCGCTCGAAGGCCGGGGTGAAAAAAGGGCCCATCAACAAAAAGCTGGCCTTGATTGCCGCCGGGATGGCCGTCTGCCTCGGGCTCGGAGCGCTTCTTCTCAAGTCCATCCTGTGGCCGGCCGTGGAATATGAATCGCTCGTGGCGATCGTTCCGTTCGAGTACCGGACGGAAGCGGTCCCGAAAAATTTAATCGAATACGCCCTGGACCGCGCCTTGTCGGCGGCTACGGCGTTGCCCGTTCTTTCTGCCGGGGACCGCCAGGCCTGGGACCGGCAATCGGGAGCGAGCGACGGTCCGAAGCGCCGTCCCCGGCTGGAGATTCAAGGATCCGTCGAATCGACCGTCACCGGCTACGAGATCAAAGTCATGACTCTGAGCCGGGGGAAGAAAACCGGCCGGACATTCGCCTGCAAAGGGCCGTTGGATCTCATCACCACTCAGGTTGACGCCATCCTGGCTTTTTGCGCCGCCCAGTCGGAGGGAGAGATCGGGGCCATCGCCGGAAACCGGGTCTTTGCCGATATTTGCACAGCCAACTGGGACGCCTTGACCCATTTTCTCCGGGGCCAGGCGGCTTGGGACAAGCTGATGCCCGACGAGGCCCAGGCGGAATTGAAAACGGCTTTGGAAAATGACCCGGAGTTCGGCCTGGCCCGGTTGCGGCTGGCTGAGGTCAAGGTGTTCCGCGAGGAGAGGGCGGAGGCTGAGACCGAGTGCCGGGCCGCCCTGGAAAAAGAGAAGCGGCTGATCGAGTATGACGTTCTCCGGATCAAAGCCATGCTCGCCCGGATCGAGTCCAAACCGGCCGAGGAGCGATCTTTCCTGATGCGCCTCATCGAGGCCTTCCCTCTGAAGAAGGACTATCTTTACGATTTCGCCGAATCCTATTTCCATACCGGCGACGGTGTGGAAGCCATTCCGTACTACGAGCGGGCCTTGATCCTCGACCCGAAATATGCTCTGGCTCACAACCATATCGCCTTCTGTTTTGCCTGGACGGGCGATCATACCCGGGCCGAAGAGCATCTTCTCGAATATGTGAAGCTGGACAATACGGCCAACTCTTACGACAGCCTGGCGACCGGCTACATGTTCGCCGGCCGATACGACAAGGCCCTCGAGGCCTTGAATAAGGGGAAGGCTCTCGATCCCAGCCTTGATTACCTCTACGGCAACGAGGCCGTCATCCATCAACTGTCCGGCTCCCTGGTCAAGTCGGGGGAAAGCTTGAAAACCCAGTTCGGAGTCGGCGCCAGGGATACGACCCGTTTGAATGTCGGCTTCCGGACGGCCTACAATGCCTGGCTTCGCGGAGACCTGACCGCCGCCGAAACCGCCCTCCGGCCGCTGCGGGAGCATTACGGCGCCCCCGCTTTTTCGGGGCGTTTGGATGAATCGCCGAACCTGCCGTTCTGGTTGACGGGGGTCATCGCCGCTTCCCGGAAAGACCGGGTTCGCCTCAGGGAAATGGTGTCGCGGCTGGAAGAAAAGGTCGTGAAAAACGGCGTCAACGCCACTAATTACTTCCCGATTTTCAAGTTTTTTCTCCACTTAAAGTCGCTTCAGGCGGCCTTGGGCGGCGATGGGGCCGGACTTCTGGCGGCCGTCGAGGAAGCCGAGCGTTTCCGGAAGAAGATGGGTTATTGGAGTTCTCCGTTCCACCTGCCGTATTTTCTGACCGAGTTGTCCGGGCTTCTTTTGGCCTCGGACGCTTCCGTGGCCAAGGCGACGGCGCTTCTGGATGAAGTCCTGATTTACGATCCCCGCTATGCTCCGGCTCTTCTGAAAAGGGCCCGGCTCTGGGCCGCCGAGGGAAAGACCGAGGAGGCCGCAAAAGCCCTGGCTGCGGCCCGGACGGCTTTGGCCGGAGCCGATCCCGACCTTGTCCTGCCACCGGACGCCGGCGCCGACGCCGAACCCCT
>CAYPKX010000142.1:0-7609 GCA_964411395.1 uncultured Eubacteriales bacterium | reverse complement strand
ACCGGACATTTCTACTTTGCAGAGAACCGGACATTTTCACTTTGCGTTGACACTGACGCGGAGTGCCTTGACAATTGCTTAAAATTCCGTTATCAATGACTCAAGTTCCGATCACGATGTGAACCGGATAAGGAAGTCATCATTCAGTGGAGGTTATATCCCATGGCATTTGAATTCAAAAACTCAAAAGGGGCCAGCTACTTTCTTCACTCGAAGAATGTCACCCTCAAGGGTGGCCGGCAGCAGACCATCTACTACTTCGGCAAAGAAGTGAAGGAAGGAGCCCTGGACGCGGTGCCCGAAGGCTACCAGGCCGTCGAGACGCCGAAAACCGGCATGCCGATTCTCAAAAAAAAGTAATCGTTCAAGTCCTGTTCGAAATGCCGGGTCCGGGGAGCGGCGACGTTCCCGAGGACCCGTTTCTTTTTCCCCGGTTTGGCTGAAAGTCTCCGGGGAGTTTCTTTGACTCGCCGCGCCGGATGTGAGTATACTCACTCCATGAAAAAGACGCCTTTCTCCCCCGCCTTTCTCATCGGCCTTGCCTTCCTCGGCGGCCTCATTTCCTGCGGCCGGAAAACCGGGACCTCCGGGGAGGCCTCGGCTTTGAATACCGGCGCTCGAAAGCTCCTGATCGCCGTCATCCCGAAGGGAATGACCCACGAGTTCTGGAAATCGGTCCATGTCGGGGCTCTTCAGGCCGGTCGGGAGATGGACGTCGAGATTTTGTGGAAAGGCCCGCAGAAAGAGGACGACCGGGCGCAACAGATCACCGTCGTCGAAGATGTCCTCAGCCGGGGCATCGACGGGATTGTCCTGGCTCCGTTGGACGACCGGGCCTTGATTCGTCCGGTCGACGAAGCCATGAGGGAGAACAAACCCGTCGTCATCATCGATTCCCGGCTCCAGGGCGGGAATTTCCTGAGCTATGTCGCCACCGACAATTACAAGGGCGGCGTGCTCGCGGCCGAACGGTTGAGCGTTCTTCTCGGGGGCCGGGGGAAGATCTTCATGATCCGGTACCAGGAAGGCTCGGCCTCGACGATGGAAAGGGAGCAGGGCTTTCTGGACACGATGAAAGCGAAATCTCCGGGAGTCCAATTCCTCATCCAGGATCAATACACCGGCGCGACGACGGAGACGGCTTACCAGCTCGTGGAGAACCTGCTCAGCCGCTTCCCCGATGTCGAGGGGGTCTTCTGTCCCAATGAATCGAGCACCTTTGGAGCGCTGCGGGCGCTTCAGGAATCGAAGCTCGCCGGCCGGGTGAAATTCGTCGGCTTCGACAGCTCGCCCAAGCTCGTCCAGGCGCTGCAGGACGGCCATATTCAAGGCCTTGTCCTGCAGAATCCGGTCAAGATGGGTTATCTGGGCGTTCATACGGTCGTCCGGCATCTTCGCGGCGAAGCCGTCGCCAACGTGATCGACACCGGCGTGGTTTGCGTCACGCCGGAAACAATGAAAACTCCCGAGCACCAGGCCCTGTTGAATCCCGACCTTTCCATCCTCGATAAATGACGTTTTCCGGAACGGTTCCCCCGGCTCTCGAGATGCGGGGAATCGTTAAACGGTTCGGAGCGACGGAAGCCCTTTCGGGCGTCGATTTTTCTCTGGCCGGGGGCGAAGTCCACGCCCTCCTGGGAGAAAACGGCGCGGGGAAAAGCACCCTGATGAAAATTCTCAGCGGCGCCCTCCGTCCCGACGCCGGAGATATGCGTCTCGCCGGGGAACCCTATCAACCCGCCGATCCCCGCCTCGGACGCAGCGGCGGCGTGGCCATGATTTACCAGGAACTGACGCTGGCTCCCCATTTGACCGTGGAAGAAAACATCTCTCTGGGCCGGGAGCCGCACCGCCGCGGATTCCTGCGGCGGAAGGACGTCCGGCAACACATCCGGGAGACGCTCGATTTTCTCCATCATCCCGAAATAAGCCTGGACGCCAAAATCGCGGCTCTGGGTCTGGGCGCCCGGCAGATCGTCGAGATCGCCCGGGCGATCATGGACCGATCCCGAATTCTGGTGATGGACGAGCCGACCAGCAGTTTGACCCGGGAAGACACGGATCGGTTATTCCAGGTCATTCGGAAGCTTCGGGAGGATGGAGTCGGGATCGTTTACATCAGTCATTTCCTCGAGGAAGTCAAAGCCGTGGCCGACCGGTTTACCGTCCTTCGGGACGGACGGAATTCGGGCGGCGGCCGGATCGCCGATGTTCCGCTGGAGGACATCATTCAGCGGATGGTCGGGCGGAAACTGGAGGCGTTCTTTCCCCGAACCGGCCGGACTCCCGGCGAAGTCGTCCTGGCAGTTCGGGATCTGAAAGGGGGAGAGATGAGCCGGCCTGTCGGTTTCGAGCTCCGGCGGGGAGAAATCCTCGGGCTGGCCGGCCTGGTCGGCTCGGGCCGGACCGAAACGCTCCGGACGATCTTCGGGCTGGACCCGGCCGGGCACGGATTCGTGGCCGTCGCGGGAAAAACCGTCCCGTCCGGAAAGCCATGGGTTCGAATCGATAGCGGGATGGGGCTTCTCAGCGAAGACCGGCAGGGAGAAGGGCTGGCCCTCTCCCGTTCTCTGACCGATAACCTGACGCTCAGCCGGCTGCAACCCTACCTGCGATTCGGATTTATCGACGGGCCAAAGCGCCGGGCCGCGGCTGTCGAATGGATCGATCGCTTGAAAATCAAGGCCGCCGGTTCCGAGCAGGCCGTCGGGGGATTGTCCGGCGGGAATCAGCAGAAAGTCGCTCTGGCCCGGCTCCTCCATCAAGAGGCCGAAGTCCTTCTTCTCGACGAGCCGACCCGGGGCATCGATGTCGGAAGCAAAACCCAGATCTATGGCTGGATGGACCGGCTGGCAACCGAAGGCAAAGGACTCCTTTTCGTCAGCTCCTATTTTCCCGAATTGCTCGGCGTTTGCGACCGTGTCGCCGTTTTCCACCGGGGGGCTCTCCTGACCGTCCGGCCGGCGGCGGATTGGACGGAAGAAAATCTTCTGACGGCGGCGACGACCGGAAAGGCCTCTTGACCATGAAGCGATCAGCCCGGCTTTCCTCCGTGATCAATCTTCTGGCGCCTTTTCTTGGACTGATTTTGGTGATCCTGATCTTTTCCCTGATTCCCGAAGTCCAGGCGCGATTTCTCCGCCTGGGGAATCTGAAAGCCGTCGCGACTCAATCGGTGATTGTCGCTCTCGGCGCCCTGGGGATGACCTTCGTCGTCATCAGCGGGGGGATCGACCTTTCGGCGGCTTCCAACATCGCCTTTACCAGCGTGATTGTCGCGGCCGCCATCAACGCCGGCGTGCCGCCCGTTCCGGCCATTGCGGCCGGCCTCCTCCTGGGAGGACTGATCGGCCTGCTCAACGGCCTCCTCATCACCCGGCTGAAGGTCGTCCCGTTCATCATCACCTTGGGAATGATGGGGATTGTCCGCGGCTTGGCCAAATGGCTCGCCCATAATCAAAAAATCGACGCCCCGCTGAGCTGGGTCAACGAGTTGATGGCAAAAACGCCCCGGCCGTCGTGGCTGCTTCTTGCCCCCGGGGTCTGGCTTATGATCCTCCTGGCCGTCCTGGCGGCTCTGGTTCTTCGAAAGACCGTCTTCGGCCGGCACGTTTTCGCCGTCGGTTCCAACGAAGCCACCGCCCGGCTCTGCGGAGTCCGGACCGGCCGGACCAAGATCATCATCTACGCCGTGGCCGGGTTATTTTGCGGCCTCAGCGGAGTCATGGAGTTTTCCCGGCTGACCGTCGGCGATCCGACGGTCGCCGTCGGCCTCGAGCTCGACATCATCGCCGCGGTCGTCATCGGCGGGGGGAGCTTGAGCGGAGGAGAAGGGAGCATCCTCGGTTCGATGATCGGCGTGTTCATCATGTCGCTGCTGCGAAACGGCTGCACAATGATGGGTTGGCCCAACTATATCCAGGAAATCATCATCGGAATCATCATCGTCGCCGCCGTGGCCCTCGACCGGGTCCGCCACCGCCGCGCGGCTTGAAGCCATGGTTCCTCTCCGTATCATCCATGCCCGGGCTCCCCTCCGGATCAACGACCTTGGCGGATGGACGGACACCTGGTTTGCCGGAAGCGGCCGGGTTCTGAATCTGGCCGTCCGGCCTTCGGTCGAGGTCGAGATCAGGGTCTTCCCCAATCCCCGGCGAACGTCCGCCCGGGTCGAGATCCGGGCGGAAAACTACGGCGAAAGATTCGCCTTCAATCCCGACCGGCCGAAGAAGGAACCGCACGGCCTTCTTCAGTATGCCGTCGCGTCTTTGCCTCCCGAATCCGGCGTCCGGCTCGAGATTTCCATTTATTCGGGAGTCCCGGCGGGCATCTCTGTCGGAACGTCGGCCTCTGTTTGCGTCGGATTGATCGGGGCGCTTGACGAGCTTCGGGGCGGAAAGGCCGGCCGAAAGACGATCGCCCGATTGGCCCATTTGGTCGAAACTCGAGGGCTCGGCCTTCAGAGCGGACTTCAGGATCAGATCGCGGCGACCTGGGGGGGGATTTCGTTGATCGAGATGTCCGCCTATCCGAAGGCCCGCGTTTCCCCCGTTCGTCTTGCGCCCGGGATTCGAAACGAGCTGGAGCGCCGTCTGACCCTGGTCTATCTGGGGGCACCGCACCGGTCCTCCTCGATGCACGAGGAAGTCATTGCCGCCCTGGAAGCCGGAGGTCCGGGAATGAAGTTCATCCGGGCGATGGCCCGGATCCCGGTTTTGGCCCGAAAACGTCTGGAGGCGGGCGATTTCGAGGCCTACGGCGAGGCCATGATCCGCAACAATGAAGGCCAACGGGGCCTTCATCCCGGACTGATCTCCCGGGATGCGGATGCGATCGCCGCGGTCGCCCGGACTTTTGGCGCGGCGGGCTGGAAAGTCAACGGGGCGGGCGGCGAAGGCGGATCCCTGACCATCCTGGCCTCCGCCTCGGACGCCAAACGGCGGGAGATGATCCGGGCGATCGAAGGGCTGGGCCGGGGGATCCGGGTGATTCCGATCAGCCTGGCTCGGACGGGGGTGGAGGCCTGGACTGTTCCTTCCATCGCCAAGGTTTTCCGCAAGCGGTTGTCTAATCCGACGAGAACGTTCGAAGGAGAAAGACAATGAATAAACGAACGATGACGATGGCGGTGATCGCGTTCCTGGCCCTCGGGCTCTCCGGGCTGGCTCAGGACAAACCGGTTGCGCCGGGCCAACAAGCCCGCGACCAGGTCCGCCCCATGCGGCAGATGGAGCGGATGAACGAGGCTCTGGGCCTCACTCCCGATCAGGAAGCCAAGCTCGAAGCCCATCGGAAGGCCGTGATTGAGAAGCAGAAGGCTTTCGCCGAACAGATGAAAAAAGCCCGGGAAGAGATGCAGGCGCTGCGCAAGGACGGGGCCGGGCCCGATCCGGCGAAGCAGGAAGCCTTGATTGACCAGATGTTCAAGCTTCGGGCCGATCAGGCCAAGGCGATGGTCCGGAACCGCCTCGATAGGGAAAAAATCTTCACCCCGGAGCAGCTCGAAAAAATGAAAAACCGCCGGGACCTGATGATGGGTTCCGGAATGGGACTGCGGGAAGGACGCCTGGGGATGGCCGGCGCCCGGGGAATGATGATGGGGCGCGGCGCAGGACGGACTCTCCGGCCGATGGGCCGGATGATGGAACGGGGCCGGGCGTTTCTTCGCAACCGCCTCAACCGGATTCGCGATGCCCGTCGCGGGGCGTTCGGCCGAATCTGGGAAGAATAATCCGAAGGCAGAGCCGGCGCTCGAAAGCCCCTGTCCTCGACGCCCTCAGCGCCGGGGACAGGGGCTTTTTTATGGAGCGGTTTTTTGAGCGCGTTCTCAAAAAGAGCACAATCGTCCGAAAATAAGGACAGCCGGTTTTATCGATTTTTCCTTATCTTTATGGGATTTATTCCTTGGCATGGAAGTTGCAAAGGTTTGAGATGCAAGGAGTGACGAAGATGAAAAAAATGATGACCCTGGCGATCGCGGCGGTTGTGGCTTTTCCGTTCCTGGCCTTTGGACAATCCGAGGGCTACTACGACCGGAGCTTCACCCGGTTGAGCTACGTCAAGGGCGACGTCTATATCCAGCGCGCCCAGGACCAAGGCTACGAGCAGGGCGAAGTGAATCTGGTCGTCGTGGCGGGCGATAAGCTCGGAACGCGCGACGGCCGGGCCGAGATTCAACTCGGCCGGGGCAATATTTTCAGGCTCGACCTGAACACCCAGATCGACGTGGCCGGGCTCCCGGCCCGGGACGGCGATCCGACGAAGATCCATCTACTCGGCGGCAGCGTTTATTTCCGCGTTCGGGAGTTGGACCGGGAGAAAAACCTCCAGATCCATACGCCGGATGCTTCGTTCTATATCCTCGAGCCCGGCTTATACCGGCTCGACGTCCGGGAGAATCGCCGGACGGAATTTTCGGTTTACAGCGGCCAGGCGGAAGCAGCCGGCGAATCCGGATCCGTTCTTGTTGCGTCCGGCGAATCGATCGCGGCTCTGGACGGCAATCTGGCCGGCGAGACGACCGGGCTTCTGGCCCGCCGCGACGATTTCGATTCCTGGAACGAAACCCGGGACGGACTTTATGCCCGGAATCTGAGCAAGTCCTATCTCCCCGAAACCTATTCCGAATACGATTACGAGCTCTCCGAATACGGCGATTGGGAATATGAAGCCGACTACGGTTATGTCTGGGTGCCGCGCATCCATGATTCCGGCTGGCGTCCGTATTCCAACGGCCGCTGGGTCTGGTACCCGATCATCGGCTGGACCTGGGTGTCCTATGAGCCCTGGGGCTGGTGCACGTCGCACTACGGCCGGTGGGGCTGGGGCTTCGGCCGGGGTTGGTACTGGATTCCGACGAGCTATTGGTCGTGGGGCCCGGCCTGGGTTCACTGGTACAGCGGTTACGACTATATCGGCTGGTGCCCTCTCAGCTACTGGGGCTACCCGGCCGTCATCGTGAACAATATCTTCTACGGACAGTATAACGACGGCTGGTACGACCGGGGCTCCTATGCGAGCTATGCCCGGTCGCTCACCATCGTCCGCCGCGATCAGCTCCAGAACCGGCGGCTCTCCGATGTCGCCCTTCGCGGCCGCGCGGGAGCGGACTTCGGCCGGATCAACCTCCGGCCGTCTCAGCCGGACCTCCGGCCCTCTCTGAACCGGGATGCCGATCTGGTGAACCGGGCTCGGAACGTTCTTGACCGCGGTTCCCTCCGCCAGGTCGGCCGGGATTTTTCGTCCCGCCAGGGAGAACGGCCGACTCGGGGATTCAACGATGCGGGGAACGTCTCGCCGCGGACCGGTGAGTCCGGCCGCATTATCCGGAACGGAAATCCCGTCGATCGCGGCATCGGCCGCGAATCCGTCGGAGCCGGCCGCGCCGATTCTCCTTCTCGGAGCGTTCAGGAGCGTGGAACGGCCGCGACGCCCTCTCGGCGGTCGACTTCGGTGAATCCTTCTTCTTCCCGGGTCATTCGGGAACGGGGGACGTCCGCGACGCCGTCTCGAGGAACCTCCTCCTCGTCCCGGTTGAGCCCTCCGCCGAATCGGAGTTCGACTTCGGGGTCTCGTTCTTCATCCCGTGTCGTCGGGGAAGGGGGACCGA
>CAYPKX010000141.1:0-7673 GCA_964411395.1 uncultured Eubacteriales bacterium | reverse complement strand
AACCGATGCCTCGAGCTCAAATCGTTGAAAGAGTATTTTCTGGCCTATCGTAACTTGGGGATCTTCTATGAAAATGCGGTCAACCGGATCCTGGCCGACATCGTCTCCGCGGCCCGCCCGGTCCGGGCTTCGGTGACCGGGGAATTCAACGCCCGCGGCGGACTGTCATCGGTCATCGAAGCCGCTTATCCCCGGGCCGGTTCGAAGAAAAAAGCGAAGGCCCGCTAACCGAACGGGCGCTCCCGTCCCGTGACCCGTTTCCTTTGAAGACGATGAAATCCCAAGCGAAGGCGAATCCGGCTTTCGGTTGGAGCGATCTCCTCATGCTCGGGGTGATCGTCGTCTGGGGTTTGAATTTTTCCGTCATCAAGATCGCCCTTCGGGAGATGACTCCGGCCGGTTTCAACGGGGTCCGCCTCGGGCTGACGGCGGTCCTCCTTGTTGTTGTCCTGGGTTTTTCCGGGCAGGGATTCCGCTTCGAAAAAAGCGACTTCTGGAAACTGGCCCTGATCGGGATCATGGGCAACGGATTCTACCAGGTTCTTTTCATCGGAGGCTTGAGCCGGACGACGGCCTCCAACACCTCGTTCATCCTGGCGATTTCGCCGGCGATGGTCGCTCTCTTCAGCGTGCTGTTCCGGATCGAGAAGATCCATTGGGCGGCCTGGGCGGGCATACTGATCTCGGCGGTTGGTTTATATCTTGTGATCGGAGCGGGAAACGGCGGCTTTCACTTTTCGAGCCGGGGAACCCGCGGCGATGTGATGATATTTTCCGGAACATTCCTTTGGACGCTGTATACCGTGTTTTCCAAGGGCTTCCTGGACCGGATCTCCCCGTTGAAGTTTACGACAATCACCGTTGTTTTCGGCGCCCTGGCTTACCTGCCGTTCAGCGCGGGCGATATCGCCCGCATTTCCTGGCGCGAGGTTTCTCCCGGGGCCTGGGGCGGACTGGCCTTTTCGGCGGTCTTCAGCCTCGCCCTCGGATACCTGATCTGGTATTCGTCCGTCCGGCGCGTCGGCAATGCCCGGACGGCGATCTACAGCAACCTGACGCCTTTATTCACGGCCTTGTTTGCCAATCTCTTTCTCGGCGAATCCCTGGGCCCGAGGAAAATCATCGGCGGCGTTGTCATCCTGGCCGGCGTTTACCTGGCCCGGTCCGGATACGAATACTTCATGAAATGCCGGCCGGATGTCGGTTGAGAACGAAATTTAATTTCTCAGGCCCGGTCCTCCATGAGCCTTGCGAATCAGGACGAGGCCCTCTTGCCATGTCGCCACACCGGAAATCAACGGGATTCCATTTCTCCGGCCCAGTCCTCCATGAGCCTTGCGAATCAGGACGAGGCCCTCTTGTTCTTTTTCTTTCTTAGGCCCGGTCCTCCATGAGCCTTGCGAATCAGGACGAGGCCCTCTTGTTCTTTTTCTTTCTTAGGCCCGGTCCTACATGAGCTTTGCGAATCAGGAAAAACCGTACACCTTGTGAAGCTGGATGCCCAGGCGGATGTCCGGCATCGTTTCCCGAAGCGATCGTTCGAGGAGACGCACGGCCCGGGCCCGGCTTTCAGGGCGGTTCGACTCGGGTTGAAGAATGACCGGGACGGAGGAAGGGAACTCCGACCGGACGCGGCGCAAGGCGGCGAATGAAAGCTCGCGGGAAACGACGAGCTTGACCTCCCGGGCCGTTTGCCGGAATTCGGGAACGACGTCATAATCGGGCGGCTTGGGCGAGACCGTCACCCAATCGAATGACGGACCGGCCGGAATTGTGCCGTTGGTTTCGACTTGGAGGCGAAAGCCGCTTTGGCGGAGCTGCTCGACCAGCGGTCCGACCGCCTGGGCGAAGGGCTCGCCCCCCGTCAGGCAGATCCAGCCTGAGGGACGGGCGTTTTCCAAGCGCTTTACCCGGGCGAGAACGGACAGCGAAGGTTGCAGCCGGCCAGACGGATAAAGACGGCCGGACGTCCCAGGCGAAGTCCTTCACCCTGGATCCCGGCGAAGATTTCAACGATCTTCAGCGTAGGTTGCGGAAGCATCCTCGGATTCCCAGACCGTGACCGCCCGGACCGGAAAGTGGGGCTTGAGGTCTTCAAAGAAACGACGGGCCAGGTTCTCGGCCGAGGGATTGAACGGATAGACCTCATTGAGGAGGCCGTGATCGGGGAGAATCTCGCCGAGCTTCTTCTTAATGATGGCGAAATCGATTCCCAGCCCGGTCGGGTCGAGCTCCGGGACGGCGATCTCGACTTCGACCTGGAACGTGTGGCCGTGAATATTTTCGCATTTCCCCTTGTATTCCCGGAGGAAATGGGCGGCCGAGAACCGGTCGCGGACTTTCAGGATCCAACTCATCTCCGTCCTCCTTGGCCCATCCGGACGACCAGCGGATCGGCCGTCCCCGCTTCCTTGAAGGCCCGGGCCCGAAGCAGGCAGGCCGAGCAGCGGCCGCAGGGTCTTTCCTTTCCCGCATAGCAGGTGATCGAGCGGGAATAATCCGCACCCAACGCCCGGCCGGTCCGGATGATATCCGATTTTTTCCACCCAATAAACGGGGCCCGAAGCTTCAAGCCCGCCGGGCCGAAGGCTTTCGACGTTCCCGTCCGGATGGCGCGTTCCATGGCCCGGACAAAGGCGGGACGGGTGTCGGGATATTCCGGGGAGTCGACGATGTTGAATCCGCAGATGATTTCCTGAACGCCCCGCGTTTCGGCCCAGGCCGCGGCGAAAGCCAGGAGGATGCCGTTGCGGAAGGGAACATAAGTGGCCGGAGGTCCCGCGGCTCCATGAATTCGGGGGACACGGTGGTGCTTCGGGACGGGGATTTTCAAATCGGTCAGAGCCGATCCGCCGACTTGGCCGAGGTCGATCTTCAAGATGGTGTGGGGAACGCCGAGACGCCGGGTGATCGCCCGGGCGGCCCGGACCTCGATCCGATGTCGTTGCCCGTAATCAAAAGTCAGGGCTTGGACGTCTCCGCCCCGGTTGAGCGCCCAATACAAAGCGGTCGTCGAATCCAGTCCGCCGGAAAACAACACCGCGCTTTTGATGGCCGTTTCTCCCGTCCAATTCTACCATAAACGTTCCTTGACAGGCCTCCGGAGGGCGGGTAAACTTCGAACCCGGCGAAGCGAACATGTACGATTCTCCTTTTTGCCCGGCCGACGGCGACCTCGTCCTCCGCGACGACCAGGCGGATTTTCCTGCCGTCCTGGATGAGGTCGGGAATCGGCGCAAGCGGGGCGCCCGGCTCCGCTTGATCGATTCGGGAGCCTTTCCCCTGCTCGAGATGGAGCGGCTCGAGCTGGCCGGAACGGAGCTCTATACGTCCGACCGGGCCGGCCGGACGCCGGATGACCTGTTCATCCTGAATAAAGCGGCCCGAAAGGGCGGCGGATTCATCGCCTTCTTCCATCATGGTCGTTTGGAAACGGACCCGGCTTCCGTCTTTCCGATGAGCGCTCTTGGCGAAGCGGCCCGAAGCGGAGTGGCGCTGTACCTTTCCAATCAATCCCTGGCCCGCGAGGCGTCCGACCTGGCCGCCCTGGCGGGGGAGGCCCGGGTCGGCGGAACCCGTCTGGGCTACTATCATCATGGGCCGCTGGAGGCCGGGCTTTCGGAGCCGGCCCGTCGGGGCGCCTGGATTCATGTCGTGTTTTCATCGGGAGAAGAAAGCGAAAATGTTTTCGGGCTTTGTGCCTTGGCCGCGACAGCCGTCTCGGCGGGCGGCGGTTTGATCGTCCATGTGGAAACGCCGCCGTCGGAAGCAACCGGCGAGGATCTCCTCGCCGCCGGCGCTTATCTCTTGTTCCGCTTGCCGCCGAGCGATTACCGGTCGCCGCTTCGGCCCATTGAAAAACGGGCCGCCCGCCGCCGTCCCGATCCCCGGTCGTCGTATCTCTACAGCGAATTCATGCGCTGATCGCGCTTTCCCTTGCTCCCGTCCGGCCGGCTTTTCCCCTTCTGACTGTGAGTTCATGGGCTGACATGTCCGGGTTTTTGACAGCACAAGGAATGGGGGGTTGAGAACCGGGTCAATCAAACAATTTGTATTATTCTTGACAAATCCTCTTGACATTTCCATTAAATGTTCTATAACTAAACCTGAAGAACGGAAAAAACGCAGATGATCACGACGCAGGGGAAATCCTTTAACTTGAGGCGCGGAGCCGAAGAGCGACGATGAAGATTGCCCTGCTCTTCACTTCCAAGGCCGGAATGGCCGCTTCCCTGCGTGGCCGCGTCGATGAGACGACAGCCGTCGACGACGCGGAGCCTCCACCGCCGGATGCCCTCGCCGAGTGCGATTCCGACGAGACGATTGAGGCCGTGGCCGGCGCGCTGCGGTCCCGGCACGAAGTCATCCCCATCGAATCCGACGAGGAGGCTTACGTGCGTCTCCGGGAGATCCGCCCCGACCTGGTTTTCAACATGTCGGAGCGTTTGGTCGGCCCCAACCGCGAAGCCCACATCCCGATCCTGTGCGAAATCCTCGGCCTGCCGTACACGGGTTCAGATCCCTTGACTTTGAGTCTTTGTCTCGACAAATCGCGGGCCAAGGAAATCCTTTCTTACCACGGCGTCCCGAACCCGGAGTTCCGGATCATCGAACCCGGAGACGCGATTCCGACGGGCGTCGCCCTTCCGGCCATCGTCAAGCCGTTGTTTGAAGGATCGAGCAAGGGCATCAAGAACAACGCCTATGTGGCGACGCCGGCGGAGCTGGCCGACCGTGTCCGGGAAGTCACCGCCTTGTATCGCCAACCGGTCATCGTCGAGCGGTTCCTGCCCGGGCGGGAATTCACCGTGGGTGTGCTTGGAAACGGCCCGGCCCGGGAAATCCTGCCGATCGTCGAAATCGATCATTCCCTTCTTCCGAGCGGAGCCCATCCGGTCTATTCCTATGAAGCCAAGTGGATCTGGGACACGCCCGAAAATCCCCTGGAGATCTTCAAATGCCCGGCCGACATATCGCCCGCGCTCCGGGCCGAGATCGAACGCGTGGTCGGCGAAACCTGCCGGATTCTCCGGATCCGGGACTGGTGCCGGATCGACGTCCGCCTGGATGAAAACGGACGGGCCCAAATCCTCGAAGTCAATCCTTTGCCCGGCGTGCTTCCGAATCCGGAGGACAATTCCTGTCTCCCCAAAGCCGCCCGGACCGCCGGTTATACCTACGAAGGGCTCATCCTTCGGGTCGTTGACGAAGCCGCCCTCCGTTGGGGGATCGGCGGCCGGGGAGGACGGTCATGAGCGCCCGGGGAGCGAAGAACATTCTCGTGGGCATCGCTTTCAATGCCTATGATCCGCTCACGGCCAACAAAGTCGAGAGGGCTTCGGAGGAATCCGTCGAACAAACGGCCAAGGAAGTTCTCAACGCCGTCACCGAGCTGGGGTATTCGACGTTCGTCATTCCCCTGCAGAAAAGCTTCATGCACTTTTCCCAGCGGGTCAAAACGCTCAACGCCGACGTCCTCATCAACCTTTGCGAAGCCTTCCTTGGAAAGCCGCAGTTGGAGGCTAATGTGGCCGCGGCCCTGGAGCTCCTCGGCGTGCCGTTCACCGGGAACGATTCGCGAACCCTGGCCCTTTGTCTCAACAAACAAAAGACCAAGGCCGTTTTGAAGTCGTTCGGTCTGCCGACCGCTCCGGCCGTGCTTGTCGAATCGCTTGAGCAGAACGTCGACCTGCCCTTTCCCCTGTTCGTCAAGCCGAATACCGAGGACGCCAGTCTCGGCATCGGGCCCGAATCCGTCGTTCATGACGAGGAAGGGCTTCGCCGGCAGCTGGCCCACATCAACGATGTCTTCGGCGAGCCGGCTTTGGTCGAGGCCTATATCGAAGGACGGGAATTCAACGTCGCGGTCTTCGATGCGGAAAAGCCGGAGGCCCTTCCGGTCAGCGAAATCGATTTCACCGGCATGCCCGAGGGACAGCCGAATATCTGCGGGTATGCCGCCAAGTGGCTGCCCGACGACGTCCTGTTCAAATCCACCCCGCCGGTCTGCCCGGCCCAAATCGACGATTCTCTTCGGACCAGGCTCCAGGAAACGGCCGTCAAGGCCTTCTGCGCCTGTTCCTGCCGGGATTATGCCCGGGTGGATTTTCGGGTCGATAAAAAAGGGCGGCCGTTTGTCCTCGAGGTCAATCCCAATCCCGACATCAGCCTGAATGCCGGATACGCCCGGGCTTTGGCCGCGGCCGGGATCGAATACAAAACGTTCTGGAAATTGCTGATCGACAAAGCCTTGAACCGGAGCAAAGCGAAATGATCCGCCCCATGAAATCCTCCGATCGACCGGCCGTCCTGGATCTGATCAAGGCGACGGGCTTTTTCCGGCCGGACGAGATCGCCGTCGCCGAGGAGCTGATCGACATTTATCTGGACCGGCCCGACCAGAAGGATTACGGGATTGTCGTCGCCGAGGACGGCGAGGGCGCGGTCGCCGGATATATGACTTATGGCCCGACGCCGCTCACCCTGGGGACGTTCGATCTCTACTGGATGGCCGTCGATCCCAGGGCCCAGGGCCGGGGGGTCGGCAAGGCCCTCGTCCTGTGGCTCGAGGATCATGTCCGGCGCGAAGGCGGACGGCTGGTCGTCATCGAGACGTCTTCGACGGAAAAATATGAACCGACCCGGCGTTTTTACCTTGGGTTGAGCTATACCGAAACCGCCCGGATCCCCGAATTTTACGGACCCGGAGACGGCCGCGTCATCTACACGAAGCGCTTGAGCTGAAGGAGAAGGGACCATGGATGATTGGTCACAGATTGCGAGAGGGAGCCTCCGGACGGCCGAACAGGTGGCCTGTGCTTTTGACCTGGACATTGCCGAAGTCCGCAAGGTTTCCCGTCAGTTTAAAACCTTGATTACGCCCTACTATGCGGGGCTGATCAAGACCAAGGGAGATCCGATCTATCGGCAGATCGTTCCCGACCCGGCCGAGCTGGTGGAGGAGAGCGGTGTCGCCGATCCCCTGGCCGAAGACCATGATTCTCCCGTGCCGAGCATCGTCCACCGCTATCCCGACCGGGTGCTTTTCCTCGTTTCCCACCGCTGCGCCTCGTATTGCCGGTTCTGTACCCGCAAACGCAAGGTCGGAGACCCGTCCAAAATCAATCCGCGCTACATCGAAGAAGGCCTCGACTACATCCGGGCTCACGAAGAAGTTCGGGATGTGATCATCTCGGGAGGCGATCCGTTCATGTTGAGCGACGCCCGGATCGAGTACATCCTTTCCCGGCTCCGGGCCATTCCCCATCTGGAAATTCTCCGGATCGGAACCCGGGTACCCTGTTTCCTGCCCCAACGAGTCACGCCGAAGCTTGCGGCCATGCTCCGCAAGTATCATCCGCTGTACATCAACGTCCACTTCAACCACCCGGACGAGCTGACGCCGGAAGCCAATGCCGCTCTCGGTCTTCTGGCCGACGCCGGTATCCCGCTCGGCTGCCAGACGGTTCTGCTGAAAGGCGTCAACGATGACCCGCTGGTGATGCGGCGGTTGATGCAGAAGCTTTTGGCCGCCCGGGTCCGGCCCTACTACATTTACCAGGCCGATTACGTCAACGGCACGGACCACCTTCGAACGACGGTCCAGAAAGGCCTTGAAGTCATGGAAGCCCTCCGCGGCTGGACCTCGGGCCTGGCCGTTCCGTATTACTGCA
>CAYPKX010000140.1:0-7797 GCA_964411395.1 uncultured Eubacteriales bacterium | reverse complement strand
GGAATCGACGTCGAACACGCCGAAGTCGCCCAGTCCGAATTCGGCCACCGCGTCATTGCTCGTCGAAAGAGCCCATTCCTCGACCAATTCGAGAGACGACGGAGATCCGCTTGTTATTACGGGCTCGAGTTTATTCAGGACGATTTCCGTCCCGTTCTCATCCACGATTTTTTCAACCGTCGCGGCCTTGGGGCCGCAGGCGATTCCGGCTGCTATAACGACCATTCCCGCGAACACGCCGATTTTTTTCACGTTTTACCTTCCTTGACTGAAACGGACACCATCGTACAACAGACGAATCGGAATCTGAAATATTCCCGGGAGCCCGGCACCGGACGGCAGGCGGCTTATTGCGGGATCGAAAATCGCCGAACCGTCCGGAAGGACGCTTTGTAAAAAAGATTGCCGACTTTTTCGGATTTTTCAAACAAACAGGGCCTGACCGTTGGAAATCCTTACGTTTATCCCCTTTCGATTATGGTATGAAACTTGCTCCATTGAAGACGTTTTCGATTGCGCGAGGAGCGAATCACCGCCGGATCAAGGAGCCCGATATGAAAAAAACCGTCTCGCTGGCCGTTTTGGCGATCATGTTCATGTCCGGACTGACCGCTTTCGGACAGGAAAAACGCGAGTTTGCCACATACGCTGAAATGCGGGCCTATCTCGGGGAACTCTTCGCCCAGAAGAAATACCCGGAAGCCGCCGTTCTCCTGGAAGGCGTCCTGAACCGCTTCCCGGACAACATCATGGCCAATACATACAATCTGGCCGCCGTCCGCGTAATGCTGGGCGATATCGACAAGGCGATGGCGGCCTTGGAGGAGGGGCACCGGCGCGGCATTTTTTACGGGATATGGGATCTCGACGGCGCGCTCTGGGCACCGTTGAAAAATCATGCCCGGTACGAAGCTTTTCAAAAAGAAAACGCCGCTCGCGTCGAGGCCGCGAGCAAAAAGGCCGTCCAGATCATCGACGTCGTAAAACCCGAGGGATATGATCCGTCCAAAAAATTTCCGTTGTTCCTCGCCCTCCACGGCGGCGGCGAATCCCTGGCCGAGATCAAACCCAGTTGGATTTCGCCCCGGTTGAAAAAGGAATTCCTCACGGCCTATATCCAGTCCACCCAGGTCGCCAATATGGGCGGCTTTCACTGGCAGGACGAGGAAATCACCCGCCGGGAAATCGCCGAGGCCTACCGCAAGATTCTGAACGAATACCCCGTCGATACCGGCCGCGTTCTGATCGGCGGATTTTCTTCGGGCGGCTTCGCCTCGATGATCATCGCCTTCTCCGAGGGCCTCCTGCCGGCCCGCGGATTCATCGCTCTCTGCCCCGAACCGCCCCAGACGATCAGCGACGAGGCGATTCTGGCGGCGAAGAAGCGGGGCCTGGCCGGCACGCTGTTGACGACCGCTCTGGATCAGCGGATCGACCGGCAGAAAGAGCTGGCCGCTCGCTTTGAAAAAATGGGACTTTTGTCCGAAATCCAAATCACCCCGAACATCGGGCACTGGTTCCCGGAAAATTTCGCCGAGCTTCTCGATAAAGCCATCGACCGCATTCTCGGCGGCGGGAAGCAGGCGAGCGGGGCAAAACATCGGAAATGAAATTCAAAACCGCGTTTCTTCTCCATCTCTGTTTTCCCCTCTTCGCTGCGGCGGCTCCAAGCGAACCGTTCCCGCCCGACCGGGCCTTTTTTCCGGCGGAAGAACGAATCGCAATCGTCACGTTTTTTTCAGCCCCCGAGCAGGAAAGGGCGGTCAAAGCTCTGGTCCAAAGCCTTCGTCGATGGGGCGGGGCGTACCGCTCGAGTACCGTCTTCGCCGTGACGACCGACCCGCAAGGACTCCCGGGCGAAGCCCTGCGCCGGGAAGAAGGCCTCATTGTCATTCCCCTGGAGATGGATCCGGCCTTCCTTTCCTATCCCCTGGCTTTCAAAGCCTTCGCCGCCGCGCAGGTCGAAACACGGGTGAAAGGAACGGTTTCGACACTGATCTGGCTGGATCCGGGGGCGATGGTTCTCAATCCTCTCGAGCCTCTCGACCTGGCCGGTCGACATGACGCCGCCCTCCGCCCGGTAACCCTGGCCAACACCGTCGCGATGCCGCCCCAGACCCCTCCCAATGATTATTGGAAACCGATTTACTCCGAAACCGGCCTGGACTTCACTCGACTGACGACGATCGAAACCGTCGTCGATGGAACGAAAATACAGCCCTATTACAACTGCGAATCTTTCTCGTTCAATCCCAACCTCGGGATCGCGGCGGAGTGGGCCCGCCTTCTGACCCGGCGCTTGAAAGACGAGCGTTATCAAAAGGACGTCTGCACGACCCCTCTGCGACGGCTTTTTCTTCACCAGGCGGTCCTCAGCGCCGTCTTGACGGCCCGGATCCGCCCCGACCGGATCAAGGCCCTGCCCCTGGCCGCCGGGTATCCGTTCACCCAGCACGGCCGCCTTCCGGCCGGGAAAAAGGCGGCCCGCCTGAACGACGCCACGGTCGTAATCTTCGACACGACCTGGGACATATCCCCGGACTGGATGAAAGCCCTCCCGATCGACGAACCGCTCAAATCCTGGCTGGCGGAGATCTATACGGAATATCTCGACACGGTCCGCCGGGCGGCACTCGAAGGTCTTCTGGCCGGGACAAACAACTTTATCGAGAGGATCTGGCTCAACCACGCCATCCGGCTCTGCCGGGATGTTTTGAAGTAGCCGGACTTCAGAACCGGAAAACAAGACCGGCGGCGGCCTCCCCGCCCCCCAGCTTGACCTCCGGTTCGAGATAAGATCCCCGGCCGGAAACTACGGACGAATATTCTCCGCGGAGCGAGAGCGAAAGAAAACGCGCGACGGTGAATTCCCCCCCCAGTTCGGCATACCAACCCATTTCCTTTCCGGTTCCGCCGAGCCCGGCCATAACCGTCCAACGCTCTTCGTAACGGTTCGCGCTGCCCCCCGCCCCGGCGAAAACAGCCCATCGGCCGATCTCGTAAGCGTAGCGCAAGCCGAACCGCAGCGACGTCATCTCGAACTCCAGGACATAGCTTTCGTTGTCGAAGGCGGGGCCCACGATCGCCGTCGTCCCTTGGACGCTCAAGGTTTTCCAGCCGGCGACGGCCCACAAGCCGGCGGCCAGCCGGGCCCGGAGGTGGACGGAATAGACGAGCGATCCGCCGCCATACAGGGTCCGGAACGCCGCCTGCTCGGCCCGGAACATTCCGGCCTCGACCGAAACGGCAAAACGGGGCGAAACGACGGTTTCGGCGGCCCGAAGGCCCGCCGGAGCAACCGCCAGAGCCGCCGCGAGTCCGATCAACGCCGGCAGCCGGCCGGGTTTAATTCCGGTACGCATCGTTATTCCGGTCATCGCGAACCTCGTCGGAAAAATCGCTCTCCCGGCCCTGGTTGTCTACAGCTGTGACGACATAATAAAAGATCACGGCCGGATCCAGCCTCGTTTCGTTAAAGAGCGGTTGGCCCAGCAGACCGGCGTTGAGCTTGACGTAGCCGCCGCCCGAAACCGTCGTCCGATAGACGTTGTAGCCGACGACGGCCGCCGGGCCCGCATCCCAGGCAAGCGCAACGCTTTTGACCCCGGCAAAGAGCGAGCCGACAATCTGGCTTCGGGCCTCCAGGCCTGTCGGCGGAAGCGGCCGAACGGTGAACGGCCGGGCCAGGTCGGCGGCCGCTGCCAACGAAGCCCGGGTCACGGATGTGCCGTAATTCATATTCAGCTTGTCCAGGGTATCGCTTGTCCGATGGTAGTAGGGATTCCGGTCGGCCGCCTCCTCGATGGCGCAAAGCGCGGAAAAACCCTGGTCCCAAAAGGGCGAATGATCGCTCCAGGTGGCCGAGGAGTCCCTGATCTTGTGAACCGAGAGGGGCGCATAGACGGCCGCGGCCTCGAGATATCGGTCACCCAGCCAGTCGGAAGCCGAATTGACGTAGACCTCGAGGATGGGGTTGGCCGAGTCGGTAAAAGCGATCATATCCATGTTGATGACGCCGACGATATTCTCGCCCCGGGATTTGGCCCTCTGGGCGTAATGGCGGGCGCCGTAGAGCCCCCACTCCTCGGCGGAGAAGCAGATGAACTTGACCGTGTAATCGAGAGACGCGCCGGCCAGAATCCTGGCGATTTCCAAAACCGCGGCTGTCCCGCTGGCGTTGTCATCGGCTCCGGGGGCGAGATTTCTCGGATTGTTGCTGTACGAGTCGTAATGGGCGCAGACGATCACAACTTTTCCCGGGATCGATTTTCCGGGCAGAGTGGCGATGATGTTGCGGGTTTGATAATTGGAAGAAGAAAAGGAGAACGTTTCGTACTCGCAGGCCAGGCCGAGCCGGACGAACTCATCGTGGAGAAACGCTCCGGAATTCTCGCAGGACACCGTCGAGGCATAGCGGGTCTGGAAGTTCTGGAGGCTCTGGATGGTCTCCGTCAGCCGGGTTTTGGAAACCTGGGCGACCCATTCGAAAACGCGGGGATCGGGGAAGATCAACGATTCCCCGGGGACTCCCTCATGGCGGACATCGGCTCTGTCGGGCCAGGCCGCGGCCCGGTCGAGGTCGAGACGCTTCAACCGAAAGGACGAGGGAAGGATTTCCCGGGGCTCGCCGAAGGCCGGCCGGAAGAGATAGGTCCGGTCCTCCAGGAGGACCGCGGTCCCGAGCCGGTCCAGAACGGCCTCATCGCCGGACCGAAGCGTCCGGACGAGGAAAAAGGCCTTTCCCCGGAGATCGCGTTCCAGGACAACGGCCGGAACACCCGCAGCGGCCAGGGTTTCCGGCGCCGTCTCCGGTCCGACGACGAGCAGGACCGAACCCAGATTCTGGACAACGAATGTATCCCCGGCAAGACCGTCCGGAACCCGGTCCGCATCCGCCGCGGCGAGCCGGAAGAGAATCCGGTCCGACGGAGGGGCGGCGGAGACAAGAACGAGCATCGCCGCGGCCGCAATGACCGCGGCCGATAACGACCGGCGACGGGGCTGAGTTCGAGACATGAAGACTCCCTGCGCAACCAAATTTTTCACGAAAACCGCGCCGGCCCGAGGAGGAGCTCCATGACGACGGCATCCTCGGTCGGATGGGAATAATAGTCCTTCCTCCGGCCGATGGCTCTGAAACCGAGCTTGTCATAAAGCGTCCGGGCGGGAGCGTTTCCGGCCCGGACCTCGAGCAGAACCATGCGGATGGCCTGCTTTTCGAGCTGAGCGAAAACCCCTCGCAGCATATCTTCGGCGATCCGCCGCCGCCGGTAATCGGGGTGAACGGCGATATTGTTGATCTGGACCTCGTCGCGGATGACCCAATAGATGACGTACCCGGCAATCCTCCCTTGCGCTTCGTCGACGGCGACCAGGGGAAAGGAGAGTCCGATGTTCTGGATCTCGCCTTCGAACGTCGAAGGCGGCCAGGGATTGGAGAACGAGCGGCGCTCGATTCCCAGAACTTCAGGGAGGTCGTCCCGGACCATGCGCCGGATGCGCAAGCCGCCGCCGTTCCCCGGGTCCGTCGTCATCGGCCTTCTTCGGCCTGAGACCGCCGCAGATAGATTGGTTCGAGCGCGTCCGGTCCGATCCCTTGTCCCGCGGCGATCATCCCGGCGCCGAGAAGTCCGATTTCCGGAGCGATAAACGGCGTCCGAGCGGCGAAAACGGCCCGGGCCCGTTTGGCCGGCGTCATAGCCGCCAACAGCAGCGGATATCCGCCTCCGAAAAAGAGAATCGTTCGGCCCCTGGGAAATTTGGCGATCAACTGTTCCGGAGCGTAGGCTCCCTCGGGAATCAGAGCCTTCATCCGGGATTTTTCGAAGGAATACAAGGCGGCATACACCTCGCCCTTCTTGGCATCGTGAGCCGGACAAACCAGCGGCGATCCGTCGTTGCGGAGCTTCCAAGCCATCGCCCGAAGCGACGAAACGGGCGCGATGGGCTTTCCGGAGGCGAAAGCGAGAGCCTGGACCGTCCCCAAACCGATGCGAATACCGGTAAACGAACCCGGGCCGGGAGCGACGGCATATCCGTCCAGATCGGCCGGCGTCCAGCGGAGCGATTTAAAAAGGACGTCGGTCACCGACAACAGGCGCGAAGAATGCGTCCCGAAGGAATCGACGCCGATTTCCGCCAGAATCCGGCCGTCTTCGAGCAAGGCCGCCGAACCGCTGCCGGTCGTCGTATCGATCGCCAGGATTCTCATGGAGGCCGTCAGTTTCGTTTCAGCCGGAACAAGCTTCCGGCCGCGAGGATCTCCCGCTGAACCCGGCTCAGCGGCTCAAGGGCCAGCGGCTCATTTCGAGTGAGGTTTCTCCCCCGGCCGGCTGAAAGGTCGATCTCGAGGTCATCTCCCGAGCATATCCGGCCGTCCGCCGCCGCCTTCTCCAGACCTTCGGTCCGCAGAACCGGGAAACCGGTATTGACGGCGTTGCGGAAGTAGATGGCCGAATAGGACGGCGCGATAATCGCCGAAAGGCCCAGGGCGATAAAGCAATCGACGGCCTGTTGACGGGAGGAACCCGCGCCGAAATTGCGGCCGGCAGCCAGGATGTCCCCGGGCTTGGCTCTCCTGGGGAAATCCTTCCAGCCCTCGAGATTGCCGAGGGCGTGGACTCCCATCTGAGAGATGTCGGTGATGTGGAGATGGGCGTTGTGGAAGATCTGGTCGGTATCGATGTCTTCGATCAGGCGGCCGTCGGGACCGGTCAGAACCCAGACGCGGCCGCGAAGAAGGGCGTCGCGCATGTCAGACCTCCCCCGCCGAAACGATCTCGCCCGCCAGGCAGGAGGCAGCGACGGTTTCCGGCGAGGCCAGGTAAACCGGCCCCTTCCCCTGCTTGCCGGGGAAGTTGCGGTTCCCGGTGCCGACCTCGACTTCGCCTTTCCCGGTCAGGCCGGCATGGCCCTCGGCGCAACCGCCGCAGCCGGAATTGAGGACGATCGCGCCGCTTTCAAATAACGTTTGAAGAATTCCCGTCCGGAGCATTTCGTCGTACACCCGGCGGGTCGCCGGGACGATCTTGAGCATGACGCCCGGCCGGATTTTTCGGCCTTTCAACACGGCCGCCGCCGCGGCCATATCCTCGATCCGGCCGTTGGTGCAGGAACCAATGAATCCGGAATCGATTTTGATCCCTCGGACCTCGGACACGGATTTAACGGTGTTGGGCGACGGCGGGAGGGCCAGCTGGGGCTCCAGTCCCTCGACATCGACTTCGATCGTCTCGGCGTAGACGGCTCCGGGATCGGCCGCAACCGTCATCAGTCCCGACGGCGGAAAGACCGCGGCGGAGAGCCCGGGATTCAGGATTTTCTCCGGAATAAAACCGATGATTCCGGCCATTTCAGTAATCATGCTGCAGAGCGTGATCCGGCCGGAAAGGTCGAGCGAAGCGACGGCCGGGCCGTAAAACTCGGCCGAGCGAAGGGCGATTTTCGACGTCCCGAGAATCCGGCAAAGATGAAGGGTCAGGTCCTTGGGCGTCGCCCGGGGCGACGGCGTTCCCTTGACCACGACCTTGACGCTCTCCGGGACTTCAAACCAGGTCCGGCCGGTCCGAAAAGCGTAGGCGATGTCCACATCCCCCATCCCCTGGCCAAAGCAGCCGATCGCGCCGAGGATGTTCATATGGCTGTCGGTGCCGACGGCCGTTCCGCCGGCGCGGGCCAGCCCCTCCTCCATCAGAACGTGGGAACCGATGCCCTGATCGACATCGAACACGCGGAGCCCCCGGGCCCGGGCGAAGTCGCGGCAGGCCTGCTGGTTATCCGCGTATTTCAGGGTGCAGG
>CAYPKX010000139.1:0-7811 GCA_964411395.1 uncultured Eubacteriales bacterium | reverse complement strand
CGAATCATTATATCGCCGGTCCCGGCCGGGGGGAAAAAAGGGGGAGGGCCCGGCCGGGCGCATAAAAAAAAGCGCCCCCGAATATCTCGTTCGGAGGCGCGGAAGAACGGGGCGGGAAGCGCCCGGCTATTTCTTTTTGATGTCGACCGTTCCGCTGAAGCTTTTGACCCGGAGCACGGCTCCGCCGGATCCGACCACGCCCCTCAATTCTCTGGGCGAGACCCGGCCGGACATGGTGACGGCAAAATCGGTTTTAATCCGGCCGCTGAACGTCTCGGCGTCGAGCTCAAAAACGGAGGACGACGGCAGGGTGAGGGTGATGCCGCCGCTCAACGTGTCGAAGCTGTACCGGCCGCCGGGCAAAACGCCGGTTTCGCACGCGATGTTGCCGCTGATGGTCTTGGCCCGGATGGATTTCGCCTCGCGGACGCCGCGGAGGGACACGTGCCCGCTGACCGTTTCGGCCTCGACCGAACCCTGGATCCCTTCGGCCTCGATCCGGCCGGAGATGGCCTTGAGGTTCACCCCGCCCGATCCGCCGCTGAGGGAGATGCCCCCGCTGACCGTCTGGCAATCGACCTGGCCGGACGCGCCGTCGATCGTGACCGTCCCGCTGACTTCATCGATGTTGAGCGCTCCGCCGACGCCCTGAACTTCGATATTGCCGCTGACGTTATTGATCCGGAGGGCCGCCCGGTCGGGAATGGACAAGACGTAGTTGACGTGAACGTTGAGATTGGCCCGGCGATCCCTCCGCTCGGGGTATTTTGTTTCGACCCGGACGGCATTCCCCTCGTTGACGACCTCGATTTTCACCAGGTCCGAGTTCTCCTTCGCTTTCGCCGCCGAGGAGGCCTCGGTGATTTTGACCGCGTCGATCTGGACTTGGGCCTTGTCCCAGGTCCGGACCTTGATCGTCCCGGAGATATTGGCGACGGACACCTTGCCGTCCCGGGCCAGGGCCTCCGTCCGGGCGAATTTCTCTTCGAGCTTCTCGCCGGCGACCAGAACGCCGCCCATCATCGCCAGACTCAAGAGGACCACCGGGAAAACGAGCCTGTGTTTCATTTTCGCGTTCATGGGGTTTCTCCTTCCTTTCACAATTTCTAAAGGACGATATCGGCGCCCGAGGGGACGGCCGAATTTTTTTTCACCGCAATGACGGCGTCGAGAAAATCCACTTTTCCCTTGTAGGCGCCGAGCAGGTAGACCCGCGCTTTAACGCTCCGGGGATCGTTCCGAACTTCCGTCAGGCAGGAGGCGATGACGGCATCGATCGTCCGCAGGTCGCGGTCCATGACCTCCCGGGTTCCGGCGTCGAGAAGGGATTTCTGGGCGGCCGCGGCCTCGGACAAGGCCTGGATGGCCATCTGGTAATGGGTTGCCGCTTCCTCGAGCTTGGCCAGCGTATAAGCATCGCCGTTTCCCGCAACCGGACCGGCGGCCGGACGGGGCCCCCGAAGAAGAAGAAATCCACCGGCCGCCACAAGCATAAGCAGGGCGGCGGCAAAGGCAAAACGCGGACGGCCGGGGAGAAAGAACCGGTCCAACCAGCCGAGCGTTCTCGCGGACCGGGCTCCGGGCCGAAGCTCCCGGCGGACGCCGGACATTAGGGACGGCCAGATGTCCGGAGACGGCTCGAGGACCGGCAGCCCGGCGGCTTGAGATTTGATGTTCCGGAAATCGGCCAGGAGATCGCGGCATTCCGGGCAGGATTCGAGATGCTGTTCCAATTCCTTTCGGTCGTCATGATCGATGGTCTCTTCGAGGAGTTCTCCGATCAATTCGTGAGCGCGCGTGCATTTCATGGTCATCTCCTAGCATACGCCGCGGTTCGTCAGAAACGCCCGCATCCGGAGCCGGGCTTTGAAGAGCTGGGACTTGGATGTCCCGACCGATAAGCCGAGCAACCGGGCGATCTCTTCGTGCTTGAATCCCTGGACATCGTGAAGAAGGAAGATTTCCCGGAGCTTGGCCGGAAGCTGGGCGATGCCGTCATCCAGGGGCTTCCGGACATCGCCGCCGTGATCCTCCGGGACCGCGCCATGGAGGGTTCCTTCGATGTGCTCCAGGGGAACGCCTTTCTCCATCTCCGGTCGGCGGCTGCGGAGATGGCTGTAGCAGGTGTTCAGCCCGATGCGAAACACCCACCCGGGAAAGGTGTCCGGATTCTTGATGTCGTTCAGGTGAGTGAAAACCTTGATGAAGATCTCTTGAAGAAGGTCTTCCGCCGTCGACCGGTCGTACGAATAGCGGAAGGCCAGGTTGAACAGCGCGGTTTTGAAGCGGCGGTAGATTTCTTCCATGGCCGCCGCATCCCCCTCCCGGCTTCGGGCGATGAGATCGGCCAGATCGTCCGCTGCAACTCCAGAGACAGAAACGGATTCCTTCCCGCGGGAATGCCTCATAGCGGCATTATCGCCGAATTCGGTCCGGGGCGAAAGGGCCAGCTCGGGGGTCATCGCGTTACTCTCCACACCGGAAAAGATGGAGAACAGGGAGAAAAGGTTGCCTCAAAACAAAAAATTTTCCTCTCCGGTTCGACCGTCAAAAGAGGAGGCGGCGAACGCCGGGGACTAGCCCTCTGAACCGGAATTTCACCCCCCCGAAAGATTGTCTTCCCCGGGGATCCCCCCTATAATCCGCATATCGGCGACGGCCTCGGATGAGGGGACCGCCGCAAGGAAGAACGGCGGATGGTCAGGATCACAAAAGGGGCGAATACCCCGGCCGAAAGCGAAGAACACTTTCGCGCTCTATTCGAAAATTCCACGGTCGGCCTCTATCGGACGACGCCCGAAGGGCGAATCCTCCTGGCCAATCCCGCCCTTGTCCGGATGATGGGCTATGATTCGTTCGAAAGCCTGGCCTCGCTCGCCCTGAACCGGGACAGCTTCGGACCGGAATATTCCCGGGAGTATTTCATCGAACGGATCCGGAGGGACATCTTCATCCAGGGGATGGAAGCCGCCTGGAGAAGGAAGGACGGGGCGAAGATCTATGTCCGGGAAAGCGCCCGGGCCGTTTTCGATGCGGAAGGAAAGGTCAAATATTATGAAGGCACCGTCGAAGACGTAACCGACCGGAAAAAGGCCGAGCTCGAGCTCCAGGCCTCGGAAAAAAAATTCCGGCGGATCTTCGATCACAGTCTCGAAGGCATCTTCCAGACGACGGTCGAAGGCCGTATCCTCGCCGCCAATAAAGCCGCGGTTCGGATGTTCGGGTACTCTTCGATCCCCGAATTTCTGGCCGCCGACATCGCCTCCCATTACGCCGATATCCGGGACCGGGCCGAAATCCTGGACATCCTCAAGGCCGAGGATGAAATCCACAACCGGGAAGTCCGCCTCCGCCGGAAGGACGGCTCCCTCTTCGACGCCCTGTTGAATGCGACCGTCCTTCTGGACGCGGACGGCCGCATCGATTCCATCGAAGGCATGCTCGCCGATATCACGATCCTCGTCGAGTCGAAAGCCGCCCTCCTGGCCGCTGTCCGGGAAAAAGAAGCCCTGCTGAAGGAAACCCATCACCGGGTGAAAAACAACATGCAGGTCATCTCCGGCCTGCTCAGCCTTCAAAGCCGGCATCTCCGCGATCAGGATTCGGTCAAAGCCTTTCGCGACAGTCAGCTCCGGATCCGGACCATCTCCCGGATCCACGACGAGCTTTACCGCTCCCACGGCCGCGAGGGGATCGACCTGGCCGGCTATCTCAGCCGGCTGGCCGAGTCGATCCTCGGAAACCAGGAAAAATGCGCCGGCCGAGTCGCGCTTCAAACGGACATCGAGCCTCTGAATTTTCCTCTGAAAACCGCCGTCGCCCTGGGATTGATCGTCCACGAGCTCGTGACCAACGCCGCCCGTCACGCCTTCCCCGATGGAAATCGCGGAACCATCGCCCTCAGCCTGCGCCGGAAGGACCAAACGGAATTCCTCCTGTCCGTTCGGGACGACGGCGCCGGGTTCCCTCCGGATTTCCAAATCGAGCGGGCCAGGACGATGGGTCTCCAGCTGGTTGATATGCTTGCCGGCCAGATGGAGGGACGGGCCGAGCTCGGCCCCCCGCCCGGAACGGACGTCCGGGTTCTCTTCCGGACGGCCGACAACGCCTGAGGTTTTTTTCCGCCGATTCTTCACGAGTTCCGAGAATTCACCGGCGGCCTTCTCCGCTCGCTTCACGGGCGAAGACTCCGGACCTGATCCAAAAGAGACGGGGAAAGGCGACTTGAATCCGCGACCGGGTCAGGGCTCGGTTTTCGGCTCTTTGAAGACGATCCGGAAGTGGGCGCCTCCGCCGTGGATGATCTCGATCGTTCCCCCCAACTGCTCGCTCATCATCGTCACCAATTGAAGCCCGAAGCTCTCATTATGAGAGATATCGAGGCCGGGCGGCAGGCCGATTCCGTCGTCCCGGACGTTCAGCTCCAATCGTCCGTCGGCCAAAGGCTGAAGGCTGATCTGAACGTTTCCCTCCCGGCCGTCGGGAAAGGCGTATTTGAAGGCGTTGATGACGAGCTCGTTGATGATGAGCCCGAGCGGGATGGAGGTCTCGATATTCAACCCGATCTCGGCGATGTCGGCAACCACCTGGATCCGGGCCGATTCCGCCCGGAAGGATTCGACCAACTCCGCGACGATCCGATCGATATACGCAGGGAAGTCGACGGCCGCCAGGTTGGACGATTTGAACAACCGTTCGTGGACATGGGCCAGGCTCTTGATCCGGGTTTGGACGTCCCGGCAGATGGAGAGCGCGGTCGGATCCCGAAGATTCGCCGATTGCAGCCGGATCATGGCGGCCAGCATCTGGAAGTTGTTTTTCACCCGATGGTTGAGCTCCCGGAGCAGGACTTCCCGCTCACGCGACGCTTTCTCGGCCAGGGCCAGGAACGTCTGGGTCCGGTCCTTTTCTTCCCGGAGCAGATGGAACGTCCGGGCGTTGGAAATCGCCAGCCCGGCGAGAACCGAAACCGTCAAGGCCAGGTTGAGATAGTGATCCCGATGAGCCGGGAAGGCAAAGCCCCGGACTTCGATCAATCCCAGCGTCTCGCCGCGATGGGCGACGCGGAGGGCGAAGCCGTCGCCCGATTCCAGAACGGCGTAGTCTCCGGCCAAAGCCCAGAGCCGGGAGACCTCGGCCGGATCGACGGATTCGTGATCGGGAACGACGACGGGATTGCCGGGACAGTCGTAAATGACCGGAAGATATAAAACCCGTTTCGGGGCAAACAACGACCGAAAGAGAAGGAGGAGATCGGCGATCGACTCGTCCTCCTCTCCGATGCGGGCCAGGTCGGAAGTCAATTCCGAGAGCATCGCCAGGTCGGCCGTCTTTCGCCGCTCGTTTTCCAGCCGCCATTCGAGAACGGCCGCTCGAAGGTGGAGCCGGAGGAGGTCCAAACCGACGGAATGGACGGTCAGCGGCAAACCGACATATTCGGCAAAAGCCCGGCCGTCCGCTTCGGCCGACGGATTTATTCCCGAATCGAGAAGGATGATCCGCTTCGTCGTTTCGGCAAAGAACTCCCGAACCTGCGGCTGGGTGAAGCCCCATTCCGTCAGGCTCCGGCGCCAATGCCGAACCCATCCGGCCGTGACAAGATAAGCCCCGGCCCGGATCATTCCCTCAACCGCCGGTTGACCGACAAAAAGAGGAAAACACTGGTCCAATCCGAATCTCGTCCGGATCGAATCGCTGCCGGTGGCGTCCGCTTTTCCGGTCAGGCAGGCCCCCCCGAGGATGAATACCTTGGCCCCTTTCCCACGGAGGGATTCCACCAAGGCTTCGAGGCGCTCCGCCCCGGCCGCCGCCTGGCCGCATTTCGCGGCGAAAGGCACGACTTCGACATCGGAAAACCGTTCGACCTCAGCCGCCGCCCGGACCTCTTCGCCGAGGTTCTCGCAGACAATGACGTGGAGCTTATCCGGCATGTCGTCGGCTTTCGTCGAGCGGGTAGCGGCCGAAGACTCGGACAGCTTCGGCGATTTCAAGAAGGATATCGACCGGGACCTGGTAGGGAATTTCCCCGTGATTATCGGAGAGAATAAAGCCTCCTCCCGACCCGGCCGCCGCGATCGCCTTTTTCACCTCGCGCCTGGCATCGGCGGCCGTCCAGCGGCGCATCTCGATGCCGTTGAGGTTTCCGATGACGGTCAACCGGTCCCGGCAGGCGGCCTTCATGACCGCCAGATCCTCCAGGGCGGTCGCGCTGACGATGGCCGTCCCCGTCGCGGCCACATCGGGGACGATGGAAACGGCCCGGCCGGACGCAAGATGGGTGATGGTCGGGGCCTGGATCCGGGAGATCGTCCGCCGGGCCACCCCCCAACCGGTCCGCAGATACGTCTCCCGGGGGATGATCGTCGGCGAAGAGACGGGATCAAAATAGACAATGGCCGAAGCCCCAGCTTCGACCTGGGCGTTGGCCCAGGCCACGCAGAATTCTTCGTTCACGGTCATCAGCCGGTTGAAGAGATCCGGCGCCTCGGTCATCAAATCGAGATATCGATCGAATCCCATCTGCATGACCGGAAGCGAGAACGGCGACATCACCACGCCGAGAATCAGGGAGTCGCCTCCCCCTGTTTCCTTGAGGAGCCGGGTCGTTTCCAGGACCCTCCTCAGGGCCGGGGACTCGACCGGCCGGGGCGGGCGCAACCCGGGGATATCGTCAATCCGGCGGAGGAAGGGCTCCGCCGAATTGGGCGGACCGTCTTCGAAAAAGATGACATTCCCGCCCCAGGCCTCGATTTCCACAGGTCCGTAATAAAAGTTGCTCAGAAAATCGTGCCCGCACTTTTTCCTCCAGCGGATTTGGGCCTCGGCAACCAGATCCGGACGGGAAAAAAAGGAGCGGAGGGAGATCCCCAGATCCTTCGCCCCCTGAAACGTCGCCGGGAGGAGAAACGGGACGCGGTCGGGTTCTTTCCGGCCGAGAGCGGCCAGGACGCGTTCGGCGGATGTCATCGCCGGGGCGCTCATGGAGCCTCCTCGAATATCCGCCGGACGATCGTTACGGCATCGGCTGCGCTGTCTCCGACCGCATCGGCTCCGACATCGCGTCCGAGCTTCGGATCGAACCGGAAGGGAGCTCCGCCGGCGACGATTTTCACCTGAACCCCTTCCTCATCCAGGAGGCGCCGCACATCCCGAATCCGAAGGGCGGACGGGAGCATCAACGTGGAAATCAGAAGAACGCGGATCCGGGCGGCGACCGTCTTTCGGACCAGGGCCTCGGGCGAAAGCCCGGCACCGAAATCCAGGAGCTCGAACCCGGCCGCCCGCAGGGCGGCATAGACGATTCGTTTGCCCAGGAGGTGATAATCTTCAAGGACGGCGATGGCCGTCATCGGTTTTCGCCTTCGCTCCGTGGCCGTGGCCGGAAGAAGACCGTCGACAACCTGTTCGGCGATTCGGCTCCCCAGGTAAACCTGGCTCAAAGCGATGGCGCCCCTTTCCCAATCGGTCCCGATCCGGACGAGCGCCGGTACGACGGCCGACTCGATGAATCCGAGCCCGTCGGATGCGGCCTCAGCCGCGATCTCGGCGGCCCCGACACGGTTGATCGCTACCAGGGCGTCATAAAACTTCCCGGCCAGATTATCGCTCTCTCCCATGACCGCCCCCTCCTTCGGGGAATCGTTTCGGGAAATCGGCCCGGTTATCTGCTTCCATTATTGTTCGAAAGCGCGGCGACAGTCAATCGGAATGCGCCGGTTTCATGAAGGGAAGAGTGGTGGACGTTGGGGGATTCGAACCCCCGGCCTCAGCGATGCGAACGCTGCGCTCTCCCAGCTGAGCTAAACGCCCAC
>CAYPKX010000138.1:0-7836 GCA_964411395.1 uncultured Eubacteriales bacterium | reverse complement strand
GGCCGGGCACTCCCCCTTTTTTTCCCCCCGGCCGGGAAAGGCGATATAATGATTCGGAAAACGACGATGAAGTCTACCGACGAAAATGAGGACGCCCGAAAGACGATTTGATCCGCCGGATCCCTTCGGATATGAGTGAGACCCGATGACCGTGCACGGAAGGATCCACTTCATCAATTTCGTCCGCAAGCTGGCCGTCACTTCGGTCCTGTTTCTCGCCGCGCCGCATTTTCTTGCGCTCGGTTTCAGCGGCCTGCAGATTGGGGCGATCATCTCTTTCTATGCGGCGGCCCCCTTGTTTGTCGCTTTTCCGACCGGGTGGATCAACGACCGGTTCTCGATCGCCGGAATCATCCGCGGCGGTCTCGGCCTGCAGGCCGTCCTCTTCGTCCTGGCGGCCGGAAGCCGGAGCTTTGCCGCTCTGGCCTGGGTCTTTCTCGGGTTGGGGATCGCCAATAATGCCCTGGATATTTCGCTCAACAGCCTTTACTACAAGGACGAAGCGGTCATGGACCGCAATCGGAAGTACGCGGTCTACATCTTCTGGACCGCCGCCGGGCCGGCCGTCGGCGTTCTCGGAGGAGGATTTCTGGCCCAGGCCGCCGGTTACCGGGCCGTGTTCCTGGCCTTTGCCGGACTGACACTCGCCGGCGCGGCGGCCGCCCTCCGTCTGGGGGAGGGCCGTTTTCATTCCATCCCGTTCCGCGAGTATGGACGCAGCCTGGGGAATCGCAAGGCCGTGCTGTTCATCATTTTCATGTTCATTCTGGCTCTGCATTGGGCGGTCGAGGGGACGGTCTATGCTCCCTTTCTCCAGGAGGCGTTCGGCCTGGACGGGGTCGGAGCCTCGCTTTATATGTCGGCGGGACTTTCAGCCATGACGCTGGCCGCGTTTTTCGTCGGACGGCGGAAGTACGTTGCCCGGGCCAACACCCGGCTTCTCCTGATATTTATGGCCCTGTCCGGAGCGGGGCTGGCCTTGATGACCGTCCGGAACCTGGGGGTGTCCCTGGCCTTCCGCCTTCTCCATGATATCGCCGACGGGGGTTTGGGAGTGTTGACAACCGTCGCCGTTTCGAACCTCTTCGAGAAGCGCCATATCGGGGGAAGCGCCGCGATGGTCCTTTCGATTCAAATCTTCGGGCAGATGGCCGGAGCGATGATTTTTTCGCCTCTGGGTTTCCGGTTCGGGCTGTCCCTCCCGCTTCTGCTGGCCGGGGGATTGCTCATCCTTAACGCCGGCTACGGGATGCGGGTTTTCCGGGAGCGCGATTTCTGACCCGATGTTTGCCGAAATCCCGGAAACGAAAGGAAAAAGGGAACGGGGAGGATTGACATCTCCCGCCCATGGAAATACACTCTTCCTGGAAATACTCATGGGCCGCAACGGCCTGGCCGGAACCAGTCTCGGGCGCCTCTCCGGTGGTCCGCATTTTCCGGCGCGGGGAATCACTCATGACGATTGAACGCCGCCTCCCTCCGTTTCGAGCCGCCGTCCTCGCTCTTCTCCTGCTTCTGGGACCGGGGAGGGCTTTGTTCGTCCAGGCGGCCTCGGCCTCCCGGTCCTTCCAGAACGATTTTGTCCGGGTGACAATCGACGATGGATTGTCCCAAGGCACGGGATTCTGCATCCTTCAGGACCGGCAGGGATTCATCTGGATCGGGACCGAGGACGGATTGAACCGGTACGACGGATACAATTTCCGCATCTACCGGCCGTCGGCGGATCCGACGAGCGTCAGCGGTAACCAGAGCAACGTCCTTTTCGAAGATTCGCGGGGCGTCCTCTGGGTCGGGGGGTCGTCGGGCTTGAATCGATATAACCGCGACCGGGATAATTTCACCCGGTTTGTGAGCGATCCCAATGACCCTAAAACGCTCAGCAGCAACGCGATCTATTCCATCTGCGAAAGCCGGACCGGCGTCCTGTGGATCGGGACGGAAGGCGGTTTGAATGAGCTCGACCCCAAGACTCTGACGTTCACCCGCCACGTCCGCGAAGCCTCGCCCTCGGCCGTCGAAGGCGGGAGAGCGATCCGGGCCATCCTCGAGGATAAGGACGGGCTTCTCTGGATGGCCACGCCCGGGGGCCTGCATGCGTTCGATCCGGCCGGCGGGCCGATGAAGCGTTTTGTTCACGATCCCAAGGATCCCCGGAGCCTCAGCCAGAACCGGGTTTTGTGCCTGTTTGACGATCCCGACGGCGTTCTCTGGGTCGGGACGGAAGGCGGAGGTCTGTGCGCCCTGGATCGGGAAAGCGGGACCTTCACCCGTTTTCTGCCTGATTTCCGAAACCCCCGGAGCCTCAGCAATCCCAACGTGTATGCGATCCGCCGGGATCGGGCGGGAAACCTTCTCGTCGGAACCTACGACGGCTTGAATATCTTCGACGACGAGACCAGAGACTTCACCGTCATCCGCCATAATCCGGCCGATCCCAACAGCCTCAGCTCGGATTATGTCGTAGCCTTCACCGAAGATCGGACCGGTGTTCTCTGGATCGGAACCCGGGGCCGGGGGCTCAACAAGTATGTTCCCGACAGGAAAAAATTCGATGTGCTCCGGGAAATCGTCGGCGGGAAGCGAGTCCTCGTTTCCAACCGGCTTCGGGCTTTCGCCGAAGACGATCTGGGAAACATCTGGTTTGCCTCCGAGGACAAGGGCGTCGGGTACTGGGACCGGAAGTCCGATGCCCATTCCTATCTCGAACATGATCCGCGCCGGCCGGACGGCTTGAGCAGCAATGCCACCTGGGCTTTATGGTACGACTCTCCCGGCATCCTTTGGGTCGGGTCGCTTGGCGGAGGGCTGGACCGGTACGACGTCATGTCCCGGTCCTTCCGTCATTTTCGACACAATCCGGCCGATGAGGGCAGCCTGAGCCACAACTCCGTCCGGATCCTTTTCCGGGATCGCTCCGGAACGCTCTGGGTCGGAACCGACGGCGGCGGTTTGAATCGATACGTCCCGGAGCGAAATGCCTTTGTCCGCTATCTGCACGATTCTTCTCGTCCGGAATCGCTGGCGAACAATACCATCCGGGTGATCCATGAAGATCGTTCGGGCAATTTGTGGATCGGGACGGCCGGCGGATTGGACAAATTCGACCGCGACCGGGAGGTCTTTCTCCATTACCGCCATCAGCCGGACGTCGAAGGCAGTATCAGCAACAATTTCATCATGGCCCTTTGCAGCGATCCCCGCGGTCTCCTCTGGGTGGGAACGGCCGGCGGTCTGAATAAATTCGATCCCAAAACGGAACGGTTCACAATGTACGGCCGGCCGGCCGGGTTCCCCAACGTCATGATCTACGGCATCCTGATGGACGATACCAACCTGCTTTGGGTTTCGACCAACGCCGGGCTGGTTCGGTTCAATCCCGAGACGCTGGCGGTGAAAGTCTTCGATGTCTCCGACGGGCTCCAGGGAAACGAATTCACCGGAGGCACGTACTTCAAAACCAAGCTCGGCGAGCTGTTCTTCGGCGGAACGTACGGCGTGACCCACTTTTTTCCGGGACGGATTATTGAAAATCCCTATCCGCCGTCCGTTGCCCTGACGGATTTTCAGATTTATAACCGGCCGGTCGGCATCGGCCAGGAAAGCAACGGCCGGATCGTTCTTCCGAAGGCGATCTGGGAGACTCCGGTCATCGAGCTGAGCTACCGCGACCGGCTGATCTCCTTCGAGTTTGCCGCCCTCCACTACGCGGCCCCCGAGAAGAACCGGTTCGCCTACATGATGGAAGGGCTGGAGAAGGATTGGAACGAAGTCCAGAACCGTCGATTTGTCAGCTATACGAACCTCCCCCCCGGTCGTTATACGTTCCGGGTGAGAGCGGCCAACAATGACGGTCTTTGGAACAACGAAGGCGCCTCGGTCCTGGTCCGTGTCTTTCCCCCGTTTTGGAAAACCTGGTGGTTCATCGGCCTGGCGGCCCTGGCCGCCCTTTCGACGGCCGGGGGAGCGATCGGGACGCGGGTTCAGCGGGCCCGCCGGCGGACCTCCCTCCTGGAAAGCAAGGTCCGGGAGCGGACGGCCGAGCTTCAGAAACAAGTGGCCGTGCGGGAGGCGGCCGAAAAGGAGCTCGAGAAACGGCGGCAGTATCTCGAATCGATCTTCGCCAATGCTCCTAACGCGATCATCACCATCGATAACAAGGGCCGGGTCACCGAATGGAACCCCGGGGCTGAACGCATCTTCGGTTGGCGGCGGGAAGAGGCTCTGGGCAAGGATGTCGACGATCTGGTCATCAAGCGTGAGCTCAAGGAAGAGGCCGTCCAGCTGTCCGAGGTGGCGTATTCGGGTACGATGCTTCCTCCCCGGGAAGGTGTTCGTCATCACAAAAGCGGCATGCCGATCCCGGTAATTATGGGCGGTTCGCCCATTCAAGTCGGGCCGGAGGTTGTCGGTGCGATGTTCGTCTATTCCGACATCACCGAAATCAAACGGGCCGAGGAAGCGGCCCACGAAGCCAATCGGGTCAAAAGCGAGTTTCTGGCCAACATGAGCCATGAAATCCGAACCCCGATGAACGGGATTTTCGGGATGACCGAGCTGGCCCTGGAGACCGACCTGACACCCGAACAGCGGGAATACCTCGAAGCGGTCCAATACTCGGCCGGCTCGCTGATGAGCATCATCAACGACATCCTCGACTTTTCCAAGATCGAGGCCAAGAAGATCGAGCTCGAATCGATCCCGTTCCGGCTCCGGGACACGGTCCACGCCATGATCACCGGCGTCGCCTTGATGGCCGAGAAAAAGGGCCTGGAGCTGGCCTATCATATTCCGCCCTCGGTCCCCGACCGGGTCAAGGGCGATCCCGGGCGGTTGCGCCAGATCCTCACCAATCTACTCAGCAACTCGATCAAGTTCACGCCCAAGGGCGAAGTGGTCGTCTCGTTTGCCCTGGAAGAGCGGATCGGCGACAAGGTTCGCCTCCACGGCCAGGTGCGGGACACCGGAATCGGGATCCCCCCGGAAAAGCTCAATTTGATTTTTGCCCCCTTCACCCAGGCCGACAGCTCGACGACCCGGATTTACGGCGGCACCGGTCTCGGACTGGCCATCACCGCCCAGCTGGTCGAGCTGATGCAAGGCCGCATCTGGGTGGAAAGCGAGCTGGAAAAGGGAAGCACGTTCCATTTCATCGTGACCCTGGACCTTCAGACCCAGTTCGAAACGGAGACGGTCCCCGCCCGGTATGAAGACTTGACCGATCTTCCGGTCCTGGTCGTGGACGACAACGCCACCAACCGTCATATCCTCCGGGACATGTTGACTCAATGGGGCCTCCGGCCGACTCTGGCCGACAGCGCCGGCCAGGCGCTCGACCTCCTGCGCGGTCAGTTGGAGGAAGAAAAGAAGTTCCGGCTGGTCATCACCGACGCCAACATGCCCTTGATGGACGGATTCGAATTGGCTGCGGAGATCAAGAAAATCCCGGAATATGCAGATGTCCAGATCATGATGCTGAGCTCGGCCGGCTTGCGCGGCGATTCGGCCCATTGCCGGGAACTGGGCTTGTCGGCCTACCTGACCAAGCCCGTCAAGCCGGCCCTTCTCCTCGACGCCATCATGCTGGCGCTGGGACAGGCTCCGGAGAAGCGGGGCGAAACCGTCCTGATCACCCGCCATACCCTGACCCAGGTGATGACCCGGTATTCGATCCTCCTGGTCGAGGACAATATCATCAACCAGAAGCTGGCCGTCCGGATTCTGGAAAACCGGGGCCATCGGGTGACGATTTCCGGAAACGGGGCCGAGGCGCTCGAGGCCCTCAACAAGGAGCGCTTCGACGTCATCTTGATGGATGTGCAGATGCCCGTCCTCGACGGTATCCAGGCCACGGCCGAAATCCGGCGGCGGGAGATGCAAACGGGCACCCACGTCCCGGTCATCGCCATGACCGCCCATGCCATGGCCGGCGACCGCGAGAAATGCATTGCCGCCGGCATGGACGACTATGTCTCCAAGCCGCTCAAACCGCTCGACCTGCTCAAGACGATCCAGCACACGGTCGACCGGATCGGGAAAGAGCGGCGCGGCCTGAGCCGGGAGCTCTGACCGTCCGCCGGAGCGGGAGATGAGCGCAGCCCGGCCGCCGGAATTCGACGTTGTTCTCATCACCGGCGAACCTCATGTCGATCACCCCCTTTCGGCTTCGGGGGTGATCTCCCGCGTTCTCGAGGAAGCCGGCTTTTCCGTCGGGATCATCGAGCATCCTGATTGGAAGGGCGAGGCCGATTTTCTCCGAACCGGCGTCCCGCGCCTCTTTTTCGGGATCACGGCCGGCTCGGTCGACAGCCTGCTCGTCAACCAAACTCCGCTCAAACGCCGGCGGGAAAAGGACGCCCACGCCCCCTACCGCTCAGCCATGCCCGACCGGGCGGTGCTCGTCTATGCCAATAGAGTTCGGGCGCTCTTTCCCGGCGTCCCTATCGTCATCGGCGGAATCGAAGCCTCGCTTCGCCGCTTCGCCCAGTACGATTACTGGGAAAACCGGGTCCGCCGCAGCCTTCTCCTCGATTCCCGGGCCGATATCCTGGTCTACGGGCCGGGCGAAAGCCAGGCCGTCGAGATCGCCCGGCGCCTGGCCGATGGCCGGGACCTTCAGGGAATCGCCGGCACCTGCGTCGTCCGGAAAGACAAACCGGCGGCCTTCACCGAAATCCCATCCGCCGAGGAGGTCGCCGCTTCGGCCGAGGCGTTTGCCGGGGCTCAAATGAGGATGTCGGTTTGTTCGCCCCTGGCTCAGCGTCATGACGCCCGGTACGTTCTTCAGTATCCCGCCCCCCGCCTCGGGCCAACGGACCTGGACCGGATCTTCGGCCTGCCCTTTTCGCGGAAAATTCCCGAACGCTTCCCCGAATTCCGGATGGCCCAATTTTCCGTTGTCACTCACCGGGGCTGTTTCGGGCATTGTTCTTTCTGCGCCCTGGCCCTCCATCAGGGCGAAACGATCGTCTCCCGGTCGGAGGAGTCCATCCTGGACGAAATCCGGCGATTGACCCGCCATTCCGAATTCAAGGGCTACATCGACGACCTCGGCGGGCCGACGGCCAACATGTACGGGATGGATTGCGACACATCCTGCGGCAAGCCCTGCCTGGACTGTTCCCAACGGCCCTCTCACGACCGGCTGATCGCTCTTCTTCGAAAAGCCCGGGAGATCCCCGGCGTCAAAAAGATCTTCGTCCGAAGCGGCGTCCGCTATGACCTGGCCCTGGAAAGCGAGGAGTATATCCGCGAGCTGGTCGGCCACCACGTCTCGGGCTTGTTGAAGATCGCCCCGGAGCATGTCTCGAAAAACGTCCTCCGGCTGATGAACAAGGACGGGGGAGAGGCCTTCGAGCGGTTTCGAAAGGCTTTCCGGGAAGCCGACCTTACGGGCAAACAAGGGCTAAAATATTATTTCATGGTCGCCCATCCCGGCTGCGGTCCCCGAGAAGCTCGGGACCTGGCCGGCGAAGTCCGCCGCCTCGAAAAAGAAGGAGACCGGCCGGTCGAAGGCGTTCAGATTTTCACTCCGACGCCGATGACGCTCTCCACCGCCATGTACCACACCGGAATCGATCCGCGAACCGGCGAGGCGGTGCATGTGCCGAAAACCTTCGCCGAAGTGAAAGAGCAGAAGCGGGTCCTGGCCGCCAAACCGGCCCGGCGTTTCGGCCGGAGGTAAGCTCTTCAGTTCACTTCGTCGACGCGGTATTCCATTTTCCCCCCCGCCCGCCGACTCCAAGGTATGAAAAGGACGCTGCGGGCCGGGCGTAAATTCATCGCCGCGGGACTGGGAGCAGCCGCCGGATGGACCGTTCTTTCCGGGTTCCTTTC
>CAYPKX010000137.1:0-8015 GCA_964411395.1 uncultured Eubacteriales bacterium | reverse complement strand
CGTCGTTTCCAACAACTTCCGCCTCCTCCACGCCGCTCAAGCCCGCTGAAAATGAGTCGTTTCCTGGAATCTTTTTTCGCCTCCGAGACGGTCAGTTCCGCGCCCGTTTCCAACCTTCCGACTCTGGACGACCTGATCAGCGAATATATTCTGACCCTTCTCGCCCTGACCCATCACAATGTTTCCCAGACGGCCCGTATTCTGAACGTCTCTCGAACCACGCTCTACAACCGGATCCGGCGGCAGGCCGGCTGACCGGCAGACTCGTTTTTCTCGTTATTTCCCCTCGGGTTTTCCTGAAAAGGAAAACCTCCGTCTCCTCAAAGCCTCCGGAGGCCCCAAAGTGAATTGATCGGGTCGCTCATAAAATGATTAACGCGGGAGTTGACGAAAACACTTAATATTGCTAGAATTAGGCTCTATGAACTGCTTCAAGATTGGCGATAGAGTAATTTATCCCAATCAGGGTCTGGGCCTGGTTGTCGACGTTCAGGAACAGGCCTACAACGGCGAAAAGTTCACCGTCTATCACCTTCGCCTCCAAACCAGCAATACCCTGGTCATGGTCCCGCTTTCCTCCTGCGAGGAGATCGGCATCCGCAAGCTGATCGGGAACGGAGCGGTCAAGGAAATCTTCGATTACCTCAAGAACGGCGAGGTCGAAGTCACGATGAACTGGAAGGGCCGCTTCAAAGAACACACCGGCCTCATGAAATCGGGCACGGTCCTCAACATGGTCTCCGTCCTCAAGAGTCTCTATTACCTCAGCCGGCTCAAGCCCCTGTCATTCCGCGAGAAAAAGATGATGGAAAAGGCCAAGGAGCTTGTTGTGTCCGAAATCGCCATGGCCTCCTCCATGTCGACGGCCCAGATCGAGCGGAAAATCACTTCGACGCTCTCCGCCTGCTTCAAGGATGTCAAGGTCGGCCTGGACGCCTGAGCGGCGGTCATGATCCTGACGTCGGTTCTTCTGTTCTTCCTCTTCATCCTCCTGAGCGCGTTTTTTTCCATGAGCGAAACGGCTTTTATTTCCGTCAAGCCGCACACCCTCGATTACCTGGAGAAGAAAGGGACGCGCCGGGCCGCTTCGGTCAAGCGGATCACCTCCCGGCTCGATGAATTTCTGACCACCGTGCTCATCGGCAACAATCTGGCCAATACCGCCGCCGCGGCCCTGGCCACCTCGCTCGCAACCTCGCTTCTCGGAAACGATACGACCGCGATTCTCCTGGCCACGGCCGCGACGACTCTTTTTCTCCTGATTTTTTCCGAAATCAACCCGAAAATCCTCGCCACCCGCCATCCGGTCCGGATCACCCTGCTTTTCTCCCCCTTGATCCGGCTCCTTCTCATCCTCTTCTTTCCGTTTGTCCGCGTGTTCACCTTCGTCTCGCGGCTGCTGTTCCGAAAAGCGCCCGGCGGTCATTCGCCCTTGATGGCTGAAGAAGAGGCCAAGGCCCTTCTCTATTCCGGCATCAAGGGTCTTCCGGCTCACCGCAAGGCCATGATCGCCGAAATCGTCGACCTGGCCGCCCGTCCGGTCAAGGAAATCATGGTCCCCCGTCCCCGGATCAAGGCCATCGAAATCGCCTCCTCCCAGGAGCAGGTCCTCAGACTCATCGCCGCCGAAGGATTCAGCCGCTATCCCGTGTTCCGCGGCCGTATGGATCACATCGAGGGATTGGTCTACGTCAAGGATCTGTTTCTCTGCCTGGCCGCCGGCCGGCCTTTCGATTTGACCGGCCTCCTGCGCCGTCCCTTTTTCGTCCCGGAATCGGCTTCGGTTGAAAACGTCCTTCTCCAAATGCAGGAAAAGGGCGTTCAGATGGCCTTCGTTGTCGACGAGTTCGGCAACATGGAAGGCCTGCTGACCATCGAGGATATCGTCGAGGAAATCGTCGGCGATATCCGGGACGAGTATGACGCCCCCGAGGAAGACTGGTCCCTTCCGGCCGAAAACGGAGCCGTCATCATCAAGGGTTCGGCCGGGATCAAGGAAATCAACAAGCGTCTGGATCTGGGCCTCCCGGAAAGCGCCGAATACACGACCCTGGCCGGTTTTCTTCTCAGCGAATTCGGCCGTATTCCCAAAGAAAAGGACGTCCTCCTGCACGGCGGCCGGAGGTTTATCGTGGTCAAGATGGACAAACGCCAGGTCGGCCTCGTCCGGGTCGAGGCCTGAATTCCGAATCCCTCACGCTCATGAATAACTCCGGGAAGGTCATCGCCGTCAACAAACCGGCCCGGTTCAATTACGAGATCCTCGAGACATTCGAGGCCGGAATCGTTCTCCAGGGGAGCGAAGTCAAATCCATCCGCGAGGGGCGGATCAGCCTCAAAGAGAGCTACGCCGACGTCCGCGACGGGGAAATCGTCCTGATCGACTGTCATATCAATCCTTACGAAGCGGCCAACCGCTGGAATCACGACCCGCGGCGCCTTCGAAAGCTCCTTCTTCACCGCCGGGAGATCAAACGCCTGACCGGAAAAATTCAGGAGCGCGGCCTGACTCTGATCCCCCTCCGGGTGCTTCTCAACGACAAGGGGCTGGTTAAAATCGAACTCGGCCTGGGAAAGGGCAAGAAGATCCACGAAAAGAAGGATGCGATCAAGGAGCGCGATCTCGCCCGCCAGGTCAGGACCGCCTTAAAGACCGGCGGCCGCTAAAGCCGCCGCCAAGCGCAGGGTTTCGCTCATGCTCGCCGGATCGGCCGGCGATTTCCCGGCAATATCAAACGCCGTTCCATGATCGGGCGATGTCCTGATAAAGGGCAGGCCGAGGGTGACGTTGACCCCGTTTTCGAAAGCCGTCAGCTTGAAGGGAATCAACCCCTGATCGTGGTACATGGCGGCGACGATCCGCTCCGGCCGGGAGAACGCCTGGCGGAAAACGACATCCGGGGGAAACGGCCCCCGGATCGCGATTCCCGCCCGGCGGGCTTCTGCGACAGCCGGGCCGATGATTTCCTGTTCTTCGCTTCCGAGAAGGCCTTCCTCTCCGGCATGCGGATTCAATCCGGCGACAAGGATTTCCGTTTGTCCGCCTCCGGCCTTTGCCGCGGTGGATTCATGGATGACCCGGAAAAACCGGGCCAGCCGGTCCGGCTTCACCCGATCCAGCGCCTCTCGAAGGGGAAGATGGTGGCTGAGAAGAGCGACGGTCAGCCGTTCCGACCAAAAGCTCATCACGGCGTCCGGATAGAATTGTTCGAGGTACTCGGTGTGTCCCCGCCACGGAATTCCGGCCAGGCTCCAGGATTGTTTGCATACCGGCGCCGTCACCACGGCTTCGAGTTCGCCCCGGCGGGCCTGGGCGACCGCTTCCTCAAACCAGACAAACGAGGCCCGGCCTAAAAACGCTTCCGCCGTTCCTTTCTTAATGGGGTGCGGAAGGCCGGGCAATTCCTGAAGATAAACACCCGGTTTTCCCCTATGCCCCCCTGCGCTCCAGGAGGGGAGGTCAACAGCCCGGCCGATCGCCCGGGCTTCGCTCTCAACCAGATCCCGGGGTCCGAAAATAATGTAAGACGCGGGGGGAAGGCTTCCGGTTTCAAAGAGCGCCCTGAGGCTCACCTCCGGGCCGATCCCCCCCGGATCGCCGAGAGAGATCCCGATGCGAGGAGGAGTCATTTCTCTTCCGACTCGCCCCCCTCCTCGGATGATTCTTTCCCTTCGTCCAGCTTATACATGTATTTGAGGGCGTTCTTGTAAACGAGGAGGTTTGGGGCGCCTTCCCGGTTCAGCTTGATGCAATTGCGGTCGTACCACTCGATATACCCCTCGAGGACTTCGCCGTCCTGAAAGACGACGGCCATCGGGGTTTTCTTGCTCATCTGCTTGAGATAGTAGTAGTTTTCGGCTCCCGTATCCGTCGGCGGATAGGTTTTTTTCTGCTGGGATTGGTTCTGGGACGCATAAGGCCCATGGGCGCCGGGCCTCGGCTGGTGAGCCGACGGATGCTGGCCGTGGGTCGGGCGCGGCGCCATGATCGGAGCTTCGGAGGCTTTGACTTTATCTTTCATTTCGGCGAAATTCGGGCGAATCAGGCGTCTGTTCATGGTTGAACTCCGTATTCCCTCAATGTCAGGATAGTGGATATCCGCGTGGTTTGATTATAGCACGCCCGAACTAAAAAATAAATATCGAATTACAAGCGGGATCGGAGCGCTTTTCTCCAATTTTCGGCCATGGCCCGGTATCCTTCCGGAGCGGGGTGGACTCCCGGCAGAAGATCGGGACGGCCGGCGAAAACGGCGTGGTTATCGACGATCGGGAGCCCGGCCGCCGCCGCGATATCCCGGATCGCCGGATTAATCTCGTCCTCCACCCGGCGGGCCGAATTCCCGTCAAAATTCCTGAGATCGCCGAGGGGGATATCGGGGATTGTGGCCAACACGATTAACGGAATGCGTCCGCTCCGGGATCGGAATGTCCGGAATCGTTCAATAATCGCCTGGAGATTCCGACGAAAAATTTCGGTCGGGGTGAAATCGTGATCGGTTCGAAGGTCGTTGGTTCCCAAGGCGACCAGGACGACGTCGGGTCTTTCCTCCTTGAGACGGTCCTCCTCTTCCTCAAGGAAAGCCAGGAATTCGCCCGAAGTCGCGCCGCTCCGGCCGTAATTGGCTACCCGGGATCGAATCCCGTCCCGGACTAAAATCCTCCGAAGATACGGGGGATAGCCCTGAGCCGTCAGGCTGTCTCCGGCGCAGAGAATGATGAGGCCCGGCCCTCCGGCCAAACAGGCCGCCTGGCCGAGAATAACGGCGGCCAGCAGGAAGAAAACACGGGCTCGATTCCACATGCGCTCATCATAAACTCTTTCGAGGATTCGGGACAAGGGGATGCGAAAAAAAAACGGGCCTTTCTCGAAGGAAAGGCCCGCTCGGGAAACGAAACCGGTTACTTGGACGCGCCGCCTCTGAGGAGCTCGGCGATCCGGATGTTCTTGGATTCGAGCAGAGTGCCCATCGACCGTTCCAGTCCGGCCTGGGAGACGTTGTAATCGATAATCGACTTCAACTCCTGGACCCGGGCGGTCGTGACATCGCGCTGGTACTGAAGGACGGTATAGTTGGTGCTCAAGCCGACCCGAAGCTTCTCTTCCTCGGCCGCCAGCTTTTTCTCGGCCAGGTCGCGGGCGAGCTTGTAAGCCTGGACCTGCTTGTAGGACGTCTGAAGGTTGCGGACGGCGTTGCGGATTTCCAGAACCGTGGCCTGCTCCGTGCTTTTCATCTCCAGAAGCGCCTGTTGCATCGAGATCTGGGCCTGGGCATAGGAAGCCCGGGACAGGATGTTGCTCAGGGGAACATCGAGATTGAGGGAGATGTTCCAGTTCTGATACTTGAAGCCCAGAACGTCTTTCCAGGCGTCGGACCGGTATCCGGGAATGGTGCCGATGACATTGCCGAAATACTGGCTGTCGTAGATCAGGCGCGTTCCCGAAACGCCCGGGCTGGTGTAGGAAGCGCTCAGGCTGAGGTTGGGGAGGAGCTGGTTTTTCGCGTAGTTGAGATTGAGATCCTCGGTCTTGAGGTTGATCCGGGACACCCGGAGGTCGGGCCGCTTGTCCATGGCGATCGTCAGGGCCTGGTCGACTTCGATTTTCCGCTCGTCCGATTTCGGCAAGTCGAGACCGACGATCTCGCGCAGGCCCGCTTCTTCCTCGGGGGAAAAGTTGAGGATATTCTTGATCTGGTCTTCGGCCGCCTTGACCGCGGCTTCGGCCGAAAGGATGCTGGCTTCGCGGCTGGCGACTTCGCTCTGGGCCGCCAGAACATCCATCGGGGCCAGAGTTCCGATTTCGACGGACCGCTGGTTTTTAGCCAGGGAGTCCTTGGCCAATTGGAGGGATTTCTGCTGGACCTTGAGATTTTCGATCGTATAGACCAGGTTCCAGTAAGCCTGGACCACGTTATAGATCGTGTCCTGGACGGTCTTGCTGAACTGGATTTCGGAGACGTCGAGGTTGTTTCGGGCGACGACGATGTCCCGCTGGGTCATCTTCAATCCAAAATCCCGGAGCAACGGCTGGCTGAAGGACAATTGGAGCTGATTGTTGTACCGGGGATTGATCGTCGTTCCGGTCTGGTTGGTGTCGGTAAACGACGAAGTCATGCCGAGAGTCAGCGTCCCGCCGAACGGAATCATCTCCCGGACCTGGGCCGAATAGCTGCCCGATTCCGAAAGGGTTGTGGTCTGGGATTCCAGCCAGGAATAGGAGGCGTTCTCGGAATTGCGCCGCGAATAGCCGAACGTCATCGTCGGCAGGAATTTTTCCCGGGCTTTCTGAACCGACAGTCCCGCGTTCTGAGGCGAGAGCACGGCCACCTGGATGGAGATGTTGTGTTGGAGAGCCCGGACGATGCACTCGTCCAGGGTCAGCTGGATCGTTTTCTGCGGCTCCTGGGCCGGGATCATCCCGGCCAGAAGGAACAGCCCGCCGACGACGGCGGTCCATTTCTGGATTTTCATATGTTGTACTCCTTCTGCAATCTGTGTCAGCGGCGGAACGCTATATTGGCCCCGGTTATTCGTAGCGCAGGGCTTCGATCGGGTCGAGCTTGGAGGCCTTTCGGGCCGGATAGAATCCGAAAAAGATCCCCACCGACCCCGAAAAAGCGAAGGCCAGGAGGACCGAGCCCCAGGAGACGACGGTTTCAATCGAAGAGAAAACGGAAATGTACTTGAGGATCTTGGAGACGCCGATTCCCAGGGCAATGCCCAGGACGCCTCCCAGAAGACTGAGGACGATGGCTTCGGCCAGGAACTGAACGAGAATGTCGCGTTCCTTGGCGCCGATCGACATCCGGATGCCGATTTCCCGGATGCGCTCGGTCACCGAAACCAGCATGATGTTCATGATCCCGATCCCGCCGACCAGCAGGGAAATCGAGGCGATCGATCCGAGAAGAATCGTCAGGATGCCGGTCGCTTCGGCTGCGCCCTCGGCGATTTCGGCCATGTTTGAAACGGTGAAGTCGTCGGTCCCGCCTTCCACGATCCGATGGCGGTTGCGAAGAAGGTCGGTGATCTCGGCCTGAGCCGCCTCCGTTTTGTCGGCGGACGCCGCCGAAACATCGATCGACTGAAGGTAATCGGAACGCTGGAGGCGCCGGATGGCGGTGGTGTAGGGAACGATGATCGTGTCGTCCCGGCTTCCAAAACCGCCCGATTCCCCCTTGTCCTTCAAAATGCCGAGGATGAGAAACGGCACCCGGTTGATCCGGATGGTCTTGCCGATGGGATCGTCGCCCTCCTCAAAAAGATTTTTCTGGATGTCGGTTCCGATGACGGCCACCTTGGCCCCGGACCGGACCATGCTCTCGTCGAAAAACGATCCGAACTCGACCTCCCATTTACGGACGGTCGGGTAGTTATGCCCGGTCCCTTGAACCTGGGTGCTCCAGTTTTTATTGCCGAAGACGATCTGGGCCCGGTTGGAAACGCTGGGCGAGACGGCCTCGACCGAAGGGAGCGTGGCGATCGCGTCGGCGTCCTCGGCCGTCAGGCGGTTGAACTGGCCGGCCTGCGTCCGCACGCCGCCCATGCTTCGGTTTCCGCCCCGAACCGAGATCAGATTGGTCCCCATGGATTCGAACCGCGATTCGACCGCCGCCCGGGCGCCGGCCCCGATACTGACCATGGCGATGACCGCGGCCACGCCGATTATGATCCCCAGGCAGGTCAGAAATGTCCTCATCTTGTTCCGGGCCAGAGCCCGGAGCGAGACGCGCAAGATGCGAAAGAAGTTCATGCCGGTTCTCCTTAATCTTCGCGGACGATGAGGCCGTCCTTCATGTGGATCCGGCGCTTGGCCCGGGCGCCGATGTCCGGCTCGTGGGTCACCATGACGATGCTGATGCCCTGTTCATGGTTGAGCGTCTCGAAGATGTTCATGATTTCATCGCTGGTCCGGGAGTCGAGGTTGCCCGTCGGCTCGTCGGCCAGGATGAGCTGGGGATTGTTGAGCAGGGCCCGGGCGATGGCCACCCGCTGCTGCTCGCCGCCCGAGA
>CAYPKX010000136.1:0-8016 GCA_964411395.1 uncultured Eubacteriales bacterium | reverse complement strand
GGCCGTGCACGACGGGGAGCCAGCGGTGCCCTGTAGCCCACAATCCGCTCCAGTGGGGTCGATGCCCGGGTCGAGGCGACGCTCTGTTCGGCCGGACTTTTGTCGGCGATAGTGAAGGTTGGAGCTTCGAGCAAAGAGCGGCCTGCCAACCCCGCCAGGGCCGGAAGGCAGCAGCGGTAACAGGAAGGCTTTTGTGTGTCGGATTCCTCCGCCGGAGTCGTCGGTGGAAGGGACGCGGGGAGAGTGCTCGTCGGAACCCGGGCGCACGGCTTTTTTGTGATCTAATTTTTTGCAGATATCGATCGGTGGAAGGGTCAACCGAAGGAGGCACTCCCGTGAAAAGAAAAACGATCATCGTTCTGGCCGCGGCGTTTCTTCTCGTCCTGTCCGGCGCTGCCGTCTGGGCTCAGGAAGAGGAAAAGGACATCGAGGGGAGCAAGGACCATCCGCTGCTTTCGCGGATGAAAAATTTTATCATCTCCGATTATCTGTCCCGGTATGATGAACACGAGTTCTATATCACCGACGGCGAGACCAAAGTCGTGGAAGGCGACCGGACGTTCATCGATTACCATTTGAAGGAGGGCGCCCCTCAGCCCAGCCCGCTTCAGGTCAAGCGCAATTACACCAACGCCATGAAAACGCTGGGGGCCAAGCTGCTCCATGAGGATGAAGATTACGCCTGCTGGACTCTGGTCAAGGGGGATCAGGAGATCTGGGTCGATCTCCAGGTCCACAATGACGGCTGGAGCTATTCGCTGAATTTTATCCAGATCGCGGCCATGGTCCAGGAAGTCACGGCCAACGAAATGCTTGAGGCCCTCAACAAAAACGGCTTCATCGCCCTCTATATCAACTTCGATACCGGAAAATCCGACCTCAAACCCGAAGGGCAGGGGACGATCGACCAGATCGCCGCTCTGCTGAAGGATAACGCCGATCTCAAGGTGAGCCTCGAGGGCCATACCGACAACGTCGGCCAGCCCGCGGCCAATAAAACGCTTTCCGAGCAACGGGCCAAATCGGTCATGGCCGCGGTCATCAAGGGCGGCGTCGAGGCCTCCCGGGTGAGCGCCGTCGGATGGGGTCAGGAGAAACCGATCGCCGACAACCGGAGCGAGGAAGGCCGGGCGAAAAACCGCCGGGTCGAAATCGTAAAGAAGTAACCTGGCTCCGATTTTATCGCCCCAATCCCGAGGCCAGAGCGCCCGGATCCTCGCCGGCCGCAAATCCCCGGATCCGGAACGAATAAGCGTAGCGCTGCGGCGTCAACCGGTACTGGGGATGCTCCCGGGCGCCCCAGGAATCGTCGCTTCCGACGCCCATTTGCCCGTAATCCAGGTTCAGGCAGACAGAGTCGCGCGGAGAGACTTCGTAGGGATGCTTTTGCCCGCGGACGTCCAGGGTTAAATCCTCAGCCGTGTAGGGGATGGCGCTGAAATCGAACCAAGGCAATCCGACGGCGAGCAGACCGTTTCCGGACCGGTCGGCGAACATGGCCCAGCGGCAATCCGTTCGATTTCCGTATTCCTGGACGGCGACATAGGGGATCAGCGTCTCGAATACCGAAGCCCCGTAGTATCCGACGAGAGCCGAACTTTTTCGGTCGACATAATTTTCGTGCGGGCCTCTTCCGAACCAACGGACGTTGGCCAATGCGGCCGGGAGAGTCAATTTCATCCCCAAACGGGGCAGCTCGGGCAAACCCCGCTTCCCCGGAGTCAGGACGACCGAGACGACGATATCCGACGTGCCGAAAATCCGGTAGACGATCTCGTACGTCGAGGAGACGTCTTTCAACGAATAAACGGCTTCGACCCGGACGACGGAGGCGCTCTCCTGTCCCGCCGTGAAACGATCGAGCGTCCGGTTCTCGCCTGCCTTTCTCCAGATACCCTGGCGGCGGGGCATGGCGTTTCCGAAATCGTTGTCGGTCGGGGCCCGCCAGAAATTCGGCTCCAGCCCGGTCCGGATGAGAGCCGTTCCTTTATAGACATAGGACTTGATGAGTCCGGCGGTCTTGTCGAAAATGACCGTAAAATCGGCTCCTTGAATTATCGCTTCGGTTTCGCTTTGGGTCAGGCGGAGGGCCGGAATTTTGGAAGGATCGGGCGTCCAGCCTTCCTCTTTCGTTCCGGCCGCCGGCCGGCCCAGTCCGAGCGGAAATTGCTCAACCGCGGCGATGTGCCCTTGCGGGATCAGCGGCTCGGCCTCGGCGTGGACGGCCCGGACGTTGAGGAAATATTCGACGCCCGGCGGCACGCTTCCGACGCCCTGGACATCGAGCGGGAAGACTTTGGTCCCGCCGGGGACGATCAAGGGGGCGCGGATTTCGCCGTCAGCCAGAGGATCCGCTCCGGCGATCCCGGGCACGATTTCCCATTGGATAACGAAATCCTCCAGTCCCCGGAAAGCGAAGCCGTTGCGGACTTCCAGGGCCAACCGGCCGTCCTCGGTCATCGATTTCCGAAGCTTGATGAACTGGTGGGCTTTTTTCAATTCCCAGAGCCCGGGGTGGGGTTCCCGCTCCGAGGAGACCAGGCCGTTGCAGCAAAAATTCTCGTCGGAGGGCGTGCCCTCCGGCCCGTAATCGCCGCCGTAGGCGTAAAATGTCCGGCCGTCGGGGCTTTGAGCCTCGAAGCTTTGATCAACCCAGTCCCAGACGAAGGCACCCTGGAGCTGAGGATACTTTTCGATCAGGTCCCAGTAATCCTGGAGATTGCCGTTGGAGTTGCCCATGGCATGCGTGTATTCGCATTGGATCATCGGGCGATCCCGCTTTTTCAGGGCGTAGGCCTCCATGATCTCGAGCTCGGCGTACATCGGGCAGACGATGTCGGTATGGGATTTCATCTCGGCCCGCTCGTACTGAACGGGACGCGACGCGTCGCGCCCCTTGATCCAGGCGTAGGTCGCCTCGAAATTGATCCCGTCGCCGGCCTCGTTGCCCAGAGACCAGATGATGACCGAGGGATGGTTCTTATCCCGTTCAACCATCCGGATCGTCCGGTCCAGATGAGCCGCGCCCCACTCGGGCTGTTTGGCCAGGCTGCGGTCGCCGTAGCCCATCCCGTGGCTCTCGATATTGGCCTCGTCGACCAGGTAGAGGCCGAACTGGTCGCAGAGCTCGTACCAGCGCGGGTCGTTCGGATAATGACAGGTCCGGACGGCGTTGACGTTGAATTGCTTCATCAGCCGGATATCCTGGAGCATGGATTCTTCCGAAACCGCATGACCGGTCCGGGGGTCGTGCTCGTGGCGGTTGACGCCTTTGAGCAGGACCGGAACGCCGTTGACGAGAAGCTGCCCGCCGGCGATTTCAACTTTTCGGAAGCCGATTTTGGCGCCGGTCGCCTCGGTCACCTTCCCGGTTCCGTCTTTCAGAGCCAGGACGAGCGAGTAAAGGTCCGGCGTTTCGGCGGACCATTTGCGGGGCGCGGAGACGTTTCCGGCGAGACGGACGTGGCCGGTGTTTTTGCCCCTGGCGGCGGCGATCGGGGCGCTTTGCTCGAACACGATCCGCCCGGCGGCGTCGAAAAGAGTCGCTTCGATCGAATGTCCGGCGCTTTGGCCTCCCGTTTTATCCAGGAGCTCGAGGCCGATGTCCAGGAATCCGTCGCGGTAGTTGGCCGCCAGGCCGGCCTTGGCCCAAAAGTCGCGGATCCGAACCCGGGGGGCGGCCCGAAGATAGACGTCGCGTTCGATTCCGCTCAACCGCCAGAAATCCTGGCATTCGAGATACGAAGCGTCGGCCCAGCGGAAGACCTGGACGGCGACTTCATTTTTTCCGGGCTTGAGAAAGCGGGTCACGTCCCATTCGACCGCCGTCTTGGAGTCCTCGCTATATCCGGCATATCGGCCGTTGACCCAGACGTAGAAGGCGACTTTGACCGCATCGAAATGGAGCAGCACTTGCAGGCCGTTCCACGCTGCCGGGAGGTCGAAGGCTCGTTTATAGAGCCCGACGGGATTGTTATCGGCGGGAACATGCGGGGGGTCGGGCCGTTCGTTCGGCTTGACCCATTCGTAGGAAGAATTGACGTAGATCGGAACTCCGTAGCCCTGAAGCTCGATGTTGGAGGGAACGGGGATTTCCCTCCAGGCGCTGATATCGAAGGCCGGGTGGAAAAAATTCGCCGGGACCTCGGCCGGTTTGGCCAGATAGAGAAATTTCCATGGACCGTTGAGGGAGAGGAAAAAGGGGGAGGAGGTCCGGTCGTTTTTCAGAGCAGCGGCCGTATCCGGATAGGTATAAAAAGTCGCCCGCGGAAGCTCCGCCCCGACGCTGAAAACGAGGGGGTCTTGCCATTCCCGTCCGGTCGGGCCTTTGAGATCCTGGGTGAAGGCCGGCGGGGGAACAACCGCAGCCGCGATGATAAAGGCCAAGGCAGAGCCGGTCAGCCATACAGAGTGCGCTCTTTTCATCTTCTCCTCCTCTTGTCCGAGCCGGGACCTCTCCCGGAGTCGGTGTTTCAACCCAGCGCTTTGACCAGCGCCTCGATCTCGGGTTTGGCCGTCTCGGCCAGCGGCAGCAGCGGCCGGCGGACGGGACCGCCGTAGTAGCCCCTGACTTCCATGGCGTATTTCAAGGCGGCGATCCCGTATGTTTCCATGACGGCTTTATTCAGGGGGATCAGGCTCAGCTGCTGTTTGGAGGCCTCGTCGATTTTTCCGACTTTGTAGGAGTTGTAAATGCCCAGGCACAATTCGGGCGCGGCGTTGGCCACGGCCAGAATCGCCCCGGCGCCGCCCATGACCAGGGCGGGCAGAATGCTGAATCCCGAGCCGACCAGGCAGGAGAAATCCTCGGGAACATGGGAGACGATGTTCCCGAAATAAGCCATGAGAGCGGAGCTGTCTTTCAGACCGGCGATGTTGGGATGAGAGGCAAGCTCGATGACCAGCTCGGCGTCGATGGTGATTCCGGTATTGGCCGGGACGTTATAGATGATGATCGGAATCCGGCTGCCTTCGGCCACGGCCAGAAAATGGCTGCGAAGGACGTCCCGGGTCATCTTCCCTTTGTAATAACTCGGAGCCCGGACCAGGGCGGCTTCCGCGCCGACCGCGGCCATCCGGTTGGTGAAGCCGATCGTCAGCTTGGTCGACTCCTGCCCGGTTCCGACAATGACCATTTTTTCCGGGGCGGCCGTCTCCCGGGCGGCCCGAACCAGTCGTTCCGCCTCGGCGTCGGAGACGAGGACGCATTCGCCGGTCGATCCCAGGATGACGAACCCGGTCAGTCCGAGCTGGTTGAACCGGGCGATGTTTTCACGAAAGCGGGGGACGGCGATATCTTCGCCTTCGAAGGGGGTGGTGAGCGCGGGGAAGATCCCTTGGAATTTCTTGCCCATGGTTGGTCTCCTTTTTCGGCGGGCGGATTTCATTTTCGATCCGCCCGAGATCGGTATCGTCGAATCCGAAATAATGCCCGACTTCATGGACGACCGTCGTCCGGATTTCTTCCCGGACCTCATCCTCCGACGAGGCGTAACGCTCGAGCGGCTTCTGGAAAATAAGAATGATGTCGGGAGGATTGTTGCCGTAATAGGAGCTGCGTTGGTCGTAGGGAATGCCGTGGTAGAGGCCGAACAATTCCCAGGGAGAGCGCAGCCCCATGTCGGCGGTGATCTCCGGGGAAGGGAGATCCTCGACCAGGACGGCCACGTTTTTGATCCGTTCGCGGAAATCCTTGGGCAGGCCGTCCATCGCCTCGGCGACCAGCTGCTGGAATCTCTCCCGGGATAATTGGATCATGATCCGGATCGTTGTCTTATCATAGGTGAATCAGCGGCGGGAAGCAAACCATTGTCCCCCCTTCATGACAGAGCGGACAATGGGTTTGTCCCCTCCCGAGGACAAGAATCCCGCTCGGGCCCCCAATCGGGCCCTTTTTTTACCGCCCTCAAACCGGTCTTCCCCATAAGGAGGCCTTTCGCGTGTCATTGGTCTACAAATCCCGGCATTTGGCATAAAACGTGCTTAAGTATGGGCGAAGTTGAAGGAGAACGGGAAAGGAAAATTTTAGAGCTCAAGGAGCTATGCATGAAGATCTTACAAACACTGGTTCTCGTTCTCCTCATCGCGTTGGCCGGTTTCTCCCGGCCCCAAGACATCCGGGAGTCGGTCTCGACCGACCTCGGGATGGGCGCTTTCGCCAATGACGGCGGCCCGATTCTTCTGACCGTCGATGCCGCCCTGGCCGCCCGGACGCTCGATAATCCGTACGTGATGTTTTATGCCTACATGGCCAGCAAGGACGGCAACAGGAAGATTTCCGTTTCAGCCAAGGAGATCGTCGTCCACTACAACGGCCGCGAACTGACTCTCCCCACGGTCAGCGAGCTTCGGGGTAATTACAAGGGGATCAACCGGGACTACAGCTGGTACAATCAGCTGGGCAAGGAAGGCGTTATCGCCTCGTGGGTCCGGATGTATCAATTCCCTCCCCGGCCCAATTTTTATCCGCCGACCGATATGAGCGCCGATGTTGCCGTCGACACGGGCAGCATGTTCGGTTTTTATGGATTTCAGACGCCCCTCTACCTGAAAAATCCGGGATTCACCAAAGGAGACCGTTTGACGTTCGTCGTCAAGGACCGGAAGAATCCGGACCTGATGACGGAGTGCGAAGTCGTCATCAAGTAATCGCGGGACGGGATTTGTCATCAGGAACAACGAAATGGGGGGAAGGCCGCCGGGCCTCTCCCCGTTTCCATTGGCCGGACGATTTTTCGTACCGTTCCCTTGCCGCCGCCGGGCCTCATGTCGGCTCGAGGAGATGTTCTGCCGCCTGACCTCTTCCGAAGGGGACATTTTACCTTGGCAGTTAGAGGGGACATTATTGCTTGGCTACCACAGCCCGCCCCGAAGCTCTGTCCCCACCGCGGCATTATTGATATAATCCTCCCCATGCTGGATCCAAAATTCGTCCTCGAAAACATCGACCTGGTTGTCCGGAAGTGCGCTTCCCGGGGCTTCAAAGTCGACTTAACGGAATTTCTCCGTTTGACCGAAGCCAAGAAAACGGCTCTGCACAAAGTCGAAGACCTGCGGGCTGTTCGGAATAAATCCTCCGAAGAGGTCGCCCGGCTCAAACGGTCGGGGGACGACGCCTCGGCTCTGATCGCCGAAACCAAGCTCGTCGGCGATCAGATCAAGTCACTGGAAGAGGAGCTCAAACCGCTGGACGAAGAAATCCGGATGACCCTCCTCAACATCCCGAACCTTCCCGATGATTCGGTTCCGGAGGGTTTTGACGCCGGAGGCAATATCGAGGTTCGGCGGATCGGGGAGCCGCGGAGCCTTGATTTTGAGCCCCAGGCGCACTGGGACCTCGGAACGAACCTCGGGATCCTGGATTTCGACCGGGCGGCGAAAATCACCGGTTCCCGTTTCACGGTCTACACCGCCGCGGCCGCCCGGATGGAGCGAGCCCTGATCAATTTTATGCTCGACATCCATACCCGGGAACGGGGCTTCACCGAGGTGATCCCGCCGTTTATCGCCAACGAAGCCAGTTTGACGGGAACCGGCAATCTCCCGAAATTCGCCCAGGACCTGTTCAAGCTGGAGGGGCTTCCGTGGTATCTCGTTCCGACGGCCGAAGTGCCGCTGACCAACTTCCATCGCGACGAGATCCTGGACGGCGGCCTTCTGCCCCGGAGGTTTGCCGCGTACACGCCGTGCTTCCGTTCGGAAGCGGGTTCTTACGGCAAGGACATCCGAGGGCTCATCCGCCAGCACCAGTTCAACAAGGTCGAAATGATGATTTTTTCCCCTCCCGAAAAATCGATGGAGGAGCTTGAATACATGACCGCCGGGGCCGAGGAAATCCTCAAACGCCTGGGCCTGGCCTACCGGGTCATGGCTCTCTGCACGGGGGATATGGGCTTTGCCAGTAAAAAAACCTATGACCTGGAGGTCTGGATGCCGACCCGCCGCGGTTTTATGGAGATTTCCTCCTGCTCCAACTGCGGCGATTTCCAGGCCCGGCGGGCCAACATCCGCTTCCGG
>CAYPKX010000135.1:1857-8074 GCA_964411395.1 uncultured Eubacteriales bacterium | reverse complement strand
GGGTTTTGGAGGCGGGGGCGGACGGACTGGCCGTCGTATCGGGAATTTGCTCGGCTCCGGATCCGGAGGCGGCGGCCCGGGAGCTTCGCGGGCTGGTCGACGCGGCCCGGGCGCGGAAGGCGGGCGGGGGAATGCCGGGCGGAGGCAAGCCTCGCGGAGGGAGCGGAAATGCGCCGGGAAGCGCAGTGCCGGGCGGCGTCGTATCGAGTGGGCGCCGCGATTGATGAGAGAGTTATCCGGGACGAGGATGATCTCGATGATGCGGGCGATGCGGGCGGTCATGACAAGGCCCGCCCCAACCGGAATCTCACTATAAGATAACGTCGCGATATTTTAAAATTACGTAAAATAGGCCCCGGTTACGTAAAACGAGCGCCGGGGAGACGAAAGAGAACGAGCATGATCGATCGATGGTTGGATAGAGCCGGGACGAGGATGAAGTCATGAATAAGCGCGGAGATCATGGACCGGGAAGGGGGAAGGGGCCGGCGGACTTGAACGAGCTCGGAGAGTTCGGCTTCATCGCCCGAATGTCCCGGTCGTTTACCGCGGGGCTTCCGGCCGGAGTGAAGGGCATCGGCGACGACTGCGCCGTCTTGCCCTGGACGAAAGACGAGCGTCTGGTCGTCACCACCGACATGCTGATCGAAGACCGGCATTTCGTCCGCGACGGCATCGAAGCCGATGACTTGGGGTACAAGTCGCTGGCGGTCAACCTGAGCGATGTCGCGGCGATGGGCGGCAGGCCGAAATGGGCCCTCCTTTCGCTCGGCATTCCGGCGGGGGTGGATTTGATCTGGCTGGATCGCTTTTACCGGGGATGGCGATACGCGGCCCGGGCGGCGAAGGTTTTTCTTGTCGGCGGAGACACGACCAAGTCGCCCGCCGGAGTCGTGATCAACGTCGTCGTGATCGGGACGGTCGAAGCCGGACGCGAAAAATTGCGCTCCGCGGCCCGGCTCAAGGACGTGATCGCCGTGACCGGGACGCTGGGCGATTCGGGCGGCGGGCTGAAAATCATTCTGGCTCGGGCGGGAAAGGACACCGGGCTGCGGCCCGGAGAACCCGGGAGCGGCGCTGTTAGCGAAGGGGCCGGGGGAAGGCCCGGGGCGGGAACCGGGGGAGCGGCGGGATCAATGAAACCCGTCGACCTGCGGATTATTCCCGGCGGAGCGGAAAACGAAGCCCGGACGGCGGGAAAGGCGGGGCCCGGAGCGGCATCGTGGTTACGGCGGGAGCCGTTCGCTTCGCCGGTTCCGAGCGGATTCCGGATCTCGCCCGGCGAGAATTTCGGCGGAGCGAAACCGGAGGTCTTCCGGCTGGCTCGGTCGGGCTGGAAAACGCTCGTTCCGTATGATCGGCAGGCGGAACGGGACGAGGCGCGGTTGATTCAAGCCCACACGCGGCCGCGGCCGCACATCGAGGAAGGGGAGTGGCTGGCCCAACAGCCTGGCGTTCGGGCGATGATGGATGTTTCCGACGGGATCGACTCGGATGTCCGGCGGATCATGGAACAATCGGGGGTCGGAGCCCGAATCGATCTGGACAAGCTGCCGATTTCAGAAGCGCTGCGGAGAGAAGCCGAGCGGCGCGGTTTCGAGGCGATCGAAACGGCGGCTTCCGGGGGAGAGGATTATTGCCTGCTCGTGACGGTCGAGCGGGAAAAATTCGGCAAAATCGCGGCGGGATTCGAGAGCCGGTTCAAGCGTCCTCTCGCGGCGATCGGGGCAATCGGGCCGAAATCGTCGGGTCTTCGTTATTTCCGGGGCGGGCGCCCGGCCAAACTCCGCTCCCGCGGCTTCGATCACTTCCGTTAATAAAGATCGGGGCCAAAAAAAGATCGGGGCCAGGTTACTCAACTCCCGAATTCAAATTCGGGAGTTGAGTAACCTGGCTCCGATTTATTTTATTTGGCCGGGGATGCTTGATCTTCTCCCATGCTCCGGAGAATTCCAGCGGATTGCCGTGGGGCGTGTTATGGCAGTCCAGGCAATAGGCCATGATGACGTTGAGCGAAGTGTCATGCAGAATCAGCCCGTTGGCCTTCGCCAGTTTTTTGTCCGTCATAACCGAGTTTTTTGCATAGTCGCTTCCCGGTCCATGGCATACCTCGCAAGTGATGCCTTCGCCTGCGAATCCAGGGGATTTCTCGAAAAGCGGCGCATGGCAGCGCAAGCATTTCGGGTCTCCGGGCGGTTCCTTGACTCCGGCGGCGTTGGCCGCATAAAAAGCGCAGGGACCGGAAAGGGAGGCCGGCGACTTCGCATGCCGGAGCGAAGCCCATTTGCCGTATTGGTCGCCGACGAGTTCACCGGCGTGGCATTCGGCGCATTTTTTTGCTCCGACGTATGTCCGTGATTGAAAGGCACCTGCCCCGACCACGCCGATCGACGCGCAAACGACCAGTCCGAAAAATCGGTGCCAGGTTAACCATTCCCGCATTTTCACCCTATGATTATACTTATTGGGGGCCAAAAAGATCGGGGCCAAAAAAGAGCGGGGCCAGGGTCCCTAAGGGGGACGACGCTTACTCAACTCCCGATCTTTTCGATCTTTTCAGGTGTAAGAATGCAATCCGGAGAGCAGATAGTTTACTCCGAAGAAGGTGAACAGCGCGGCCAGAAAACCCAGAATGGCGATCCAGGCCGACCGCTTTCCCTTCCAGCCCATCACGATCCGCGTGTGCAGATAAAGCGCGAAGACAAACCAGGTAATCAGGCTCCAGACCTCTTTCGGGTCCCAGCTCCAGTACGTCCCCCAGGCTTTTTCCGCCCAGACCATGCCGAAAACCAATCCGCCCAGGGTAAACAGCGGAAATCCGATCGACACCGAACGGTAACTTACCGAATCCAGCTTTTCCCGCTTTTCCGGATCCTTGGCGCGAAGGTACATGATGCTGGTCACGAAGGCGATCGCGAAAAACGCCTCGCCCAGAAGCGTCACCGAGACGTGAAGCCACAGCCAGTAGCTCTGGAGGGCCGGGACCAGCGGGGCCGCCTCCTTGGGCATCAGCGGGGAGGAAGCCAGGGCCATGACCGCGATCGCGATCAACATGACATACGCCCCGGCCTTGGGAATCTTGAAGCGCCACTCGATAATCACCAGGGCCAGGACCACGGCCCAAGCCAGAAACGACAGCGACTCGTACATATTGGTAAACGGAGCGTGCCCGCTCTGGAAGGTCCGAAAAATCAGGGCGACGGCATGGACGATCAAGCCGGCAAAAGCCCCGGCCAGCCCGGCCGAAGCCGCTCCCGCTTTGCCCGCAAACCGGAAGGCCAGATAACACAGGGCCGACGCGGCATACAGAATGAAAGCCGCGGTGAAAAACGTCGCTTCGGTCATTTTCCGCTCCTCAGCCCGTCCATGACCCGGGCGAATTCGATTTCAAACCGGTCGCGGCTCTTGGCGGCGATTCCGCCCGCGGTCAACTCGATTGCTCCGCTCTTCTTTCCCGCTTCGTTTTTCCTCACCGCGCCGTCATTTCTTCCCGGGCCATCTGCCGTTTCCAAGACGATCCGGATTTCCCAGGTCGGCCGGTAAAATGCCAGAAACAGCCCGGCCATGACCAGAAGGCACCCCGCCCAAATCAGGGGCACGCCCGGATCCTTGGCCGCCTGAAGCACCGAATATTGCGGGGCTTCCAGATCGATGAATTCGACGGTCGTTTCGGCCGCCGCCTCGCCGCGAAGCCGGGTGACCTCGGGATAGGCGCCGAAAACCCAGCCTTCGGCGACATTTTTCCCTCCCCGCCGGACCTCGATGTAGGCCGCGGGATTATTCAATTCGAGCGAGCGGCTCTCGGGCTGGTTATTCTCGCCCAGGATGAAATCGGGGATGAATTGACGGACCAGGACTTCGGTCATTTCCGGGTCGCCCAGCTTAACAATTTCGCCGCGCCTGGCTTTAATGACTTTTGCCTCGGCAGTCTTTGCCTGGGGAGTTGCCGTCCCTTCGCCTTTTTTTCCGACCCGAAGCTCAAGCGTCGCCGCCTCCCAATTCATTCCGTAAGCCATCTGATAAAGAGAGAAGCCCTTATGAACCAGCGGGTGGTTGACCTCGACGACCTGAGTGCGAATATCCCGGCCGTCTTCGACGACGGCCACCGTGCTTTTCCAGTCTTTAATCCCGCCGCCGGGATACATCTCCGTGTCGAACCGCTCCAGCCGCACGGAAAATCCCGCCCGCGGCACTTCGCGCGTTTCCCCCGGATTCAAGCTGATATCCGTCCTGAAACCGGCCAAGCCGGTCAAAATACCGCCGGCAATGATGACCAGAAGTCCCAAATGAACGATATCCGAGCCGAAAATCCCGTCGATCCGCTTGCGGGCGAGCAGGTGATTTCCCGCCGTTCTGACCTTGTAGCGGGCGGCCTCCAGCGCTTTGACCGCTTCCATTATGGCGCCGTCCCCGTCCTCGCCGGACTTCCCGCCCCGAATCCCGGCTTCCGCGCCGCCGCTCCATCCTTCCATCGGGAACCTGGCTTTGATCTTGTATCCGGCCAGCTCTTTCGGATCACTTTCGATCCGGGGATGGCCGGCCCGTCGAAGCTTCCCGGCGAGTCGGGTCAGGGAGCAGGCGATGAGGTTCAGACCGAACACCCCCAGCAGGGCCAGAAATCCGACCGACCGGTAGATGTTTGTCAGTTGGAGCATGACCATCGGCGCGCCCATCCGCCCGTACCGGGCCTCGTATTCGGCCATATCCCTCCCCTGGGGGATGAGGGTACCGATGATCGAGGCCGCGACGAGCAGGATGATGAGGACGATGGCCAGTTTGACCGAGGAGAAAAAGCGGATGAGTTTTTTCATGGCCTTGTCCGCGGCCATCTTACCGGAAAGGGGAGGTCTTGCTCAACCCCGTAATGATTTCGTGCAAGTCATTCGCACGTCCTTCCGGGCCAGAGTCCCCAAGGGGGGCGACCCTCGCTCAACTCCGAAATTTTTCCGGCGGGGCAAGGCGAGTCGGGGGCACAGCAATTAGGGACAAAAGAGTCCGGGATTTGAGTAGCCTGGCCCCAAACCCAAGACCTCGGGCTTTATTTTTTCGCCCTTTTCCTGGCCGCGGCGATTTTCTTGTCGGTGATATCGATGACGTCGGCCAGGGAGATGCTGTCGAAATAATTTTTCATCATGACCGAGGCGTTTTTCCAGACCTCGTGCGTTCCGCAGACGGCGACCTTGTCGCAGCTCATCTCGTCTTCGACGCATTCGACCAGGCTGCAGGTCCCTTCGAGCGCGTGCAGGATATCGCAGATCTTGATTTCGGAGGGCTTGCGGGAGAGCGTATACCCGCCGCCGGCCCCGCGGATGCTCTTGACCAGCTTGTTGATCTTTAGCGGAATGATGATCTGCTCGAGATACCGGATCGAAATCCCCTCCGCATCGGCCACGCTCTTGAGGATAATGGCCTTGGGCCCTTCCTCGTAGTGGCGGGCCAGGTTGACCATCAATCGCGTGCCGTATCTTCCCTTGGTCGAAAGCTTGATCATACCGAGCTCCTTGTTGGCCGCCGCCGCAACGGCGAGGGCATTGTTTTATTCGTGCTGTTCCGGCCGGACGTCTTTCCGGTCGCAAACCCGCCCTATCATATGACAGAGTAATTCCCCTTTTCAACCTAAAATTATAGGAATTATACATTCCCCGTATTTGGGGGAATATTTCAGCCGGGGGAGGGCAGGTCGCGCCTCAAACAAATAATTCGGGAGTTGAGTAACCTGGCCCCGATCTCGATCTCCACAAAGATTCAGTCCCAGGGGTGCCGCGAGGATGGGGACCCTGCGGCAGGACCCGTGAGGACTGAATCCATCGAATTCAGGCCCGATCGTTTGACATCCCCGCGCCCCGGCGATATCCTACTCTTCCCCCAATTCAGCTAAAAGGACGTGAAGATGTCCAAAGAGATCCTTCTCGGTGATGAAGCCGTCGCTCTCGGCGCCGTCCACGCGGGCCTGACCTCGGCGTACTCCTACCCCGGCACCCCGGCCTCGGAGGTCATGGAATACCTCATCCGGGCCAACGGCAGGATCGGCCGCTACCACGCCGCCTGGTCGGTCAACGAGAAAACGGCCTTCGAGGAAGCCCTCGGGACCTCCTACGCCGGCGGCCGGACGCTTGTCTCCTTCAAGCATGTCGGCCTCAACGTCGCCGCCGACCCGTTCATGAGCGCCGCCCTCCTCGGGATCAACGGAGGCTTTGCCTTCGTCTCGGCCGACGAC
>CAYPKX010000135.1:0-1847 GCA_964411395.1 uncultured Eubacteriales bacterium | reverse complement strand
CGACGACCCAAGCATGCACAGCTCCCAAAACGAGCAGGATTCGCGCTTCTTCGCCCAGTTCGCCCTGATCCCGTGCTTCGAGCCAGCCGACCACCAGGAGGCCTACGACATGGCCCGGGAGGCCTACGACCTCTCCGAAAAATACAACGTCCCGGTCATGATCCGCCTGACGACCCGCATCTCCCATTCCCGGGCCGGGGTGGAAACACGCCCCGTCCGCGATAAAAATCCGCTCTCCCGCGGAACCCGCGAATGCTGGACGCTCCTCCCTCACCTGGCCCGCAACCGCAACAAGCGCCTGATCGACCTCCAGCCGGAGTTTATCGCCCTGTCCGAATCCAATCCGCACAACAAGCTCGAGCTCAACCCCGCCAACCGCTCCTTCGGCGTTATCGCCTCCGGCATCGCTTATAACTACGTCATGGAGAACCTCGCCGGCCTTCCGGCCGACTCTCCCGACCGGCCCTCTGTCCTCAAGATCTCGACCTATCCGCTGCCCGTCGGCCTCATCCGCCGCCTCATCGACCATGTCGGCAAGGTCCTGATCGCCGAGGAAGGCGCCCCGCTCATCGAGCAGGCGATCGGCGGCCTCTTCGGCCTCCCCGACAAGCGCCTCGTCGGCCGCCTCACCGGCGACCTGCCCCGCTCCGGCGAGCTTTCGCCCGAAGTGGTCCGCCCGGCCCTGGGCCTGGCCCCTCTCTCCCAGCGCGCCCTCGATAAAATCTCCGGCCGCCCGCCGCAGCTTTGTGTCGGCTGCCCCCATACCGATACGTTCAAAGCCCTCAAAGCGGCCCTGGCCGACCACCCCAACGGGGCGGTCTTCTCCGACATCGGCTGCTACACGCTCGGCTGGTTTCCGCCCCACAACGCCATCGACTCCTGCGTCTGCATGGGCGCCTCGGTCGGAATGGCCAAGGGGGCCTCGGAAGCCGGCCTCCATCCGGCCGTCGGCGTCATCGGCGATTCGACCTTCGGCCATTCCGGGATGACGGCCCTCCGCTCGGCCGCTGCCTACAACGCCGACATGACTCTGGTCATCCTCGACAACTGCACCACGGCCATGACCGGCGGCCAGCCGACCTTCGCCTCCGGCGACCAGCTCTTCAAGATCGTCGAGGGCCTGGGCGTGCCCAAGGAGCACATTCGCACGATCATCCCGCTGCCCAAGCACCACGCCGAAAACGTCAAGGTCTTTCAGGAGGAGATCAGTCACAAAGGCATCTCGGTCGTCGTGGCCGTCCGGGAATGCCTCGAAGAAGCGAAACGCAAGAACAAGGCGGGAGGTGCCGCATGAACGCCGCAAACACCCCGGGCGCGAAAAACGCCGCCAACGCCGTCCGCAAGCAGGATATCATTCTGGCCGGGGTCGGCGGGCAGGGGATCCTCTCGATCGCCTTCGTCGTCGACAACGCCGCCCTCAAGGAAGGCCTCAACGTCAAACAGGCCGAAGTCCACGGCATGGCCCAGCGCGGCGGCGCGGTCCAATCCCACCTCCGCCTCTCCTCCGACCGGATCTGGAGCGACCTCATTCCCCGGGGCGGGGCCGACCTGATCCTCTCCGTCGAGCCCCTGGAAGCCCTCCGCTACCTCGACTTCCTCAAAACCGACGGCAAGATCGTCACGAGCTCCAATCCCTTCGTCAACATCCCCGATTACCCCGACAAGGATAAAATCCTGGCCAAGGTCAGGTCCGTTCCCGGCTCCGTCATCGTCGACTCCGAAAAGCTGGCCAAGGACGCCGGAAACTCCCGGGCCCAGAACACCGTCATGCTCGGGGCCGCTTCCAAGCACCTGATCGTGGCCGAGGAGACGCTGAAGGAATTCGTCAAGGTGCTTTTCCAGAAGAG
>CAYPKX010000134.1:7033-8080 GCA_964411395.1 uncultured Eubacteriales bacterium | reverse complement strand
CCCTCGCGGATGCCCTCGAGGATGTCGAGCCGGCCGATGTAGGACGGCTTGTGCAAGGCCACGAAGTCGACCGTGTTGAGGAAATATTGGGACTGGATCGGTTGTTTGCCGAAGCGAAGGTGGGAGATGGTCACGCCGCCGGACTTCTTCGAATCGTACTGGAAGTAGCCCTGACCGTACATCTCGGTATTGTCGGCGATGATCTTGATCGAGTTTTTGTTCGCTCCGACCGTGCCGTCCGAGCCGTACCCCCAGAACTTGCAGCGGACCGTGCCGGGGAGCTCGGTATCCAGGACCGGGCCGACCGGGATGGAGAGATGGGTGACGTCGTCATCGATTCCGACGGTGAAGCCATGGGTCGCCTTGCCGGCAAGATGGTCATAGACCGCCTTGACCATGGCCGGGGTGAATTCCTTGGAGGACAGGCCGTAGCGCCCGCCGATGATCTTGATGTCCCGGCCGGCGAGGGCGACGACGATATCCAGGTAAAGCGGTTCACCGATGGACCCGGGTTCCTTGGTCCGGTCGAGGACGGCGATCCTCTTGACCGACTTCGGCAGGGCGGCCTTGAGAGCTTCGGTGTCGAAGGGCCGGTAGAGGCGAACCTTGACCAGGCCGAGTTTGGCCCCGCGGGCGTTGAGGTAATTGATCGTCTCCTCGGCCGTCTCCGCGCCCGAGCCCATCATGACGATGACGTTCTCGGCGTCGGGGGCTCCGATGTAATCGAAGAGGTGATACGACCGGCCGATCGCCTTGGCGACCTTGTCCATATAGTGCTGGACCAGAGCCGGCGCGGCCAGATAATCCTTGTTGATTGTTTCCCGGCCCTGAAAATAAACATCGGGATTCTGCTGTCCGACCTTCATCATCGGCCGCTCGGGATTGAGGGAGCGCTTCCGGAAGTCCTCGAGATATTCGGGCTCGAACAGCCCGGCCAGGGTTTCATAATCGACGACATCGATCTTTTCAACGACATTGGAGGTCCGGAACCCGTCGAAGAAATGGAGGAAGGGAATCCGGGTTCGGAGAGTCGCCAGATGGGCGACG
>CAYPKX010000134.1:0-7023 GCA_964411395.1 uncultured Eubacteriales bacterium | reverse complement strand
CAATGGCCAGATCCTGGGCTTCCTGGACCGAACCGGCGCAGGTCATGGCGAATCCGGTATTGCGGGCGGCCATGACGTCGCTGTGATCTCCGAAAATGGACAGGGCCTGGCAGGCCAGCGAACGGGCCGAGACCAGGAAAACCGTCGGGAGCATTTCCCCGGCGATCTTGTGCATGTTCGGGAGCATGAGCATCAGGCCCTGCGAGGCGGTGAAGGTCGTCGTCAGGGCGCCGGCCGAAAGGGATCCATGGACCGCTCCGGAAGCGCCGCCTTCCGACTGCATCTCGACCACGTCCACCTTCTGCCCGAAGATGTTCTTCTTGCCCTGGGCCGACCATTCGTCGGCCAGCTCGCCCATCGTCGAAGACGGGGTGATCGGGTAGATCGCCGCGACTTCGGAATAGGCGTAGGAAACATGAGTGGCCGCCGTGTTTCCATCGACGGTTTTGAACGACTTTTTCATCAACAACTCCTTTTTGGGCCGCCTGCGACGGCCATGACATTATCGGATCGCGGAGACCCGCGCAATCAATCCTTGAGCTCGGTCCGGCCTTCCAGAGACTTTCGGATCGTGACCTGGTCGGCGAAATCGATGTCCGAACCCACCGGCAGGCCCATGGCCAGCCGGGTGAGCCGGATATTATACCCCTGAAGGGCCCTGGCGAGGAAGTGGGACGTGGCTTCCCCCTCGGCCGTCGGGTTTGTGGCGATAATGACTTCCCGAAAATGACCCGCGGACAGCCGCTTTTCCAGGGTATCGAGGCGGAGGGCCTCGGGCCCGATCCCTTTAAGGGGAGCCAGCGCCCCGGGAAGGACGTGGTAGCGGCCGCGGTAAACACCGGCCCGTTCGATCGCCCCGATATGGAACGGCTCTTCGACGATGCAGAGGCTTTCGTCGCTGCGATTCGGATCGGCGCAGAACGCGCACGGATCGGCCTGGGTGATGTTGTTGCAGATCGAGCAGGTGCCGAGGCTGATTTTCAGCTCCCGAATCGCCTCGGCCAGGCGCTCGGCGTCTTCCTGCGAACCCGCCAGAAGGTGGAAGGCCATCCGTTGAGCGCTTTTTCCTCCCACGCCGGGGATCCGCTTCAGCTCTTCGATCAACCGGTTGAGAGGGGGGGCATACTCGGCCATCAGAACATCCCCGGGATTTTCAGGCCGGCTCCGAGGCCGCCCAGCTTTTCCGCCAGCTCCGCGTCGACCTTGGCCGCGGCATCCCGGAAGGCCGCCAGGATCAGGTCCTGGAGCATGTCGACATCGTCGCGGTTGACGACTTCGGGATCGAGTTTGAGCGACAGAACGCTCTTCTGCCCATCCATCCTCACGGTCACCATGCCCCCGCCGGCCGACCCTTCCACCCGCATTTCCGCCGTCTCCCGCTGGAGACGTTCCTGCATTTCCTTGGCCGACTTGAGCATCTTCTGAATATCGCCGAAACCTTTCATTTCCGTTCACTCCTCGTTTTTCGTCCGGGGCGGCTTCGTTTCTTCCACCGCCATGACCCGGGCTTTGAGCTTTTCCTGGAATAACCGGACATTGGCCGATTTGAGAGCCGCCTCCCGGCCCGAGTCCCCGGCCGGGACCGGACGGGGAACGGCCGGCCGCGCTTCGCCGGTCTTCGGACGGAGCGTCGAGGGGGAGACGTCCTCCATTTTCGGCTTCGCCTCCTGAACAGCAGGCGGACCCTGGGCCGGACGGGTTGCCGCCGGGGCCGGAGCGGGCCTGGACGCAGGGAACGGACGCCGGGTTCCGAAGGTCCCGGACGGAGAGGCAGCCGAAGCTGCCGCGGGCCGGGGCGCCGGCGGAGGACCGGCCGGCGAGGGGGCCTCGATCTCGGCGAGCATGTCCTTCAGATCGACCAGCTTTTTAAAATGGCACAGCCGGACCAGGAGCGTCTCGAAGGCGATCTGGGGCTGAGCCGAAAACTTCATCGCGGCTTCTCCGTTCTGGAGCGCCTGAAGATATCGAAGGAGATCTTCCTCCCCGGATTTTCCCGCCTCGGCCCGGAACGCGGCCAGATCCGCCTCGCCGACCGCCAGGATCTCATGAGGCCGGGCGACGGTCCGGACGATGAGCAGATCGCGGAAATGCTCAATAAGCTTCTTGTGAAACGCCCGGAGGTCGTATCCCGCATCAATAACCTTGTCGACCAGCGGAAAAATCAAGCCGGGTTCCCCGGCGATCACGGCCGAGGAAAATTCAAACAGCAAGTCCCGGTTGATCGTGCCCAGAATCAGGGCCAGATCCTTGTCGGCGATCGTCTTGCCGCAGAACGCCACCGCCTGGTCGAGAAGCGTCAGGCTGTCGCGGACGCTCCCGTCGGCGGCCCGGGCGATCAAACCGAAGCCGTTTTCGGTCAGGGTCAGCCCTTCCGCTCCGGCGATATCAGCCAGGTGAGCCAGGAGGTCTTTTTGGGAGACGCGTTTGAATTCGTAATACTGGCACCGGGAAACGATCGTGATCGGGACTTTCTGAAGCTCCGTGGTGGCGAAAATGAAAATCGTTTTTTCCGGCGGTTCTTCCAGCGTTTTTAACAGGGCGTTGAAGGCCGGTTTGGAAACCTGGTGGACTTCGTCGATGATGATGACCCGGTACCGGCTCTGCATGGCTTTGTACTGGACGAGCTCCCGGAGGTCCCGGATGTTGTCGATGCCGTTATTGGATGCACCGTCGATTTCAATGACATCGACCAGCCGGTCTTCCTGAATCGCCAGGCAGAAGGAACATTCGCCGCAGGGGGTCGGCGTGGGCCCTTTTTCGCAGTTCAGGGCCTTGGCCAGAATCCGGGCGGCCGTCGTCTTGCCGACGCCGCGCGTCCCGGAGAACAGATAAGCCTGGGCGAGCCGGCCGGTGCGGAGACCATTTTGGAGGGCCTGGACGATCGCCTTCTGGCCGACCATCTGCTCAAACGTCTTAGGCCGGTGTTTGCGGGCTAAAACGACGTGGTTTGAGTTGGACATTTCGCTTTCCGGGTGTATCGGATCGGGGATTTCCTCCCCATGAGATACAGCGTAATTTACCATAAATCGGCCCATTCTTAAAAGTGAATTTTTAAGTCCAAAAATCTCATGAACTGTTCATGATTTGGATACTGGGCTTGCCGGCGGGCGGCGCAAACCGTCCCCTCGACTCGCTCATCAGCCGGGTGATATACTCGGGGCGCTTTGAACCGATCCCGGAGTCTCCTTGAAGTCCATGCCGCCGTTCTGTTTTTCGGCCTGGCCGGATTGTTCGGCAAATGGCTGACCCTCTCCCCCCATCTGATCGTCCTGGGACGGGTAAGCTTTGCCGCAGTCCTGCTGGCCTTGATCATCCCCCTGGCCGGAGGCCGCTTCACGATTCGGGGACGGCTCGACGCCGGGGCCTTCCTTCTCCAGGGCCTGATTTTAGCCGTGCACTGGGTGCTCTTCTTCGAATCCATCCGGATATCGACGGTGGCCGTCGGGCTCCTGGCTTATTCGAGCTTTCCTGTTTTCACCGCTTTCCTCGAGCCGGTTTTTTTTCGCACCCGGTTGAGCCGGATTCACCTCGGGTTGTCCCTGGTCTGTCTGGCCGGAATTTTTCTGATCGTCCCCCGCTTCGACTGGTCGGAAAGGATTTTCCGCGGTGTTCTTCTCGGCCTGGCCGCCGGGGCGACATTCGCCCTGTTGAGCATCCTCAACCGGAAGCTGTCGCTGCGTTACGCCAGCCCGGTCGTCGCCTTTTATCAGGACGCCGTCGCCGCCATGTTCCTGCTGCCGGCCGCTCTTCTCCTGCCGCCGGCTTCCCTGCGCGGACAGGATCTTTTGCTTTTAGCCGTGCTCGGCCTTGTCTGCACGGCCGGAGCTCACACCCTTTTTATCGCCGGGATGCGGCATCTTTCGGCCCAGACCGCCAGCATCATCAGCGCCCTGGAGCCGGTTTACGGGATTCTGTTCGCCCGGCTGTTTTTGGGAGAGCGGGCTTCGGCCAGAACGCTGGCCGGAGGGGCGGTCATTCTCGGCGCCGTCGCCGCCCTCTCTCTCCTCAACCTCAGAAAAATCGGGACGCGGGGCCAGGCCGCGCCGATTTAAACCGAAGGCGCTCCCTCCCTTCAATCTTCAGACGATCCCGGCGGTTTGTCCGAGGGGGGGGAAATCAGTCGAGCCGGTTCCGCTTGAACTGAATCTCCAACAGTTCCCCGCGCCGTTCGACCCGGCCGTAGGTTTTCTGGAAGTCGAGAAAATCAAAGCCGTCGGCCCGCTCAGCGACCACCTTGAGGTAGGGATCGAGGTTGGCCCGAAGTCGACCCAGAACGGCCGTCGCCGCCCCGGCCGAAGCATACGGAATCACAAGGCGGGAGAAGGAAGAACCGTCCTTGTCCCGGTATTCGCCGAGCGCCGCGAAAGTCTTTCCGCCCAGAGCAAGGATGTCTCCTTCCCCGAAGGTGTAATACGGCTGAAGGCCGACCGGTCCCCGGATCAGACGACCGCTTCCGGCCACGAGTCCGGTTGCGGGAAGGTGGTCCAAAGAGGTCTCGATGGGAGCGGCCGGGATCGTCAGCCGGTCCAGAGCCGATCGAATCAGGGCGATCATCGCCGGCCGGAGGGCGGCTGAGGCGGCGAAATTGTTCACCTTCAAATAGAACGGGCCCTTGATGGCCACGATTTGGGCCTCTTCGCTCGAGTTCCGGGCCGGGATTTCGGTCCAGGGTGTTTCCCGGCCGGCGTTCATCAGGTAAATCCCCAGGGCGGCGGCGGCCCCGGACATTTCATACAGTTCGTAGTCGATTTCCGTTTCACCGGAGGCATAAGTCTGGACCGTGAGTTTACGGAAGCCGAACTCGAGAAAGAGCTCGGCCCCGCCGTCGATATGGTTGAACAGATCTTTCTCGATGAAGGTCCGCGGCCGTCCTGCCGCTTTCCAGGCGGGTGCGAAGCCGTCGGGCGGAAGAAGCTCCTGAGCCATCCCTCCCGCCGCCAGGAATGGCGTCAGAGCCGCAACGAACAATCTCATGAGCCGCGATCGGACATTCATGGTTGACCTCGATTCCCTCCCGGCCGGACTTAAGGACGGATCGAAAACGAGAGCTTTAAAACGCCGCGTTCCTCCACCGGGAGAAATCGCGAGACGGGATCCCAGCTCCGTTCCCAGCCCTTGTTATAAACGAGATAAATTTCGTTGCCCGGAGAAATCCGCCAGCGGATCCGGGCGCTCCACCCGAGATTCCGGGAGACGTCGTCGTACTGGATATAATTCATCAAGCCGAGATTGGGCGAAACAAAAAAATCGGCCTTGAGCTGATAGACGTTTTCACTGAAGTCCCCCTGCGGCATCCGTCCCCGGACAAGATTGGTGTCGAAGGCCAGATTGACGGCCCCGTCGATTTTCACATCCAGCCCGAGATTGAAATCATCGTAATGGCCGGAGTAGAACTGGCCGAAGGCGTAGTTGACCGAACCGGAAACAGGCCGGCGGCCCGAAGACGAGAGGCTGACCCGGACGTTGCGGTAATCATACGGCCCGGCCGGGAGAAGGACTCCGTCGGCGACCTCGAAATCGAACGGGAGCACGTCCCGGTTGACGTTGAGGGTGACGTTCAATCTCTCGCCGCTTTCGGTCTGAAAGCCGAACGGGGACAGCTGGAGCAGGCGCGTTTCCAGGTTGCCCGAAAGGTCCCAGTAAAAATCGGCGCTGGCGTCGAGGTAGAATTGACGGATGAACGATCCCCAAAATCCGCCGGCAGGACGGGGCTGGAAAGCCAGACGGGCATAGGCCGTCTGGATGCCCTTGCGCATCATGTATCCGATCCCGGGATCGAGGGACTCTCCGTAATAGGCATAGGTCGTCTGAAGGTTCCAGAGATCTTTGGGGTAGTTGGCCCGGAAGCCGAATCCGTGATGACGGCCGTCTTCCCTCTCATTCCAATTGTAAGCTCCCCAGGCGGCCAGCATGAGATTTTTGCCGCCGAGGAAGTCGGACGTGCTGAAATTAAAATCCGCCCCGATCAGGGAGTTGCGTTCGCCCGTCGGACTGCCGTTGGTGAAGATGAGGCCGACCTTGCTTTGGGCGAAGATATTCCGGGTCACCCGCCCGGCCAGATAATTGCGCCCCGGCTGGTCGTCAAAGGCGCCGGTTTGAACGTCGAGAAAGGACAGGTTGGTGTTTCCAACCTTGCCGTAGAGCTTGGTCCCGAACAGGACCGGGATCTGACGGCCTCCGGACAGACCGATCCGGCGGCTGAAAAACGGAGTAAAGCTCATGCTCGAGCTGAAGCTGAACGTCTCCGAACCTTCCAGAAAAAACATCCGCTTTTCGGGGAAATTGATCTGGAACCGGGTCAGATTGATCCGGCGCTCGTCGGCCTCGGTTTCGGCAAAATCCATGTTGACGCTGGCCACGCCGACCAGATTGGGGGTGAAGCTTTTGTAGATGTCCAAGCCGCCGTCGAGCTTGAAATCCGACGCCGACGCGGGGTGATAAACCCGATCCACCGCGGCCAGCCCGTAAGGACGAAGGGAGATGCCCTTCCCCTGGCGGATGTTTTCAATCCCCTCCAAGGCGGCCGCTTCCCGGGGATTGTTGAAGTTGCTGTCCCGGCTGGTCCCGGAAAGCCGGATGGTTTCGAGCTTCCTCGGAATGAACCGCTCGACGTTAAGGCCCCAGACCGAAAGGCCGGGCTTGAAGGAAATCGATTTGAAAGGGATGCGGAATTCGGCGCTCCAGCCGTCCTCGAAGACGCGGCTTCGGGCCTCCCAGATCCCGTCCCAGTTCAAGCTGGCGTTGCCGTCGTAGATCAGGCCTTCGCCCCGGGCGCCCCGGGGATTGACGAAGAAGAGGTAGGCCGTCCGCTTATCCTGAAAAGGGTCGAGGAGGATCTTGACTTGATCATCGGCGGCTGAGGAGGAGGCGCCGAAATGGCCGTAACCGCCGTAGCCGCCCGATGATCCGGTCTTGTCATGGGCCATCGTGGTGGCCGTGATTCGATCGGGCTCCCGATCGCGGCAGAGAAGGCCGAAATACAGGTTGGCCTCATCGTAAATGATTCGAAGCTCGGTTGTTTCC
>CAYPKX010000133.1:0-8115 GCA_964411395.1 uncultured Eubacteriales bacterium | reverse complement strand
GCGACGACCTTGATGCCGTTGGACCGGCAATACTCAACCACGATCCGGATCAGGTGCTTGGCCTTTTCGTCGTGGAGGCACTTCCGGGTCAAGCTGCCGTCGATCTTCAGGATGTCCATCGGGAGCTGGATCAAGCGGCTGAGATTGGAATATCCCGCTCCGAAGTCGTCGATGGCGATCTTGCAGCCGTTGGCCCGGGCCCGCTCGAGGAACGACCGGCAGGCCTCGTTCTCGACCAGCTCTTCCCGCTCGATGATCTCAAGAATCAGCCGCTTGTTCAAGGCCGGAGCGTCCTTGAGATAAGCAAAGAGGGATTTCTCGAACTCCGGCATCAAGAGATCCTTGAACGTTACGTTCAGGGAAACGTCGCAGGGCGTCTTCCGCAAGGCCGTAAAGGCCTCCTTCAACATGAACTCGGTGATGTCCGAATCGAGGCCGGTCGAGGTGGCCAGGGGGAGGAAAGGGCTGGGCGAGACGTAAAAGCCGTCCTGGTCGCGCAGCCGGAGGAGGCTTTCAAACCAGACCACTTCCCCGGTGCGGGTATCGATGATCGGCTGAAAATAAGCCCGGCATGTCTTCCCCTCGAGATTCCGGGTCAGGGTGCTGTACAACTTCAGGGAATCATAAGCCGAATCCCGGACGCTCTCGTCGCCCTTGTAAAGGGAAACGGCCCGGTGGGAGCGGATGCCGTCCTTGAGGGCCAAGTCGGCCTTGGACAGGAAATCGACCGGGGACGCGTCGTTGACGAACGAGGCCCCGAGCTTAATGTTCAAATGGATGTTCAGCCTGCCCCAGGCCATGAATTCGCGGCGGAGGGCGGTGCAGATCCGGTTGAGCAGGGATTCGGCCGCCGCCCGGTCCATCGATTCGCGGGGGATCAGGAGGCCGAAATCGTTGCCGCGCAGCCGATATAAAGAATAGTTGAACTCCCGGCTCCATTGCTGGAGATAGCGGGAAATGAACTGGAGGATCTCGTCCAGCGTTTCGTAGCCGAAGATCGTCCCCAGCTCGCCGAAGTTTTCAATATGGACGATGGCGAACAAGAACTGCCGGTCTTTCGGGATGGAATGGATCAACACCTCGCGGTTCGGCAGGTTGGTGGCCTTGTCGTAGCTCAGCTGGCGAACCAGCTGATCGATGAATTTTTCTTTCTGCCGCTCGTTCATGAAGCTGAAAACGAACATCAGGCTGAAAATGACGAAGGCGACGATGATCTGCCGGATGGTCAAATCGATGTTCCAGGGCCCGAAAAACCCGAACGTGTTCAGAACGAACGTCAACAGGATCGTCAGGAGGAAGACGCCCGTCCAGAGAGTTCCCCGGCGGGCGCCGGTCAGATGGAGGACGATGGGCGGAAAACAGAAAAAGATGATAAGGTAAAGGTCGCGGGAAGGAGGAATGAAAGCGGCCAGGACGAATCCGGCCATAAGCAGAAGGACGGCCGGGGTCGCCAGCCGGAACGTCCGCCCCGTCCTGAGGAAAGAAATCAGCAGCCCGAGGGAGACGGCGAGCCAGATCCCGTAATAGACGAGGTAGGCGGTGTTTCCCCGTCTCAGATCGAGCAAAAGATAAACGAACGCGGCGATCGCGGCCGCCGACAATCCGGTCAGAAGAAGCTGGCGAAGGAACCGTTCATGAATCCCCTCAATCGCCTGGTACCAGCCGGTGTCCTGGAACCGGAACCCTTCCGGCAGCCTTTCCCGGAGTTTATTGGAAAGCATCCCTCGTCCCGCTCCGCTTGATTGCACCCCGTTTTTCCGTTCTCCGCCGGTCCCTTTCCCGAGGACCGGAAGCGATCATTATACAATCGAATCCGGATTAGCCAAAGGAATTTTTTCATGCCTGGACGGATTTTTTTTCGATCCGGTGAAGGCACCGCCGCACCCCGGCATACCACCGGACCGGAGGATGCGCTTCCTTCCGGATCGTCAAGAAAAACCAGGCGATGAACACCGGAAAACCAGCGAGGAAATCGAGAAAATCCCAATAGAAGGAGACGTTGAAAAGAAAGAGGACGGCGCCCTCCCATGGGCGCTTCCGTCGGCCGGCCGCGAAAAGATTGTGAAAATTCAGGCCGCGGTTATGAAGAAAAGGACCGCCCGGCCGAGAAATTCAAGGAAAACAACGCGTTCCAGGAGGAAAATGAAGACGGTGACCAGGGTATCGGGAAATCCCCGCGCGGAAGACCGGACGTTCGGGCTTTAATCCAATCGATTAAAAGCGGACGGGTAAACGGATTATTTAAGGACAGGCCGGTTTGCGTTGTTGACAACATCCGGAAGGCCGATAGAATAATGAACACATGCCTGCCGCGCGTCCCGGGGAAACGAAAAGCCGAAGGTCCACGGCCTCGACTGCCCGCGGGGCGGCCCTCGGGGGCGGACTGGCCCTCTTCGCCGTCTTTTTCGGCCTGACCCGGACTTTCTCCGGGCTCCAAGTGGGCTTTCATCCTCCCTTCACGGCTTCTTCCCCGGGGGAGCTGACCTTCTGGCTGGGCTTTGTCCTGCTCCTCGTCCCGGGCGCCGTTCTCCTCGGCTACGGCCTGAGCCCGGCCTTCGCTCCGCCTCTTGAAAAAGCCTGGTTCCACCTCCGGTCCCTAAGCCGGAGTCAGCGTCTCTGGGCTCTTGTTCTCCTTTTCGTCCTGGCCGCGCTTTCGGCCCGGATGAGCCACCGGCTGATCCTCCGCGACCTCCCCTTCACCGACGACGAGTACGCGACCCGGTTCGGCGGCCAGGTCCTCGCCTCGGGCCGGGTCGCGGTCCCGGAACCCGAGCCGTTCGCCGCGTACTCCAACCTGTTTCTTTTCCGCCGCGGCGGGAAGGTCACGAGCGTGGACTGGCCCGGCCCCGTCGCGGCTTGGGCCGTCTCGGAGGCGACCCGGACCGGTCCGCTCGTCTTCGCCCTGGCCGCGGCCGCCGCCGCGGCCGCGGTCGCCGCGACATGCACCGTCCTCTTCTCGCCGGCCCACGGCCTGGCTGCCTTTCTCCTGTTCTTTCTCTCGCCCATGGCCTTCCTCCTGTCCGCGACGACCCACGCCCACTTGCTGTCGCGGGCAGGCATCGCCCTCGCCATCCTCGGCTTCGTCCTGGCCCGGAGGAAGCCGTCGCCCGGCCGATGGGCGGCGGTCGGCTTTTTCGCCGCCGTCGCCTTCACCTGCCGGCCCGTCGAGGCGTCCGCCCTTCTCGCCCCCCTCGTCGTCGATTTCGCGGCCGGAGCGCTCCGGAAACGGGGGTCGGACCGGGCGGCTCTGGGCTTTTTCGCTCTCGGCGCCGCTCTTCCCCTCGCCCTGTTCTTCCTCTACAACGGGCTGGTGACCGGAAATCCCGCGCTCCCGCCCCGGTTCTTCATGGAAGGCCCCGGCGAGACGATCTCCGGGGAATCGATCGGCCATCGGTTCGGGGCCAACACGGGCTACAACCTCCTGATGCTCGCGATCTGGTTTCTCGGCCCGGCGGGAATCGCGGCCTTCGCTTTCGGCGTCGGCCGGAGCCGCCTGAACCGCCTTCTCGGCCTCGGCGTCGGCCTCAACCTCCTGGCCGGGCTGCTCCACGACAATCAGGGCCTCCACGCCGTCGGCCCGATTCATTACTCCGAATGCGCCGTCCCCCTGGCGATCATCGTCCTGTCCGGCTTGGCGGCGATCAAAAGCCGTTTCGGGCCTCCTCCTTTTCGGCATGGGAACCTTCATCGCCTGGCAGGCGGGGGCCTTGAACGCCCAGGCCCGCATTCAAAGCGAAATCTACGACGGGATCGAACGGGCCGTCGAGACCCGGGGAGGGCCCCCGGCCGTCGTCATTGCCCCGCGGTTCGCCGACGTCTGGCGGGCGAACCCGGAATCCCTAAAGAGAGGAACCTGGGTTTTCGAGTGGCGGCGGGCCCGGCCCGACCTGTCCGACGACATCTTGATCGTCCAGGACGTTCCCGGGGCGGCTTGGATTTTCCGGGAAAAGTTCCCGGACCGGAATCTCTTTCGGATGACCCTGGCCGCCGAACCGCCGTACTGGTCCCTTGAACCGGCGAAGCCGTGAGGCTGCTACCGGGGAAGGGACATCCGGTAGATCAGCCGCCGAATCCAGGCGTTGGCGACGGCCCGGATCCTTCCCCGCCGGAGGTCGCCGGTCGAAAGCCCGGACTGAGGATCCCCTCCCAGCCGGTCGAGGAAGTCCCTGAAGTCCCGGCTCTGGGTCGACTTGATCCGCGTGCTCGTGGCCGTCCGGGACACCCGGAAGGAGCAGAGCGGTTCGCGGATCACGGCCAGCCGGCCGTGGCGGAGGAGGCGGACCCAGTAGTCCAGGTCGATGACGTAAAGGTTCGAGGCGTTGAAAACGCCGGTCCGGGCGATGAGGTCGGCCCGCATCAGGACCGCGGCCGGCTCGCCGATCAGGTTCGTCCCCGCCCGGACCGAGCGGCGGATGGCTTCCCCTCCCTGGACCGTCTCCTCTTTTCCGGGGAAAGCCCGGCGCATGAGCTTCCGCCCCCGCTCATCGATGATGTCCCGGGCGCAGCAGACGAGGGCGACGCCGCTTGAGGAGAGGTCCCCAAAGGCGGCCGTCTGACGTTCCAGGCACCGGGGGTAGAGGAGGTCGTCCCCCGGCAGGATCTTGACAAACCGGCCCCCCGCCTCCTTCAAGGCTTTGTTCCAGTTGCCCTCATGACCCAGGTTCCGTTCGTTCTCGACGAGGCGGATCCGGGGATCGGAATGGGAGCGGACAATCGCCGCGGTCCCGTCGGACGAGCGGTCGTCGACGACGACCAGCTCGAAGTCGCCTAGGGTTTGGCCGAGGACGGAGCGTATCACGGCGTCGATGGTGCGGCTGTTGTTGTAGGCCGGGACGCAGACGGAGACGAGCGGCGGATTCATGTCCGCCCTCTATTTATCACAGAAAAAATCGTGGAGACAAGGGCCGGTGATCCCCCGATTTCGTTTGACAGGATTTTTCCCTTTGATTAGGCTTAGCCCGTGAGATACCGCGAAGCCGTTTTCGCCTGGTTCGGTTTTCGGGCCGGAGCGGCCGGCTTCCTCCGCCACGGATTCACCCCGGGCTTCCGAGCGGCCGCCTCGGCCCTCCTCCAGCCGGTCAACAGCTATACCCGGTTTCCCGAGTATCACTTCTTCGAACGGGACATCGCCGACTTCCTCGAAGACCGGCCTGGCGGCGGAATTCCTCCCCTCGTTCTGGATGTCGGAAGTCCAAAGCTGTTCGGCTTCTATCTAGCCCGCAGGCACCCGGTTGACCTTCTTCTGACGGACATCAGCCCGCTCGCCCTCGACCCTTACGAAAAAGCCTGGGAGGCGATCCGGCGGGGAGCCCGTGGGCGCGTTTCCTTCGGGACCCGCGACGCCCGCCGCCTTTCCGACCGGGACGGGACGTTTGACGTCGTCTATGCCATGAGCGTCCTCGAGCACGTCGAGGGCGATGACGGAGATTCCGCCGCGGCCGGTGAAATGCTCCGGGTGCTCAAACCGGGGGGCTTGCTGGTCTTCAGCGTCCCCATCGGCCCGGACTACCGGGAACAGGCGATCCAGGGCCTCGCCCACGCCGTCGAGCGGACGGGGAAAAGCGACCTCCACTTCTTTCAACGGATTTACGACTCCGGGCGGTTCGAGAACCGTCTCCGCCGGCCGCTTGGCGGCCGGATCGAACGCGAAAAGATCCGGACAATCGACCGCCGGCCGTCGGACGTTCTCCGGGGCTATCATTTTTTCCGGAGATACCTGCCGGAAGGGCTCGTGGCCGCCCTCGGCCCGCTCAATCCGGTTGCAAGCGCCGCGTTCAATCGGGACCATCCCGGGCTCGTCGAGCCCGCCGTCACGGTTTATGGGCCGGTCCATCGCTTCGGCGACATCTACGCCGACGCGATCCTCTCCGGCCGGAAGGCGGCGGAACCATGAAAATCCTCCTGGTCAACCCCTACCCCAAGGACCGTCCGCCGGTCGCGCCTTGGCCCCACCTCGGCCTGGTTCTGTTGGCGGCCGGGGCACGGGCCGCCGGCCACGAGGTCCGGGTCGCGGATTACGCGTACTCCCCCAAGGCCCCGCCCGTCGCCTCCTGGATCGCCGGTTTTACGCCCGACCTGTGCGGCCTGACGCTCTACACGGCCCACATGAGCCAGGCCCGGAAAACCATCGCCGAAATCCGCCGGTTGACGCCCGTCCCTATCGTGCTCGGGGGCCCCCATGCTTCCCTTCACGCCGAGAGCCTGGCCGGAGAGCGTCTCGGGGACTGGATTTTCCGGGGCGAATGCGATCGGGCTTTCGTTGAGGAGCTGCCCCGGATTCGCCGGGGAACCGAAACCCGGGTCGTTTCGGCCGAGCCGCCCGACCTCGCCGCGACGCCGGCGCCCGATTTCGGCCCGGCCTTCGGCTCCGAATCGATGATGTCGTACCCCGTCCAGCTGTCCCGCGGCTGCCCCTTTTCCTGCTCGTTCTGCTCGGTTCGGTTCCTGTCGACGCGGAAGATCCGCACCCGCGGCCTCGAGGCGGCCCTGGACGAGATCGCCGGGGCGGTCCGGACCCGGCCCCGGCTCCGGGAAATCCGGATCGTCGACGACTGCCCGACCTACGACCTGGAACGGTTCAAAGAGTTCCTCCGCCTTTACCAGGACCGCCGCTTCGGCCTTCCCCTGCACATCGACAACCTCAGAGCGGACCGCCTCGACGAGGAGATGCTTGACCTGCTCAAGGCGATCGGCGTCGATCACGTCTGCATCGGCGTCGAAAGCGGCAACCGGGCCGTCTTCGAGGCAATTCACAAGGGCGAGACGCTCGACGAAATCGTCGAGGCGGCCCGCCTGGTCCGCGCCCGGGGCCTCCGGCTCTATGTTTGCTTCATCATCGGCCTGCCCGGAGCCACGGCCGCCGCCGAGCGCGATTCCATCCGGCTGGCCCGGGCGCTCAAGCCGGACTGGATTTATTGGAACCTCTTTCAACCCCACCGCGGGACGGACGCCCGGGCTTGGTTCGAACGTCACGGGCGAGTCCTGTTCGAGGAGGACACGAGCAGTTTGATGGGCTTGGATCTCGCCGTAACCGAGGCCCCCTGCGACACGCCGGAATTCCCGGCCGGGGAGCGGGTCCGCATCCACTTGACCGCCGCCCTCGAGTCCGGGGCCTATTGGCTCAATCCGCTGTTCTTTCCGAGGCACCTGAAGCTCGTCGCCGCGTACGGCCTGGGACGGTCGTTTTTCGTGGGGTTGCCGGCGGCCCTGCGGATCAATTTCAAGATGCTTCTCCACAAGGCCCGGCGTCCGGTCCGCCGGCGGGTGGAGGGCGCCGCATGAGAATCGCCGTCATCGTCTCAACCTTCCCTCCCTATCGGGGCGGGATGGGAAATATGGCCCGATCCTACGCCGACGGGCTGTCCCGCCTTGGACACGACGTCACGGTCTTCTGCCCGGCCTACCGGCCGGCGGAGAAGGAACCGGACGCCCCCTACCGGGTCCGGCGGATGAAGCCCCCGGTGAAATTCCGCAACAGCGCTGTTCTCCCGCAGCTCGGGCCGGAGACACGCGGCTTCGACCTCGTCAACCTTCATTACCCCTTCTTCGGCGGGGCCGAGGCCGTCCTTCTCAACAAGAAGACGCTCGGCCGGCGGATGCCGCTTGTCGTCAACTACCAGATGGATCCCCTGGCCGGAGGCTGGGCCGGCGCGGCGATGGCCGCCTACACGAAGGCCGTCCTTCCCGCCGTGCTGAAAGCGGCCGACCGGGTGATCGTGACCTCCCTCGATTACGCGGCCCATTCGGCCGCGGCCCCGGCCCTCCGCCGGCATCCGGAAAAATTCGAGGCCGTCCCGCCCGGCGTCGACACGTCCGTCTTTAAACCCCGGCCGATCGACCCGGCGCTCCGGGCTCGGTACAAGCTCGGGCCGCGGGACCGGGTCGTGCTCTTTGTCGGAGGCCTGGACCGGGCCCACGCCTTCAAGGGCGTCGGCTTCCTGCTCGAAACCTGGGCCGCGGCAAAGCCCGGGAACGCCCGGCTCCTCGTCGTGGGGCGCGGCGACCTCCGGAACCGCTACGTTCAGGCGGCCGCGGATTTGGGGATCGCTCCGGACGTGATCTTCGACGACGGCGTCGGTGAAGACGGCCTGCCCGCCGTCTACAACCGGGCTGACC
>CAYPKX010000132.1:895-8467 GCA_964411395.1 uncultured Eubacteriales bacterium | reverse complement strand
GCCTCGCGGACACAGAGGTCAGATGGACCGGAGGGAGTCGAGGCCGCCCGGCGGGCCGGGCGGGCGACAGGCCGGGAACGGTTGTTCGAATGATGTGTCATGGATTCCGGGGTCCTCGCGGGATCGAACGCGCGATCCCGGGGAGGGAGAAGTGTATCACGTAACCGGTCCGGCGGCCAAGCGAACCGAGGGCCGACCGGGCGGGCGGGGACCGTGATTTGCCTGTCTGGAAATCTCCCATGATTCGGCTTGAGCCGGACGGCGGTTTTCGTGTATGATAACCCTTACTTTTTCCGTCCGGAAAACGAACTCAGGGCCGGATCTTCGGGACCTGGCCCGAAAAGGAACAGGCATGAAAGCGTACACGCCCGACAAGATTCGCAACCTCGCCCTGACCGGTCACGGCGCCGCCGGAAAGACGTCCCTGGCCTCGGCGATGTTGTTCAACGCCGGAGTCACCAGCCGTTTGACCAAGGTCGACAAGGGGAATACGGTCACGGACTTCGAACCCGAAGAAATCGAGCGGAAGATTTCGATCAGTTCGGCCCTGTGCCATATCGAGCATCGCGACCATAAGATCAACGTGGTCGACACGCCGGGCTATTCCAACTTTCTGTGGGATACCCGGGCCTGCCTCAGAGCCGTCGACGCGGCCGCCGTCCTGGTGGACGCCGTGGCCGGAGTCGAGGTCGGGACGGAAAAGGTCTGGGACATGCTCGAGGAATACAAGCTTCCCCGGATTTTCGTCGTCAACAAAATGGACCGGGAAAACGCCCATTTCGACCCGGCCGTCGAAGCCGTCCGCCAGTTTTTCGGCCGCCAGGCCATTCCCGTCCAGATTCCCGTGGGCGAGGAGAAGAATTTCCGGGGCGTCGTCGACCTTCTGACGATGAAGGCCTGCCTTTTTGAGAAGGACGAAAGCGGCAAATTCACCGAAGGTCCCGTCCCGGCCGAAGTCAAGGACGAGGCCGAGAAGCGGTATCGCGAGCTCGTCGAGATGGTCGCCGAATGCGACGAGAAGCTGATGGAAACCTACCTGGACAAGGGCGAGCTTTCGCCCGAGGACGTTCTGTCCGGCTTGAAAAACGCCGTCGCCTCCAGGCAGATCTATCCCGTGTTCGCCTGCGCCGGAGCGGCTAATATCGGCGTCCAGCCCCTTTGCGACCGGGTGATCGAGTACCTGCCCTCTCCGGTCGCCCGGGACCAGGTCGAGGCCTCGGTGAACGGCCAGGCGGCGACCCTGAAGCCGATGGCCGACGGACCGTTCGCGGCCTTGGTCTTCAAGACCATTTCCGATCCCTATACCGGCCGGATCTCGATGATGCGGGTCTTCTCAGGGAAAATGTCTCCGGACGGCACGGCCTTCAACCCGGGAAGGGAGACCGACGAAAAATTCGCCGGATTCTTCTTCCTTCAGGGCAAGGACCAGACGTCGGCCGGGATGGCTGTCGTCGGCGATATCGTGGCCACGGCCAAGCTGAAGGCCACGATGACCGGCGACACGCTGTCGGCCAAGGCCAGCGGCATCGTCATTCCTCCGATCAAATTCGCCGAGCCGGCCATTTCGTTCGCCATCGAACCCAAGACCCGGGCCGACGAGGACCGGATTTCGCAGGCCTCGCACCGCCTGGTCGAGGAGGATCCGACGATCCGGTTCGAACGCGATCCCGACACCAACCAGCTCCTGATTTCGGGCGGCGGCGAGCTCCATGTCCGGATCGTCACCGAGAAATTGAAAAAGCGCTACAACGTCGACGTCGACCTCAAGCCGCCCAAAGTGTCTTACAAGGAGACGATCAAGGGCCGGGCCGACGTCCAGGGCCGCCATAAGAAACAAACCGGCGGCCGCGGACAGTTCGGCGACGTCTGGATCAAGATGGAACCGCTCCCGCGGGGCAAGGATTTCGAGTTCGAGGACAAGATTTTCGGCGGAGCGATTCCCCGCAACTTCATCCCCTCGGTCGAGAAGGGCTTGATCGAAGCCAAGAAAAAAGGCGTTCTGGCCGGCTACCAGGTCGTGGATTTCAAAGTCACCCTGTACGACGGGTCCTACCACGACGTCGACTCCTCGGATATCGCCTTCAAGATCGCCGCTTCCAAGGCCTTCAAGCTGGCCATGCAGCAGGCCAAGCCGACGATCCTCGAACCGGTGATGAACGTGGAAATCTACACGCCCGAGGCCTACATGGGCGATATCATGGGCAATCTCAACGGCCGCCGCGGACGGGTCAGCGGCATGGAGCAGAAAGGCACGATGCGCACCCTCAAGGCCACCGTTCCGATGTCGGAAATGCTCGACTTCGAACCGACCCTGACCTCGATCACCGGCGGCCGCGGGTCGTTCCTCATGGAGTATTCCCATATGGAGGAAGTCCCCGCCCAGCTCCAGCAGAAGATCATCGCCGAAGCGGTCAAGGAAGGCCGGGTGAGGACCGAGGAAGAGTAATCCCGGTCGCGGCTTATTTCGCCCGTCCGAACGGGCCGGGTTTCCAGAGCAGCCAGACGTTCGGATCGAGGACCACGTCGGCCGGTTCCCTGTCCAAGGTGAAGGTGAACGTCTGGTCCCTTTCCGCGATTTGGACCGTTTCGATTCGCGGCGGCGCCCCGGCGTCCCTCACGATCCCGACATCGATGGCCGTCCGGAAGACCGCGGGCGACGAAGGAAGCTGGCGAAGGGTGACGGTCAAGTGCCCGTCGGCGAAGGACCACTCGCCCCCGATCTCGGGCTGTCCCGGCGTCTCGACCCATTGACGGAAGAATTCGTCCAGGTTCAGGCCCGCAACCTCCTCCATCACGCTCCGGAAATCGTCGGTCAGGGCGTTTCCGTTCCTGAACCGGGCGTAATAGGTCGAGATCCCTTTCCAGAAGGATTCGTCTCCGACGCGGCGGCGGAGCATATGGAGGAACCAGCCGCCCTTTTGGTAGCTGTTCGTGTTCAGGATGTTCCGGAGGTCGGGGGAGGCGGGGGTGACGATCGCCGCTTCGGGATGCCGTTGATGATAGCGCAGGACCCCGTCCCGGTCCCGGCGGAGGCCGGAGACCAGGGCCTCGCGGCCTTTGGCGTATTCCTCGTAAACGTGGGTGAAATAGGTGGCGAACCCCTCGCTCAGCCAGGTATGATCCCAGTCGGCTTCGGTCACCGAATCCCCGAACCATTGATGGGCGATTTCATGGGCGAAGAGGTTTTCCGCCCGGTTTTGCCCGGTCACGACGTTTTCGTGGTAAAAAATCGCCGAAGCGTTTTCCATGCCGCCGTAGCGGGTTTTGGACTGGACGTTAGCCAACTTTTCATAGGGGAAAGGGCCGATCCGCCAGTCGAAAAATTCCATCGGTTTAAGGGCGATCCGGAAGTCGGAAAATCCGGCGTCACGGTCGGCGGCATAAACCCAGCTCTGGACCGGAATCCCGTCCACCCGGCCGACGGTCTCCACGGCGAAACGGCCGAGGCCGATGACCATGCAGTATGTCGGAACCGGGACCGTCGTCAGGTATCGGGTCAGGCGGCGGTTTCCGGCGAGACTCGTGGACTCGACCATCTCCCCGGTGGCCACGACCTGATAGCGTTCCGGAGCGGTAACGGCGAATTCACAGGTGGCTTTATCGGACGGGTGGTCGATCGTCGGAATCCAGTACCGGGCCCGGTCGGGGAAATTGTCGGCAAAGACGGCCCGTTCGGCGTGCCTGGTGTTTCCGATGATCAAACCGTCGGCCGGGACGCCGGAATACGACACGGCGATCCGGCGCTTTCCGCCGGTGATCGAAGCCGAGCCGAGCTCGATGCGCAAGCGGTCGTTTTCATGGGTGAAGGCCAGGGGACCGGACTCGGACCGCACCGCCGAGACGGTCATGCCGGTTTTTCCGTCGGCCGAAGGACCGTCCAGGTCGAGAGCGAGAGCGGTGATCCCGTCGGCCGTGAAGAGGACGTCGATGACCGCCTCACCCGACAGGACGTCGGCGCTGTCCTTGATCTCGAGGGCGAAGGCGTAATGGCGGATATCGACCGCTGACTGGCGGGGGTAGTGATCGGCGGCGGCGAAGGCGGCCGGCATCAGGACGAAGGCCGCGGCGAGAAGGCCGCGGAGACGGTCGGGTTTCGGGGCGTCATCCTTCTTCATGGGCGAGTGCTCCTTTACGTGCGAAGAGACTGATTACCAGACTCCCCCGGAAAAGGCAACGCCGACTCGGGCGCCGGGCGGACGGTGAGGGCGGAGGGGAGGGATTGACCGGCCGGCGATTTTTATTTTATGATAGGGGCAGCGAAAAGGCGAATGACGCATCAATTCGGAAGCGAGGTCCCCATGAAAACGGCGAACGTCTCGGCCCTGATTCTTTTCGTCCTCATCTTCGCGTCCTGCATGCCGTTCACGGGTATCGTGAGAACGGATACGATCTCGAAAAACGAGATCGTCATCACCCCCGAGCTTCGCGCTCTTCTGGCGGCGAACCCCCGTCCCAAGCTTGTCATCAGAACTCCCAATCCACCGACCAGCGTGACCGAGCTGGAAAAATTCAACACCTACATCAACATCATCGAAAAACAGCTCCTCCAGAGCGGATTCGTCGTCCGGGACCGGGCTCTTCTGGAAAACTTGATGCGGTCCGGCAGCGCGGATTATCGAAGCATCCAACGGACGATCGACACCGACCTGATCATCGACATCCTGGCCCTCTCGTTCGATATATCCAACACCGTGAGCGAATTCTACAACGCGACCTTGAAACGGAACGAGAAATTCGCGACCGCGGCGAATTATATCGATTGCGCGACGGCCAAGCTCGAATGCCGGTTGACGATCGTCGAAAAAGGCCAGCTGGGCGGGCTCTTCACCCTTCATGCCTCCCCCTGCGACGGGGAAGGAATGGCCTTTTTCCTCCAGCAGACGCGGGCGTTGCTGCAATGGCCGGGAAAAGACGGTTCCCAATGGTACCCCGCCCTGAAGGCGATCATCCTCGACGATCAGCAGCGGGTTTACACCGAATACCTGACGAAGGTCATGCTGAGCCAGCTGGTCTCGAAAATCCAGGAGGCGATCTCCTTTTAAGACGCACCGGGCTTCGCCGTTCCGGACGCCGCCCCGGTTTTCCTGAATCCCGGAGGATGTTCGGCCGGACGTTCGAGAAATCGTCAAATTGACCGGGCGGGCGGCCCGGGATATGATGAAGCGGTTCGATCGGACCGGAGGAGCGCGATGAAAAAACACCCGTCCCGTAGGCGCATGGCCCTCGTTCTGGCCGCGGCGGTCTTCGTTCCGGCCTTCGGCCAGGAGGCCGATCCCGTTCAAACCCTGAAGATCGGCAATCCCCGCTACAAGGACCAGACCGTCGTCGTGGCTCCCGGGAGCATCGTCTCGATGGAAACGGGGAAATCCGTGGCCTTCGAGCAGATGATCCGGGAAATGAAGCCGGCGGCCTTCGTTCATGTCGGCGAAACCCACAACTCGCGGCCGATGCACGAGCTCCAGGCCCGGATCATCGAAGCCCTTCACGGACAGGATCCCCGCCTGGCCGTGGGCCTGGAAATGTATCCGGTGACGAAGTCCGAGCCGCTGGCCAAATGGTCGCTCGGGATCCTGACGGAAGAGGAGTTCCTTCGGGAAGGCCGCTGGTACACGACTTGGAACCAGAATTTCGGCTATTACCGGCCGATTTTCGAATTCGTGAAATCCCGGGGGATTCCGCTCTACGCCTTGAACGCTCCCCGCGAGATCATCTCGAAAATCAGAATGCGGGGCTGGGAGGCCCTGAGCGAGGCCGAAAAGGCGATCGTTCCCAAGCCCGATTTGACTCACGAGGAGCACCGGCAGCTCCTGCGGACGATCTTCTCGGCCGAGGAGATGCCCGCGGCGATGAAAGGGGCGGGGATGGAGATGATGTTCGAGGGATTATACCGGGGTCAATCGGCTTGGGACGCGGTCATGGGGGCCAACGCGGTCAAAGCCCGCGAGGTCGAGGGCCGGAAAATCGTCGTCCTCGTCGGCTCGGGCCACCTTCTTTATAATCTCGGGCTCAACCGGCGGGCGGCGGAAATGAGCGGCCTTCCGGGGAAGACCGTCGTGGCCGTCGAAGTCCCCAAGGGGAAAACGGCCGTCGTGGCCCGGACTCTGGCCGATTATATCGTCGGGATCGAGGCGGAAGACCGGCCGGCCTTTCCGTCGGTCGGATTGGCTTTCAAAAAAATCGCCGACCTGGACAATCCGGTCGTCGAGACCAAGCCCATCGACGGGGTCGCCCGGGGAAAAGACTTTGAAAAGGGGGACGTCGTTTTAAGCGTGGACGGGAAGCGCTTTACCGACATCGACGAATTACGGATACATCTGGCCCGCGTTCCTTGGGGAGGGGAAGCCGCGTTTCGGCTGCTTCGGGCCGGGACGGAAAAGACGATCGTCCTCAAATTCGAGGAGTCGCCGCCGCCCGCCGAAAAAAAATAGGCCGCGTATCCCGGAGACGGACGGGCGGCGCGAAAATCCGCGGGTTTCCGGGAAAAGGCGAAAAAGGACGACGGCTTTCAAACGACGGACGGCCGCGGGCGGCCGACCGAATATGTCCCGAGGGGCATCCGAAAAGGCGCGAAGCTTCGCGTCGCGGAGAACGAGCCGGAGACGGCATCCGGCCGCCGGGAGAACGGGGAAGGAGAAGCTCGCATGACCGAAAAAAGAAAGGAAACCGGAAAGGGAATCGCGGTTTTCCTCGTCCTGGTTTCGATCGCTTGGGGAGGGTCGGTTCTTGCCGGGCCTTCCGACCGCGGGGGATCCGATATCCGGAACATTCTTCCCGAACGGGAGCGGGCTCGGATCATCGACGAGTGGACGAGATGGCGGCTCGACAACATCCTGCCGGACCTGATGCGGCGGGAAGGAATCGACCTCTGGCTCGTTATCGCCCAGGAACCCGACCCGGGGCCGGTGTATTTTACCCTTCTGCCTTCGACCAGTCTCTATGTCACCCGGACATCCATTCTGATGTTCCACGACCGGGGGGCGGACCAAGGGGTGGAGCGGCTTTCCGGGGGGAGCTTTGGGATCGGGGGTTGGTATAGGTCCACCTGGACGGATAAGAAGAATAAAACCCAGTTCCAGAGCCTGGCCGATACGATCCGAACCCTCAACCCGAAGAGAATCGGGGTCAACACTTCGACCTTGTGGGGATACGGCGACCACTTGACCGCCGGCCTGAAGGACAAGCTGGTCGCGGCCCTCGGGCAGGATCTCTCCGGCCGGCTCGTCTCAGCCGACCGGCTTGCCGTCGGCTGGTTGGAAACCCGGAGCCCGCAGGAGATCAGCGTTTATCGCCACGTGTGCGGCCTCAGCCACGATTTGATTTATGAGTTCTTTTCCAACACGGTCATCGTCCCGGACATCACGACGACAGCGGACGTGGAGTGGTGGTTCCGCCAGCGGGTGACCGAACTCGGCCTGGAGGCCTGGTTTCATCCCTCGATCGACATCATCCGGAGCAAAAAAGATGCGGCCAAATACGCCGACCGGGACGTGATCCGGCGGGGCGACCTCCTTCACTGCGATATCGGCATCGAATACCTCGGCCTTTACTCCGACATGCAGTGGTCGGCCTATG